>JBFEVX010000003.1:0-78143 GCA_041546685.1 Bacteriovoracaceae bacterium | reverse complement strand
TTCGAGGAGTATGGGAGCTTGGGCCTCGAATGTGAGTTTTTTCAGGTCATTTGGAAAACAAAAGCAATCCATGGCATCAAACCACCTTCCAATTGAATTGGTTGAAACCCCGTCACAAGATTTGCTTCTTAACGATTCAAGAACCAAGCCTGGTTCAAAATAAGGTCTATGGCCCCTCGGTATAATAAAGTTTTCAAAGCGTGCGACATGATCTGTTAAATCTCTTGAAAGGGTAAATACTTCTCCTCCCCAAATTTCTCCGTCATCTCCAAAGCCAGTTCCATCACAAACGTAGACATGGGCCTTCTCAAATCCGCTCTCATAGAAAGATGCTTCCGCGTGGGCAAGATGATGTTGTACCTTGAATACATTTTCATTTTGTTCCGCTAAAAATGAAGAAAGATAGTCTGGATGAAGATCACAGATAACTTTTCCTATATCTGTATTGAAAAGTTTCTTCAAAATTTTAATCTGCTCCTCTATTCTCTCTACACTTTTGGATGTTGCCAATGATCCGAGAAATGGAGTTTGAAAGACTTGCCCTTTCAAACTTAAGGAAAGGCTGGATTTCATATCGGCACCAAAGGCCAAAACAGTATCATCCAAAGAGTCTTCAACTTCATGAACTCGTGGTGACAAACCTCTCCCATCTCTAAGGATAGATCCTTTACTATTTATAACTGAATCATCAACAGGTTGATATATTCGTCGATCATGATCGAGAACAAAGTCGAACTCTTTTAGAAACTCAGGCTCAATCAACTTAAGATCATATTCGATAGGATCGCCACTCCTATTTCCAGATGTGTATACAAGGAACTCAAGTTTTCCAAATAATGAATGATGAAAAGGTGTTGTCGGGGCCATGACTCCCAATTTATTAGTCGTCGGCGCAAGTAGTTCTTTTGAAAGAACGTTTCCATCGTACTCAGAAAGAATAATTGGAGCAATAGGAGTATTTAGTCTTTCCCAACTCAATTCTTTCAATTCGAGCTTGCTAAAGGCTTCTCCATCTTTCACCATCACAGCAAGAGGTCTCTCAGGTCGCTCTTTGATAACTCGAATACGTTTGATCACTTCTATATTGGTTGCATCTCCCACAATAGCAAAACCACCAACTCCTTTAACCAATCCAACGGCTCCATTGAGAAGTTTTTGCTGAACTTCATCAATTCCCATACTGATCTTAGGTCCACAGACAGAACAGCTAGTGGTTTGAGCAAAAAATCTTCGGTCTTTTGGATTTTGATATTCCTGCAAACATTCCAGACACATCGGAAAATCTCTCATCGAAGTATGCTCTCGCTCAAAGGGAAGCTTATTCATCACGCTCCAACGTGGCCCACATTCACAGCAAGTAATGAATGGATATCCATATCGTCGGTCACGCTGATCGAAATACTCTCCCCAGCAAGATTCACAAGTCGCCAAATCAGTAGGAAGAGAATATTTTTGGGACTCTCCATCTCCCATGACAAAACAAAGTGAATCAGGAACAGAGTCGAAAGAAACATAACGAATGTTTTCCTCTTGAACCTTCGCCATGTGTGGAAGAAAAGTATGATAATTCTGGGTAAATTTTAAAAGATCATTACTTGTCCCATAAAGTCTGGCGAATGTTCCAACAGATGAATTGGAAATTTCGCCTGTTAAATGACAAGATGAGGCCACTTTGTACAATGCTGGACGCATACCAACGCCCTGCACCTGACCACGCAGTTCGAGCTCCAGACAATGCAATCCGTTAGTACTTTCCATGGCAAATATCCTATAATTTCTAAAAATTGGCGTAAAGCTTTTAAGGATGAATAGCAATGCAACAGGCCATGGATTTGACGGTCTATAACGGTCGTCCAAGAAGTGAGCTTATTGAAATCCTTTGGGAAATCCAAAAGTCTTGTGGTGGTATTTCCAAAGGGATGCAAAGCTCACTTGCAAAAGAGATGAATATTTCGACTTCCGATATTGAAGAAGTTGTCTCTTTTTACCATTTTTTCTCTGAAGATTATCGTGGAACGACTCAGATCTATCTGGATACTTCCATCATTGCTCGCATGACCGGCATGGAAAAGATCAAGACAACATTTGAAAATGAACTCCAAACCCAAGTGGGTTCATTGAGTTCATGTGGCAAATTTGGACTCTATGAAACAGCTTGTATCGGGATGAGTGACCAGTCCCCTGCTGCTCTGATTGATTTTTATCCTTTTCCCAACCTGACACCAACAAAAGTGAAGACAATCATTACCCAACTCAAATCAGGAAAGTCCGCTAAGGAAATCGCTGCTCAAATGAATTGCGGCGATGGCGCCAATGCTTCCAAATACGTCAAGACTCCTGTTTGTAACAATATACAAAAAAAAGGTCCTGTCTTTTTTACCAAGTGGAAAAAGGGAGAGGCCATCTATAAGGCCCTTGCCAAAAAACCAGCAGATGTCATCCAAGAAGTTACAAACTCTGGACTAAGAGGAAGAGGAGGAGCTGGCTTTCCGACAGGTATGAAATGGAAAATTGCTTCTGAGTTGAAGTCCACTGAAAAATACATTGTCTGTAATGCAGATGAAGGCGAACCTGGAACATTTAAAGACAGAATGCTTTTAACTGAATTTGCCGGCCTTCTCATAGAAGGAATGAAAGTTGCTTCTCATGCAGTAGGAGCAAAAGAAGGTTTCATCTACCTCAGGGCGGAATACTTTTACCTAAGGGATCATCTCAACCGACAAATAAAGGATTTTAAAGATAATAATTTACTTGGTGACTTCAACTTAAGTGTTCGAATGGGTGCCGGAGCTTATGTTTGTGGTGAAGAGTCTGCACTTTTAGAGTCACTGGAAGGAAAACGTGGGGAACCAAGAATGAAACCACCTTTTCCTGTTGAAGTAGGTCTTTTTGGAAAACCTACTATAGTCAATAATGTTGAAACATTTGTCCTAGCAGCTCAGGCCATACGTTACGGCTCAGCACACCTAAGCTCACACGGAACTGAAAAATCTAAAGGACCTAGACTACTTTCAATAAGTGGTGATGTAGCACACCCTGGAATTTATGAATTCCCATGGGGTATAACAATTAATGAAGTTTTGAAAGAAGCAGGAGCGGAGAATACAAAAATAGTTCAAGTAGGTGGTCCCTCTGGCACATGTATTTCAAAAAAGGATTTTAATAGAAAGCTGGCCTTTGAAGATCTTCCCACAGGTGGTTCCTTCATGGTCTTTGATGAATCAAGAGACCTTTTTGAAATTCTGGAAAATTTCATGCAGTTTTTTGTGGATGAATCATGTGGAAATTGTACTCCCTGTAGGGCAGGTAATGTCATCTTGCTGAACATGCTACATAAAATCAATTCAGGGAAGGCCAGACCTTCAGATCTTTTGAAGATGAAAGAATGGGGTAATCTAGTTTCAAAGACCAGTCGCTGCGGACTAGGAATGTCATCCCCCAACGTTCTACTAACTTCATTCAAATCATTTGAAGAAGAATTTAATCAAAAAATAAAGAATACTGATGAGCGTTTCTTTGACTTTGATGAAGAAGCTGCGACAAAGGAATACCGGGAGTTTCATCGTGAGTAAAATAGAAATTTCTCTCGACGGAAAATCTTTATCAGTCCCCGAAAACATTAATCTGGTTGAGGCCTTGGCCCTTAATGGTGTACGTGTCCCTACACTTTGCTGGTATGAAGGTATGGACGAATGCCTAGGTACTTGTCGAGTGTGCACTGTCAAAGTCGGCGGTCGTCCTTCTGCTGCTTGTACTTTGAAAACTCAAAAAGACATGCAAATCGAATTTGATACCGAAGAACTCAAAGATCTGAGAAAGGGTGTGATTGAACTACTTTTTGTGGAGGGTAATCATTATTGTCCTTCTTGTGAAAAGTCAGGAGATTGCCTGCTTCAGGCCCAAGCTCAAGATATGGAAATGACTCACTCTCGTTTCCCTTATGAGTTTAATAATTATGATCTGGATTTCTCTGGAAAAAATATACTTCTTGAAAGAAATAGGTGTGTCCATTGCAAACGATGTACAGAGCTTTTTGCAGATGATGAAGGACACAAGGTGTTCAGTTTCATCGGAAAAGGTGCTGAAACCAGAGTTGTCTTTGATCATGAGCGTGAAGAAAAGCTATCTCCTCACAAGGCTAAAGAGGCCATGGACCTTTGTCCGGTCGGTGCAATTCTTGTAAAAGGTCAAGGCTTCACCAAGGCCTACGGGGAAAGAAAATACGAAAAAGAGCCGTTATGGGAAAAAAAGTAATTTCGACAGTAAGTCTTGCCGGTTGTTTCGGCTGTCACATGTCGGTATTGGATATCGACTTGAAGCTTCTCGATCTGGTTGAATTGGTTGAATTCAATCGATCTCCTCTAACAGACATCAAGACTTTTACAAAGAAAGTAGACATTGGTTTAATTGAAGGTGGATGTTGTAATGCTGAGAACGTAGAAGTCCTTAGAGAGTTCAGAGAAAATTGCGAAGTTCTCATCTCATTGGGTGAATGTGCTGTCATGGGAGGACTCCCGGCCCTTAGAAATCACCTTTCGTTAGAAGATTGCCTAGAAGAAGCTTACTGTAATGTTCCCACAAACAAGGGCAATACAATTATTCCAAAACACGAAGACCTCCCCCAACTTCTCGATAGGGTTTATCCCTGTCATGAAGTGGTCAAGATTGATTACTTCCTACCCGGCTGCCCCCCTAGTGGAGAAGTAATTTGGAGTGCACTTTCAGCACTTCTTAATGGAGATCAACCACATATAGAAAAGCATTTGATCAAGTACGACTGAGAAGAATATGGAAAAAAGAAAAATCATTATAGACCCGGTAACTCGAGTTGAAGGTCATGGTCGAGTAACCTTACACTTGAATGAAAAGAACCAGTTGGAAGAAGCAAGACTTCACATTGTTGAATTTCGAGGTTTTGAAAAGTTTGTTCAAGGAAGACCTTATTGGGAAGCCCCAGTTCTAGTTCAAAGATTGTGTGGTATTTGTCCAGTAAGTCACCATTTGTGTGCGGCAAAGGCCATCGATCAGATTGTCGGAGTCAGTGATGATACTTTGACTGCGACTGGACAAAAGATGCGTCGTTTGATGCATTTTGGACAAGTCCTTCAAAGTCATGCCCTTCATTATTTTTATCTGGCGGCCCCAGACCTACTTCTTGGAATGAACTCTGATGTAGAATCAAGAAACGTGGTAGGATTGGCCCAAATGAATCAGGGCCTCGCAAAGAAAGGAATCCTACTTCGAAAATTCGGTCAAGAAATCATCAAAGCGACAGCAGGTAAGAAAATTCATGGAATCTCGGCGGTTCCAGGCGGGATTCATAAAAATCTGTCAAATGAAGAAATTGACTTCTTTAAAAATGGAAAAGAAGTTCCTGCGATAGATGAAGTCATTCAATGGTGTCTTGAAGTTCTAGAACATTACAAGCTTTTTCATCTCAAGAACCAAACAGACATTCTCTCTTTTGATCAACTTGAATCGAATTACCTTTCTTTAATTGGTGAAGATGGTGGTCTTGAACTCTATCATGGTGATCTTCGTTGTGTAGACAAAAACGGCACTAAAGTCATTGAAGACATGGATTACCACCGCTATCTAGATATTTACGAGGAAGAAGTCAAAGAGTGGAGCTATATGAAATTCCCATTCCTCAAGCCATTAGGTGCTGAAAAAGGTTGGGTACGAGTAGGACCACTTGCAAGGATCAATACTTGTGAGCATATTCCTTCTCCACTGGCACAAAAGGAACTTGAAACTTTTAGAAGCCAGAATGGTCGAATGCCTCATGGAACACTCCTCTACCATTGGGCACGATTGATTGAGATACTTCACTGTGCTGAAATGATCAAAGATCTTCTTGATGACGAGGATATCAAAGGTGAAAATTTAATCACTAAAGGTCAAAGAGCTGGAACTGGTATCGGTTTTCTTGAGGCCCCAAGAGGAACACTTATTCACCACTATGAGGTGGCCGATGATGATCAGATCACCAAATGTAATCTGATTGTTTCCACTACTCATAACAACACGGCAATGAACAATTCCGTTTTCCAAAGGGCAAAACAGATCTGGGAAACAAATCCAGATAGAGGTGAAGATTTCTTGAACGAAATTGAAGTGGCGATAAGGGCCTATGATCCATGTCTCAGTTGCGCCACCCATGCTCTCGGGCAGATGCCACTTAAAATTGAAATTAGAGATTCAAATGACTCGCAAATCAGAAGTTTTACAAGATAGGATTCTAGTCCACGCCGTTGGAAATGAAAGTCGTCAGGATGATGGACTGGCCTTACATGCCATGAAGATACTGAAACAGAGCTTTCCCCTGCTTACCTACAAATCTGATTATCAACTTTATCTTGAAGATGTACTTGAATGGTGTGAGTACGACTTGGTTTGGTTTCTCGATGCGAGCTATGGAAAAGAACTAATCTCAAGAGACGCAAAACAAGTCCCTCTGGATTTTAATCCAAGTGTTCATCATCTCGGTCCAGACCTCTTGGCATCAATGGCTAAAGAAATCTATAAATCAAACGTAAAAATTAAAGTGACCGAGCTTCCAGGTACTGACTTTTCACTGGGAGAAGGTCTTTCCATAGAAGCTCAAAATATTCTTATGCAATTTGAAGAAACTCTAGAGACCCACGTTCCAATTCAATTTGAATGAATTGATGAGGTCGGTAGTTGGTCTATTCAGATCTACCTGCAATCTTTTATTCCAAGTCAGCTTGTTCTCATATGAAAGTGAAAACATTTTGGACATCTCCATAATCAAAGTGAACTTCTGCTCAATTTCAGAATTGTTCGCATTGAATTCATCTGTCTGGAGATCATAAACAGGTCGCCAATGAAAATGATTACTCGCCTTGAGGTTATTGGTTAAAGCAAAAAGAAGATCCAATTGAAAAAACTGTCTGACATATTCACGGTCCTTTCTGACTAAAGTGACTCCATCAGCAAGGTAGGCATCAGACTTCAATTTGTCGTAAATAGGTAGATAAGAGACACTAAATTCTCTTAGGAATCCATGTGACTTTTCATGAAGGTATTTGAGACCAATCACACCACCATATACTCTTTGATAGATAGGAAAAACGCTTCCTGATCTTTCTCTCTGATAGCCAGCTTGAATTAAAAGATGAAGGCTCCAGAGGAAGTTCTCTTTTTCCAAGGCCATATCTGCTTGATAGTAACGACTGGTAATGACATTGTCTGAGAATGGCTCTTTCTCGTCTTTGAGTTCAAAGTTGAATTTCCCATCAAGAATATAATCTCCAAAACCATGAAGACGGGCACGAGTGTCCACTCCGTAGTTTCTATTCTTATCCACTCTTGTAACCTTGAATGGTTCAACACCAATTTTAAAAAATGATTTAGATGTGGTTCCGGCTCCGACATAGGGAGAAACAGGAACAACATCCTGCATCGACACAGGAGAAGGTCCTTCTGGTGTGACATCTTGAGTTTCAGTGGGGATATTCTGTTCAGGTGCAGGCTGACTTTCTTGCTTGCTCTCAAGTCTCTCTTTTCTTCTCATATACTCATTGATGACATTATCGATTTTACCATCAGAAATCTGAGCAAAGAGTTCAAGCGAAAACAAAAGTACAAAGATAAGTGATAAATATTTCATAAAAAAATTTTATCACAAAACAAGTTTGACTCCAGAGAGTCCTATTCTACCGGTAAGGTAAGAACAACCTTTGTACCACTTCCTGCCTTACTTGACAGTTTAAATAGACCATTATGTTCTCTTATACATTTTTTAGCGGCATATACACCTAGTCCATTGCCTTCTTTCTTCCCATAAGAAAATCCCTTTTTACCTAGGCTTGGTAGCACATGGGCAGGTATCCCTTTTCCATTATCAGTAATTGTCAGAATCAGATAGTCATTCACGTTAACAGAAAGATCTATTTCTACGTATCCACCTTCTCCAAGTGACTCAACAGCATTATTGAGAAGATTGGAAATTGTCCTTTTGAATCGTGATCTTTGAAGCGGAAGTTCCAGCTCTCCTTCTGGAAGATAATTATTCACATTGATGACTATCGACTTGTTTGAATATAGCTCATGCAACTTTTCGTGCACAAGATCCAAAACAAGTCTGTTGACTGGAGTTCGTCTGACAGGCTCTTTCAGTTCAACAATTCTTTTATTCTTCCTAAGTACATCTTTGGAAATATTTTTTATTCTTGAAATTGAGTTTTTGATGAGATTTCTTTTTTCCTCATCAAAATTTCCAGTACTGGAGAGCACTGTTTCGAGGGTGGCCAATGGAGACTTCATGTCATGAGCAACTTGAGAAAGCCCTTCGAGAAGGTCATCTATCCTGGTGATGCTCACCTGTGTTCTGTCTTCATCAATATTCATCTCTTCGATTGAATAAAGTCCCATAAAATTCTCCATGTTGTTGTCCCATGTTTAAAATACTTCAAATTTGCTTCCCAATGCTCCTAAAGCTGCTTTATTTCCAGATTTGGCCGCTTTTACCGCCAATTTGGATCTTAGAACTGGTAAAAAAAGACAACATAACTCATGGTAATCAGGTAAACTTTAATTATGAAATACCTATTCTTAGCTCTCATTCTCACTTCTTGTGCCTCAGGTGGGCTTAAAAGCCCCATTACGGTGAAAAAGGATCAATACGAGAAAGTCAGTGTCCAAACCTCTCTTGATCTGGCATTCACCTCATATCTAAAGGCCTGTACAGAAATTATGAAAGAAAATGGTCAGAATAATTTCTTCGATAAATGCAAGAAAAGAGCGAAATCACATGTGAACAAAAATATCCTTTTCATCCTCGAACAATAGAGTGGTTCTCTCAACGTATTAAGGGTAAAAATCTAGGAAATCATTCAATTTGATGCTTCGAAAAGCCGATAAAAAAGGCAGGAGCACCATGAACAAAAGCTTCAAAAAAACCCACTTCTACTTCGCTCTTGGAGCGACGATACTCTTCTTGGCATTAGCGACCTGGAGGCTGGACAATTATGTCTACCAGTCTGCCATCAGAGAAAATACTAAGATTTTGACCAACTCATTAACAAGTTTAAGTCAGTCACTTCTGGAGCATAAAGAATCCCAGCTCCAACATTTAAAATACAATGCCTCGACTAAAACAATTGTCAACATTGCAAAACGATACGTTCAGAAGAAAATTGGCTGGAAAGAAGTCAACGAAAGCGTCAAAAATTATTTAACTGCACAACTCCATGAACATAATCTTCTAGGTTACTTTCTCATCGCAAAAGATGGCCTATCATTGGCCTCTTCCAGAGATAGTAATGTGGGTAGAAGAAACTTGATAGTAGATCTAGATGATATTTGGCTTAAAACCAAACAAAACCAGACTTTTATTACTCGTCCTATCAAATCAGATGTCAACTTGATTAAAGAAGGTCATTCTCTTAAAACCAACTATACAATGTTCATGATAACTCCAGTATTAGACGGAGACAGAACTCTTATGTACCTAGCCTATAGAGTTTCTCCTGAAAATTTCTTTTGGAATTTTCTTGAACACGAAAGAATCGGTGAATCCGGAGAGAGTTATATCATCGACAAAGACGGCTTCCTACTAAGTCACTCCAGATTTCAAGATGACTTAAAAAAAATAATCACCAAGTATGAACCCGGTGATGAAATTTACAACGTAAAACTCCCGCATATTATTGATGGTGATTCACCACTCATGGGAATTCATCATGAGCAAAGTGGATCACGACTCACTCCTTATCCAGATTATCGAGGAACTCCAGTTATTGGTACTTGGAAATGGCTAGAGGATTATCAAGTCGGCTTGGTCATTAAAAGAGATTTCGAAGAGGCCTTTAAAAATCACCATGAATCCAGAGGAATGATTTGGGTGATTTTCACCTGTGTCTCTCTTTTGATTACACTTATAGCGTCTCTAGCATGGAAAGGCTTCGAAGGCATTGCACTTGCAGCTGAGAAGATGGAAGGACATCTTGGGGCAGTTGATGCAACAGTCATCAGCTACGACCCTCTACAAGAATTCAAAATACTTTCAGTCAATGATCACCTTCCCAGGCTTTTAAATGTACCAAAATCCCAAATTATTGGTACGTCTCTGCTTAAGTGGATTCACCCGGAAGATCATGACAGTTTCAAATCCTCTGTCATGCACCATTTGATCGAAAAATCCACTTATGAGCAAAATTTCAGACTTAAATCGGATAAAAAAGATATCCATATTTTAGAAAAGGCCCAATTTCAAAAACATGGAGAAAGCTATCGTGTTGAAGGCTTTTTAAGTGACATCACCGAACAGAAGCAGATGTCGAAGCGACTAATGAAACAAATCACTCTTTCATCTGTCTTCCAAATTCTTCTAAAACAAGCTTCGAAGCTAGGAAGTGATCGTGAATTGTTTCATTTCGTTCTCGAACTTCTTGTAGACTACAAAATCGCCGAAATCCACTCGGGTTCTGCTTACTCAATAGACGATAACAAGATTCTCCATATAATTTGTGAAAACGGAGAATCCTCTGGGGATATTGAAGGCTTTGTTTCTCGTTGGGAGGATTCCACCAGACTTAAATCTCAAGTAAGACAAGGTCAACCAGTTACAGAAACTATTGATGATAAGACAGAAGAACTTTATCTTCCTGTACAAAATAAAGGAAAAGTTGTTTCTCTCTTGAAGCTCAACAAAACCAACTTTGAAAACTTTGACAGTCAGGAAATTCAATTTCTTCTCTCTCTTGTCAACATTGTCTCTGAAATACTTCACCGTATTGAAGTCGATGAGGAGCTTGAGCTTCAAAGAAAGAATCAGGTCAAAACCGAAAGACTCTCCGCTGTTGGGGAGATTTCGGACTCCCTTGCTCATGAGATCAACAATCCATTGATGATCATCAAAGGAATGACCAAACTGATGAAAAGAAATGTCGAGAAAGGTCGGTATGAACGACTCGCAAAGACATTAAAAGATGTCGACAAAGCTGCTGACAGAATCAGCTTACTAGTTTCAAGTCTGAGATTATTTAACAGAAATCACCATACCAAGATGGAACAAGTTGATTTCAAACCTTTCTTCACAAGTCTCATGATCGATACATCCATCATGGCCGAGAAGCAGGAGATCCTCCTAAAATACTATAACAACCTCGACGGTTGTCTTTTCGGCGATAAAGAAGAGCTAAAGTTTGTTTTAATGAAGTACATCACAGAGTGTACAAATGTAGTTCGTACTCAAATGAAAAGAGAGATCCAGATCTCAACAAGAATTCAAGATGGTCGAGTTTTCATTTCCATTATGAACGCTTACCCTCCTACAGATGCTGAAATCATGAAAAATTCTGAAGGAGATGACATGGTTGAAAACAAAATTGAAGGTGTTAATCTTTGGAAAAATGTCATCGAGCTAAACATGGGAACAGTTGAAATCATTAATGATCATGTGGAACATGGGTTTGAAATAAGTTTGATGTTTGAACCGGCCATGGATATCAAGAAGTCTGCCTGATATCCAAAACCCATTTATTAGAACAAGTAACCTAAACCTGTATAAACAGAATCATTCGTCTTGAATGGTAGCCAAAAAGATTTTGGATCTTCACTTCTGACCATCTCAAAACCTGCATTGGCACTGACATGCTTTCCAAATTGATAAGAAAGCTGATTGCGAACAAGAGAGTCTCCAAGGGCGAAATCATACTTGCCCATGAAAATGTAATTTAGTTTTGCGGTAACACTCCAATCAACAGAGAGTCCGCCGGCACGGGTCCACATGGCCTTCGAAGAAAAGGCATTGGCATCTGTATTTTTACCGTCGAGCAGTTCTACAAAATGAATTCCAACTTTGGCATACTTTAACTTCTTCTCGACTTGTCCGTAGGCATAAGTTCTTTTGGTGTAGACAGGAACAATCTTCAAAGCTTCAAACTCAAATGAGTCATCTGAACCCACTCTTGGATGATCAACTTCAAAGCCAACTGAAGTATCAAATGATTTGACGTCTTGTTTGACATTACCACCCCACACAAGATGGTGGTTGGCAAAAGGTCTGGCCCGGACTTCAGCTGCTTCAGTATCAGGGTCGTAATATCCAGTGGCATTAATTCGAATCAAGTTTTCAGGCTTATAGGTTCCATAGGCCTGAACTCCTCCACTTTTCCAATCGTATCCAAGTTTTCCACCCACACTTTGATTGAAAACAATCCCAGCGATATCAGGTTCATCGAGAGTGTAGTTGATAGGGATCTTGTTACCGTTATAGGCCACATCCTTGAACGGAAGTGCGGACCATTCGTTGATAGATTCGACTCTTTTATCTTTAATTCGAAATGTAGGGTTAATCTGTGGAATGTGAATGAAACTTCCGAATAGGTGAAAATTGAAGCCCCCCATTCTTCTTTCAAAATGCAGACCCATCAGACCTTCACGGTCATAATCCATGTAGGAAAAACCACGGTTAGCATTTAAGACGGCCAGTCCCCAGAATGGTTCATGAGGATTCCAGTCAACTATTTTACGTCCAACTGAAATTGAAGAGCGTCCGATATTTCTTTGGAGATAGGCCTCACTCAATGAGTGCAACATTCCCCCATTTTCACCAGGATAAAATCGCCCATTGTAATCGTAAAAAGCATCCCATCTTTGGAACTTTTCACGGTCACCTGAAACGTTCAAACTAAAGTACTGATCGGAAATTCCTTCCATTCGAGGCTCGTTTAGCCTTTGAATTTGCGTAAGGGAAAAAAACCCCTTACTTAAACACGGAAAAAAGGGAATAATAGAAGTAAGGAATAAGGGAGTAAGGTATTTTAGCTTCAGTATCTTTTTCATTTATACAGTCTAGCATTTCGTCATCGTCTGCATTAGACAAGCTAAAAGTTCCCGACACATTGCATCATATCATAATGCCTGTCCTGCCCCCACAGGAATATTCTGCCACTCAGCATACTCTAAACAAAAGAACTCCATCAGGAAGATGGTTTTACCGATCGGAGAATCATGCAAAATTTAAATGAGTTGGTCAGATACCTGACTGTTTTATGTTCTCTTGTTGTATTCACTTCCTGCGGACTCGGCGACAGTGCCGATGAAAGTCTAGAGGTATTCGATCTGGGCCAGCTCGAGGGCACCTGTGAGTTCGATACAGAAAAATTGGGCAAAATTCTCGATGAAAAGATCGATGTTGAAATCGATTGTCTTGAAAGTAATCTTGAAAAGTTCGTAGACTTCGTCAGACGTGATGATCCTCGCTATGTGGCCAGAGGTGAACTTCAAAGATTCATCGATAAATTTTTTCCGGCCAACAAAAATACAACTGTCAAAGAACTATTGAAACTTGTTTTTGACCTGAATACTGTTCTTCTCAAGGACCCTAAAGACAAAGTCTCTGTTGGAAATATTCCTCTCCTCTTCAAACTTTTTAGAATCGTCAACGACGAAGGTAGAGGTCTCAATAAACTTATTACAGGGATGGATAAATTCAATTACTGGGACAGGCGGCAAACGATCTTTACCCTAACTTCTTCTCTCGGCGAAAAGGCCCTTAACGTCATCCAACAAAGACCAACAAATAAAGAAAGCACTCTCCAAATAAAAGATTTTCTAGCAGAACTAAAAAAGATTCTGGAAATTGGTGAAGCCGATCTGGATATTGAACTGATCGACAGTTTCCTTTTTGTCAAAAAACTGGTTCTTGGTGGTGAAAAAAATGTCATCGATGCACCAGAATTTGAAAAACTTCTCGAGCTGGCACCAAACCTCATTCTTCTAGGAATGGACGCCATGATGAGTGGTGGGAAAAAGTTCTTCTCAGATGGAGATAAATGGTACTTCTTCATGGACATCGTCCGTGAATTCAAAGGTTACTTTTATAGCTTCAACAACGAAGATGAAATTCTAAGCCATAAAGACCTGACTAATGTTGCTGGAAGATTGCTTGGAAACAAGTACAGCATGGAAAACATGGAAGACTCAGTCAGAAATCTCAAGACGAGGCTGATTGGCGGCAGTGCGGACTCTTACACATTTGGAAACATCAATACTCTTGTTCAATGGGGACAAGGAATCTTCGAACAGCTCTACTTTAATGAAGTCACGTATTATCATTACAAAGAGATTCTTGATGGGCCTGACGCTGTTTCCGACCTCAAGAGACCTGAACTTGAAGAGTACAAAACATTTAATAAAAAGAGTGTACCTGTCCTTTGGGATAAGTTCCAGGAACTGACCAGTACACACCGATTCTTTCAAGATGGTAATGGGTGGATCACATTTGACAATAAATACACCCGACATGCTTCTGGTTATACCATGCTGACTCTTTTCAACTGGGGACTCAATAAATTGATTCGCGTATATGGAGCTCCAAGAGAAAATGGCTGGTCCATCAGTATTGATGATATGAGAGTTCTCATCTATGAAATTGAAGGCCTTCTTAGAGAGATGGACTTCTGGCAAGCAGACGTTGAAAGATTTCTCTCTGAAACCGTCAACAGCTCTGACAATTTCCAATTCAATGCCAATGGAGACATGGTTGCTGATGTCTACGAAGCGACGGAATATTTCAACACAGTCTTCACTTCCGTTGACATCACTTCTGAAGTTCACGCCCGTCTCAAATCCTATTGCGACATTGTAGATGAAGAAGATAAATCATTTGAGATTGGTTGCTACCGTGAGCATTTCTACCAAGTTTTCTTTGATGAAATGCAAATGGAGAGATACTACCCTCGCCTTAAAGAATTCCTAGATGGAGTTGGACCTGACAAGGCCCTTCAACATCTAATAAATATGGAAACCTATTCGAGAATCATCCCTGATCCAAACCTTCCAATGACTCAGACTGATCTTGGTCGTGTCATCATTGGCTTTGGAAACGTAGAATCTGCTGTACTTAGATTTGATGAAAACAACACAGGCGGTGTTCTCGAAAGACCAGAACTCGACAATGCCTTCCCTGTTTTCAAAAATCTCATTATTCAAGTTGCTCAGCTCAAGCCAGCAACTCAATTTTTGGCCAAGTCCATCTTTCTTTACTTGATCAAGGAAATGAAGGAGCCATCGACGCTTCAAATCCTCTCATTCCACTTTTTTGGAAAGAAAAAGAACATTACCTGTGATCGCTTCCGTCTTGCTGGGATTTTGAGCTTCTTCGTAGAGACGCCCTGACGACACGCCACACAAAACCAACTAAATGATAGAAATTGTTTGGGCCCCATTGAGGGCCCTTTCTTGGCATTCAGAGTCGGGAATCCTAGAATTTGAGCTTATACATTAAAAAGGAATACTTATGAGACAAGCTCAATTTCTAGTCTGTCTATTCGCCCTTGTAACGTCTTTCAGTTCGAAGGCCGAAGACTATATGCTTTTTTCAGTTGAAAACTTCTGGATGAATCAGGAGACCATTAATACTCCCCTCTCTGGTGAAATCAAGGCGAAGAAGATGCTTCTTCTCTTTGCCACCGAAAGAATTCAGATTGAACCGGATGAAGGCGATATCTTCGAAGCTGATGTCTTCATGCTCGATAACATGATCAATTTCAAAAAGGGTTACATCAGTTTTTCTTCCGATCTTGGAAGTCGTAATCCGCTGGCCGGAATAAATGACTTCAACATCATCAATGCTGATGTTGAATTCACAGAAAAAGGAATTGGGATCGTCGGAGAAAAACTCGACATGACTCTTGAAGGAGTCGACTTCGGTCTTGAAAACGTCAACCTTTTCTGTGACTCCGGTGGAACTTACTCAACAGAGATCGACAAACTTTGTCTTGAAAACTCTTACCTTCGAAGCAACAACGAGACAGGTCTGACTACTGTCAAAATTAAAGACACCAACTCTGACTTTCCTCTGGATCTCGAATTGTTTGTTCGTGAACTTTTCATCAAAGACAACGCCATCAAAGGTATGGTTCAAAATATCAACGGTAAGATCAGAGATACCCACTACAACATGAAAGAGGCCAATCTCGACTGTTATAAGTATCCGGACATGAGAGACCTGGATCCAGAAGTCATCCTGAACGGATGCCTCAAGACTTCAAACAACACTTTCAAAAACTTCAACCTCCAACAAAAAGATGTGGATGCGAATATTGGTAATGCCCACATGCTCATTGGTGAAACAACCTACTCACTTGTATCAGACAAAGCGACTTTCAAAGTTGGAAAAGATGTTACATCTGTTTCTCATCTTGAAATCTCTTGTGAGAAAAAACCGATCCCAAAAAGAGTCGATATAAATGAACATGTCGTTCTCGAAGGATGTCTAGAGAGAGGAGACATCAGAGTCTCAAGAATTGAGGTCAATGAAGAGAAGGCCAGAAACTTTCTAAAAACAAATTCAAACGATGCTTGGGCCTATGCAAAATCCCAAGAAGACAAAGGCATCATCGATCTTTACGATTTTAAAGACATTAAAATTGTAAGTGCCAATAACAAGTTTGCCTTCAAGGCCAAGGTCAAATTCATATTTAGAATTCCAGTTCGCTTCAGAGGAGATACCTCTTTTAATCGCGAAAAAAATCAACTCAAGCTTAACGTGGAGGCGGCTCATATCGCCGGTATTCCAACTCGAAAGTTTGTCCTCTATCTGCTTCGAAAGTTTGTCAGTAGTGAAGACATTCAAGTTGATGGCAACAGCATCACTATTCAACTTTAAGACTGGCTCCTTCGGGAGCCTTTTTTTTAAGTTTTTTCAACCACTTAGATCGAATTCCTGCAGTAGTTTTTACAAAAAGATTGAATCTGACACAGAGCATGGTAAGAAGCATTCATGAAACATATACTACTGATAATCATCGTGCTTCTTTTGCAACCAATCGCTCATGCTGCTATCAGCATGCGTTGCCAGTTGACTGGAGAATGTCCAAGCACGCAGGTTCGAAATAACCCAGATTTTGCCGTTCTTGATCAGGAAGAATTCACCCAACCTTTGATTCAAAATGATCTTATACGACCCATTGGGGAGCTACAGGTTCCAGGTATGGGTGCTCAATGGAGTAGACCTCAGTATCATATTCCACTTGGTCTCGACGGTAGTGACTTGGTCACGGCCTCAGTCGCTGCCGGTGCCTTGATACTCGCTTTCCCAAATGATCAAGCAATTACTGACTTCGTTCAAGAAAACAGCAATGACATAATCGAAAGAGTGGCCATTGCCGGAGAATTTTTCGGGAGTGAGCTCACTATCTATGGAGCTGCCGCCGGCTATATCGTAGGAGTGGTCTTGCAAAATGGAGAAGTAAAATCCACGGCACTACTCTTGGCGAAAACATCGTTGATAACAGGAATTGTTGCTCAAGTGGCAAAACGAATTTTTCACAGAGAAAGACCTAACCAAGACAATGGACCTTATCAATTCCACGGTCCAGGACTGGAAGGTTCACATCTTTCCATGCCAAGCGGGCATACAATCACGGCCTTTACACTTGCAACCTTCATCTCTGAGACATGGGGACATCATTCCAGATTGATTCCTGTACTCGCCTACTCTGCTGCCACGATTGGAGGTTGGTCTAGAGTACATGATAACGCTCACTGGGCAAGTGATGTGGTCATGGGTGCATTGATCGGTCACCTTGTGACTAAGCAGGTACTTAGAAAAGACTCTTCCAAGAGTCGCCTGGTACTTTCTCCAACTTACGATATGGAAGGAAACCTCATCATGGGAGTCCATATTGTCGGCAAAAAAGAAAGAGAACAGCGTGAAAACTACCTGTTTGATCTCGATTAAGTCATTGAAATTTCCACCTTTTGACAGATATTGAAAAAATCTGACAATCGAAATCCGTGCCATCTCATAGGCCTCATGTTTTAAACCGCTCAGACAAAACAACTGAGGGGAATACATGAAACAACTAATACTACTCATCTCACTATTTATCATCAGTGCTAACGCACATGCAGATTTCATTGGTGGAATTCTTAAAACAAAAGACGGTCAAAAAATGGCCCTTGAATGTGTTCAAACAAGTGACGCTGGAAACTGTGTCACCATGAATGTCTTGATCAAGTGGAATGAAGGTTATGACTTCGAAAGAATGATGACTTTTGATGTTCAAGAAATGGATCGTGATGAACTACAAAGACATGCAAATGAATATGCCAATGATGATATCAATGACAATTATGCAACTGCGGCCGCTGTTGGAACAATCACAGGTTTCGCTGTAGCCTATTATAGTCAGTCAGGAATCATCGGAGTACCTGCCTTGGTTCTAGGAGCTGCTATCGACGTGGTCAAAGCACCAGTCATTGGAGTTCTTTACCTTACTCACAAGGGATCAGACCTTCTAATGAAAAAGAAAATGATGAAAGGTTTGAAATTCATGCTTGATCCAAAGAAAATTGGAAAAGAAAAGTACTTAAGAAAAAGATATTTCTCGTCCCTAAGACAATCATTCTACGAGATCTAACCGCCAAATAAAGACCACTTTTTCCAATGGGGTGAAGAAGTGGTCTTTTTTCTTACTGTGCCTCTGAAGCGTAGTAATGTTTCACTATCTGCTGACATAATGGCTTTCTATTCTTTTTAAAAATATATTTTTGTATTCCCGGCCTGTCTTCTGGTTTTTGGACCCCCTTTTCGAAAAGAAATCCTTTCACTTTCAACAACCCATCTTTCTCATCTCCGAGTGAGTACGACTTGATATCCAGTATCTTTTTATCACTTTCTCTTTGATAAGATATTTCAACTGAGTCAGCTTTCTCCGATTCTTTTTTGAATTGATAAAAAACTTCTTTCATTTCTCTAGTTTCATTAGACCACTGAGGCTCCAAAGGACCCAAGGCCAAGTCCTTGCTGATGAGTTTAGTGGTTTTACGATCAAATTGATAATCTATAAATGTACTCTTAACTTCAATTCCAATATCTTCACACTTTGGAATCCCGCCCTCATTAGAAAAAAGATTAAAAGAAAAGAACAATAAAAACGCTGATAAGAATATTCTTATTTCCATAGATTATCTCCCCCGCAATAGCTTGATGACTTTGCAGCTTCATTCTTTGAATAAGTATACAACAAGGCTCCACCATCTCTTTCACCGAGAATATCGTCTTTGGCCACTTGCCAATTCGTTGGAGGAATTCCAATGCAGCCATGTGTACGACCACAGTTTCCTCCACTTAATTGGGGGTTTGAATCATCACTAGATGCGATTCCGCCTCCACAGTAAGCAGTCCTGCTATTTTGTGATCTATGAAAAACAATTCCTCTTCGATAAGAATTGTCATTGATTCCCTTTTGAAGACCATGCATTTTAATGCCAGGGTTCCATGGTTTACTGGTTCTATGCCAACCACCCATGATGAAGAATCCAGATGGACTCAAATTAGTATTCGGCTTATTTGAAATATAAGAAGCAGTTGAAGTTGAATTCGTTCCAGAACCTGCCCCTCCACCTTTTCCATGTGAACTCTGCATCGCCTGAACTTTCCCAGTACATCTATTAAGGATGAATAGTCGCTTCTTATTTGAAGTTTTGGTGTAATCATTGATGATGATTTTGCACTTCTCTTTGATTTTGAGCTTTCTACCATGACCTCCTTTAAACAGAGAAGCTTGATGTTTTTTGAAAAAACACATGACATGAGCAAAGGCCTTCGGGTCTCCTCCCAGCTTTTTATAATTTTTAAAAAGCTTGGATTCCACATCAGACATATCAACTACTTCTGATTCATCAGTTTCACTAGGAGTTCTCCCAGAAACTGGTGGAGAATCCATACGGGCACCAATATTGATGAAATCTTGAGCTGCAACCAATGGCTTGACGACTGCTTCACAAATCTTCACATCGTTAGATTTAACGGCCTTTACATATATACCTTTAAGATGTCCCTTAAGAACCTTACAAGTACTACCTCTAGAACCTCGACACTCTTTAAGGAGAAATTTTAGATAATGAGCAAACTTTTCACGTAAGATCGGATCTTCTTTCAAGTTCTTCAAATGATCATCTATTTTACTTTTACTACCAGTTGAACATCTGGCCGATAGATTTTTTACTGGGTCGTATTTGACACAAAGACCTTTCCCATTTCCATTTGTTCCAAAGAGTATCGGATTACATCTGAAATTATCTCCTCCACAATTATAGGCCTTGGAATAAACGTGAGCACTATGAGTGTTTTTAAAGCCTGAATGATTTCTCATCTTCCATGGAACACGACACTTACCATTACCACCTTTCTTTGACATCCACCCCCCAAAAAAGCAAAGGTCGTCATATCCCGAGATGACAAAACCACTTTGAATCAAGATATTGAAAAGTGAAAATTTGGGTGAACTTAGAAAGTTCATACTGAATCTGGACTCAAATTCTTCAGTCTTCTCTGCTTCATCCAAGTATGAAAGGACTCCTTCATAAATCTGCTTGAACTCAGATTTATCCGCCTTTCTGATAACCTCTGAAATTTCATTTTCTGTTAAGGGTTCATTGGCATGGGAGACCAAAGAAAGCCCAAAAAGGGCGATGATAATCAACAACTTCATCTACAACTCCAGCAATAACAACATGAACAATAACGTGTATAAACAGGATACAAATGAGCTGGAAAATCAGGTAAAGATTTTTTAAAAAATCTCCAAGTATTGAAAAACCCGGTACTAGGACCGGGTTTGTCTAAAATATTGACGCCAATAATTTGTGCAATTGAGACTAGAAGCCGTCGTCCTCGTCAAATGAGATGTCGACAATTTCTTCAGTTCCTGGAGCGAAGTCCAAGCTATAAAAGACAATGGCATTATCGTTGAAATCGTAATACCACATTCCTCCCTGATCCTGAGGACCACCTGGAAGAACTTTACCTTTATAGGCCACTTTGATAGTCCAAGGCTTAGGACGCTTTTTCAGTGTAATTTTTGAACTTTGAAGATACGAGATAATTTCTTTCGCCAATCCAGTTAATTTTTGACCAAAGTCAGGAGCACAGGCAGGAAAAGTAGAACCTCCAGTGGCCTCAATGATTGGCTTGTACTTACTCTCTCTATAGAACCATCTGGAATCAGAGCTTGGGCATCCAAAATCCTGAACGGAGTAAACACCATAGAACTTAACTTTTCCAAGGTCTCCACCTTTGGTGTTGGCCAGGAAACTTTTGAAGTCATCAACAGAAATGGAATCTGACTGTTCATCAGCATCGGTCACACTGATGATTACAAGCATCGCATTTTCTCTGACAAATACGTTACCTGGACCGATATGTCTGATAATAGGGCTGAAAGTTTTTTCTGTATAAGACCCGTTTAGACCGAGACTTCTTACGGCCGTTGTAAAGGTTGTGACTCTATCTGCAGATTGGTAGTTGAATCCAGATCTGGTATTAAGACCTAGATATGGGTTTTCATCTTCATCTGTTGAAACAAGTCCCATCTTCCAGTTAATACCACCCTTTTTGTCGAACTCCTGCATGAAGATACCAGTATTGGTGATCACGTTCTGTTGGATATCATCCATTGAAAGCGAATTATCAATCACCCATAAAATATCAACTTCAGTGTTGGTTCTTTCGATGGCCTTGACGGGATAGTTCATAATGGTCGTTGGCGGCTTCACATAATCATCAAATCTTTGGAATGTCGGATCTTGTCCACAACCTGAGATGAAGAGCAATGAAGCTAGTGCTACAATTTTTTTCATAGGGCCGCCTTTCCAAGACAAAGACTTTCCGCCTGTGCCTTAAGGTTCAACACTTCATCCGGCCAGAAAACTCCATCATAAGGAAAGACCAGCTTGTTCTCGGCCTTAGCAAGCGGATCGGAAGCTTTATTGCCATTCCCAAGAGTAATGTTTTTTCTGGTCAAGTCTCTGATCTGAGACATAGTTTCGATTTTTACGAACTTCATCTTTTTGATGGCCTCAGCAAGAATTCTCTCTCTGTTAATCCAAGGACGCTTGTACTCGACAATACGCTTTTTCTTGGCCTCTTGAAGATGGAACGCTAGCTCCTTATTATTCTTACTCCAATGAGGCTGAACTCCTACAGCAGGAAGAGCCGCTTTGATGCTCTTCTTACCAAGCTCTTCAATTTTCTTCATTTCTGCTTCGATTGCAGCAACTCTTTGGTCAGCGAGTTTCAAAAAGAAATCTTTATGTTCAGACCATTTAGGACTTTCTTCCTTGATTCTCGATTGAATGATCTGTGCCCATTTTTTGTTGGCGGTAATGAAGTTTTGAAAGTCCTTCTCCACTTCCCCATACTGGCAGAGCTTGAGATTAGAAATTGAGCGAACAACATAAATCTCAGGGATAAAATATTCACTGAAAAGTTCAGACTTCAAAGAGGCAACTTGACCTCTAAGTTCTGCAGTCTTTCCAGTTCTAAGATACGACCACATCAACTCAGCTCTCGCTTGAGTAAATTGTGGATGCTTGTTCGGAACCTTCAAATAGTAAGACTCAGCTGCTTCCATGGCCCCGGCTTGATAAAGGAATCTGGCCAGGTTTAAGTAATACTCACCAAGTACATATGGATCACTTACCTTTTCTATCTCTGGTTCGAGATACTTTTTCAGAACTTTACCGGCATTTCCAAGTTCGTTGTTTCTCGCCATATCGAGAATAACAGTCTGGGCCAAAGGAATCTTGAATGGGTGTCCACTTGGAATGCTAATCAATGATTGATAGGCCTCTTTTCCACTTCGAAGTGCCAACGCTGCGTTGGCATAAACGAAGAATGGAGTATTGGCATTTTCAACATTCTTAATTGTCTCGGCTTGAGCCGCGGTTATATGAATAGCATTCTTTGAGAAGAAACCTGGTGCCTTCTGATCAACATATTGCCAGAGAGTCATCCCAATTCTGCTTTCAACTGCTTTCTTATCCTTAAGTAAATCAACCCATGAATCAAAGAATCTCTGGTTCAGGCCGAGCTTGTGATAAAGATAAACTTCGCTGACTTTCATATGGGTATAAAGTTCTGATGGCATCTTGTCGTTCATAACTGAAAGAAGGTGGGAAGCCTGCTCGTACTTACCTTGAAGTAACTTCATGAACCATGAATTGACTTCATAATCCAATTTCCCGGCGGTTCTCCACTCAGTGAACATCTGAACCATGACAGGATCATTAAGTTTGAAACCTTCAAAAACAGTTGATTCAGCTGTGCGATCATTAACCACAATCGTCTTTTCGCTACTAGCATCATCCGAACTTACGTTATTAAGCAGGACATCAGCTCCTCCAATTGCATGAGCATTGGATGCAGAGAGAATGAGTCCGGCCAGTAGAAGTTTTTTCATAGGTTGCTTCCTCCCATCAGGTAACCCAACTGAAGGTAACCAACCATGTTTCTGTTGTAGGCCTTGGTTCCTGTTCCACTTGTTGTCTCAAAAACATGGTTTTTAAGACCTGTACGAAGAGAAAGTCTTTTTCCAAACCAGAAAGCCAGACCTGCGTCAAGACCAACGATTGGAGTAGCTCCTCTTCTCAGCTCAACCATACCTGCAGTCAAACCCCAATATTGGTCGAAGTAGAAAACACTATGTGAACCAAGTCTGAATTTCCCATAAAACATGTTGTATTCAGCACCAATATCAGCTTGTGACATCAAGTAATCAGAATCAGCTACCAGTTTTTCCTCTTCAAGAAGAATTTTTCCTGAGTTATTGAGTTCATTGAATACTTTGACGTAGTTGCCGATGAAGCTCCACTTGTCATTGATGTGATATCTGTAATGAAGTCCAGCTTGTCTTGTCGTCAGATGTCCATCAGTTTGAAAGTCATTACCAGCAGAGAGTGAAACTTCATGAGCCCCAATGAGAGGAACATATCTCATTTGAACAGAGTAAAGCTTGTCCTTGCTAACAGCACCTGGTGCTTGGTTGGCAGGAAGATTCAATTCTTCCAACTGCTCTTCCAATGACTTTTTAGCAGGTGTCGTCTCTTCTGCAAAAGAGTTAACACTTCCAATAAGTAACAATAAGGTCAGTAGGTATTTCATCTTACAGCTCCATTAGCTTGTTAAGCCAAGATTTGGGAATTTCATTATCATCTGCGGAAACTTTCATGTCTCCAAACTCATAACCATTGATCATGATGTATCCACCACCACTCTCTCTCTGACATTTAACACTGACAAGATGGTCTAGCTGGGTAACATCATCACCAAGGCTTAATGCCGAAGTACATGTAGAATCAATTCTCTTGTTCAAAAGAAGTGGATTTGCTGATTCATCAGTCAATAGACCAAATAGTTTGACTCTTCTTTTTGGATATCTGAGATCAACATCTTTACCAATAAGGAAGTAGTAATCCTCAAGCTTTTGCCCTGTAAGAACATCAGAGAAGCGACCTCGATATGTGATTCCAAGCTTTTTGATTTCTGCATCAAGTTCACCTTGAAGAAGCTGAAGTGCAGGAGACATCAAAACAATGTTTTTAAACTTGGTTCTCAGTCCTTCAATGTTTTCAATCTGAGCAGGGTTCTTCAAGATTTCTGTTCCAAGGATTAAAGTCTCTCTATTACTAAGAAGTCTTCTATCCAATGCTTGGAAATCCGGATTGGCTACATCAACTGAGTCAAAGAGAGTTTTGTTGATGATCACTTCTTTCGACCTCAATGAATCAACCAGATAAAGGTTTGATGACCAGTCTTTTGGAAGACCTTCAAATGCAAAAGATTCTGTGCTTTCAATTCCAAATTTAGATCTGGCCACAACTTTGAATTGATGAATCCCTGGTTCCTTGGCCGTAACTTCAAGTCTTCCGTTGCGATATTTGACCATGTCTCTCATATTCTCTGGGTAAACTTTGATAGACCCCATTGAGCGAGAGTCATCGTCTCCATCAACAACTTGCAGAGTGAAACCAGCAGACTTCATGTGTCCGATGTACTCGATGTGACCTAATGGCCAACTATCACGAGTGATGACTGGTGCTGAGTGAGTCTGCTCACTGATCTTAACCGTTACAGTCTCAGTTACACAGTTATTCACTTGTTTGCTCTTGTTGTAAACACAAGCTTCAAATCTGAAGTCAGAAGAAGTTCCTCTTCTATCTTCAGGAATATCCTTCCATGTAAGTTTCATGTGAGTTTGCTTGAGATCATTTTTAGCGAGAATCAGTTTTTCAAAAGTGATGCTTCCATCTCTAGGTTGATTCTTTAGAGTAATGACAGGCTCTACTTCAGCGTTTTGGTCCATGGCCGAAACAACAAAGTTCACCTCAAGTCCTTGCTCGATTTCATCAGGAATTACAAATTTTGGAGTTCTTCTCTCATCGTTGACTTTGACTTCGATATTTTGAACGATTCTTCTTCCATCTGGAGCGATAATTTCGATTTTACCTTCATCCCACTCTCTGTAGCAGTTCCAGTAGTTACAAGTATTATCAACTGTGACGAAATAATAGTCAGGACTCATTTTCATAGAAACCTGATTACCATCAACAGTGACTTCAAACTCTTTAGGAAGATTGCTTGTTTTGACAGTGAACGGTCCAGAAGGGAAATCTTCATTGATGAACTCAAATGAACGATCAAGGCTCTCACCTTCATCAATATTCACATTAGATACAGATCCAGTGACACTGAATCCTCTCGGAGTATCGTTGACTTCAACCACAACATCTTTTTTGATGGCAACTGTGGTATTCCCTTTTTCACGTAACCAAATAGTGACAGGAACTCGTTTGACTTTAACGAATGGGTCATCAGGGTCATTGGCGGCATCAAACCCAGGCTTGTAAACAAGCTTTTGCTTTTCCTCATCAAAACTCATTCCATCTGGAAGACCTGTAAAGCTATATTCAGGTTGTCCCTTAGGCACATGAAACTTGATCGGATATGCCCCCTGAATTCCTTCTCTAAATCTCAGTGTGGAAACCACATCGATCGAGAAAGCAGGAGCCGTCTGTCTCTGTTGAGGAGCTCGACCGTTGACGATCTCACCACCCGATTGCGGATATGGATCGGACTCACAGGCTCCGAGGATAAATAGTAATGGTAAAAACTTGAGTACTCGTTTCATATTTCGTCCTTAAATCAGATACTCTCTGGTCTCAAACTAAATGGGAATCTTACGTCCTGGCTCACTCCGCCTCTTGGCTTCGGGAATTGCCAGGTCAACATCTTTCGGCTCATGCAGCTTTCAACCATCTGCGAACCAAGACTGGATTTTCCAACTCTGGCATATCCAACAGTTCCATTGGCACGGATTTGGAAGTCCATAGCAACAGTTCCTTCAAGAGCTGGGTTGGTCTTAAGTCCCTGGTTATAACAGGCCTTGATCTGTGCGAGGTATTTTTGAATAGTGGCCATAATCACAGCACGACTTAAGCCACCTTCCAGTGTGACGTCATTAGAGATAGCAACCGCAGAAATACCAACACCTTCACCAGAAGCAATAGTAGTTGTTCCGTATCCACCAGCTCCACCGCCGGCTCCCTTAGTACCAATACCACCAAGACCCTTGGTTCCAGTGTTTCCAACAGTTGTTCTTTTAACGGCCTTCCCTAGTCCGACAAGAAGCTCTCCTCCAGATCCAGCGTCTCCACCTTTTCCAGCACCAGCGGTTACCTTCTTAAGCTTTGTAGGTGTTCCACCAACTGCTTTTTTCAGGTTCTTGTTTCCAAGCATTCCTAGAAAACCAAGGTTCTGCTTGATCGCTCTATGAGTTTTTTGTTGTTGAGTGAGTTCTTTCTTTTGTACAACTTTAGGGGCTGTAATTTTGACGATCTCATGTTTGATCTCAACCATCTTTACAACAACCGGCTTGATAACTTTTTCTTCTACTTCCTCGATATTCTGAGCGGCATACCAAAGACCTATAAAAAGTAAGAGGATTAATAGTGAAGAAGAAAGAAAACCTTTCGCCAAGTCATCTTGTTTGAGGTCGGCATCTTCGTCAGCAAAATGAGGAATCAAAGGAGTGGCCTCTTTGTCTTCAGTCATCGCTGAAGTGACAATGAAGTTTCCTTTTGGTGTGACAAGTTTCCAGTTCTGCTCGGCATCTCTCATGACTTCACAGTTATCAATCGCCTTCAAAAGGACATCTTTACCTTTACGCTCTACTTGAAACTGACAGTCCCATCTATCTTCACGATCAAGGTATCCTCTTCTCTTTCTAGAAGCATGTCTTTTCATGGACTCTGTTGTTGAGACCAGTCCAAACATGTGATGAAAGCCATAAACACCTTGATGAATATTGGAAAGAACTTTAACCAGTTGACCGGTATCTTCTTTGGTTACAATCATCTTACTTCCTCTCCGAAATCATCTGCTTGATGATCCTGAAAATTTTCACGAAGTCTCAAAAGACCTCCAAGATCATCTTCAGCGTCACCAGTTACGACGAGAATTTCAGCTCTCTTCTTCTCACCTTGGATTAGAAGGGATTCAAAGTCGATTTTTCGAGACTTCTTGTACTTCACACCTTTGCCTGCTTCCGTTTTTTCACTGGCAGCAAAGGCTGAACCTGTAAGAAGAAACAAACCTGCAAGTAGTAAAATTGATTTTTTCAAAACTTACTCCTCATCCTTAAAGAGATAAAATTCTACCTTTGAAGTAATTGGCAATTCGTCCTTGCTTGTTACTTTCAAAGTAATCCTTGATTGTTGTTAGTGCGGCGACCTCATTAGGTTTTGCCTTCAAAATTGTCATCGGCTCGTTGACTGCAGTGTAGTCAAGATCCATGATGTTGTTACCGAAAGTCGGCTTTTCATCATAGAAGGCCATATAGTCTTTAAAATCAGCACTCAATGCAGCTTTTAGTTCAGCATCTTCAATCTGCGCCAACTGCTCTTCTTTAAGCTTGGTATAGTTGGTTTCCTCCAACTTGAATGGTGCTGCCATATCTTGAAGTTGAGTGTTGATCTGTGCTACTTGTTCAGCTTCAAGACCTTCAGGAAGAGGAGTCGCAACGATTTCATCATGCAGTTCCTGATAAGCTTGGCTCATCTTCTTCAGGATGATGACTCGTGTTTTGTAATCCGAACCTTCAAGAAGCTCTTTTGAAACTGAGACAAAACTATTCAGCTTCGCAATTCTTCTTTTGAATTTCTTTTGTGATCCTCTTCCGTAGAAGCCGATTTTCTTTTGAGCTTCGTAAGCCGCTTGAACTTTTTCAAGTTTGGCCAATGACCACTTGTCACCTAGTGTTGTTTTACTTGAAAGCATCATCTTACGAGTATTCTTGTTCCCTGTTCCACGAAGTTCAAGCTCATGAATCATGGTCATTTTTCTTGAAAGACTCCATGGAAGATTTAAAACCTTGGCATCAATCATTCCAGCATCATTCAAAGTCGTATAAAGAAGTGCTTGTCTCGCTTCATCCAAAGTTTTTACCTTGGATAGATTTTTGATGATTGAGCGAAGAACTCTGTCTCTTTGCTGAAGATTTCTATCGATTTCATAAAAGAGAGCAATCTTCATCCATGTATCAAGTTCAAACTTTTGGCCTTTTTGCTTCTTCTCAAGAAGGTGGGCGGCCTTAGTGAACTCTCCCATCGCTTCGTACTCGACAAGAAGTGCTTTTTCGTCACCCATCTTGGTGAGGATTTCGATCAAGACTTTTTGATTTTTAAGTTTGATGGCAAGAACCTTGGCGTTCATACAAGATTTGTCTGCATACTTTCCACTTAGACAGTACTCACGAAAAGTTTCAAGAGACTCTGGATTGTCTTCTTTATTAGCTGCCTCTTCGAAACGAGCTTGCTCAGCAATCTTGCTCATCTCTTTATATTCATTGTGATTCTTGAAAGCTGCCATTCCAAGCCAGGTTGCTGCTTGAGCTTGAATTCCAGCGAAATCTTTCTTCTGATTCAAGATATCAAGGGCAAGGTTTTGAGACTGAATAGCAAACTTGTCAATTTGCTTGGCAGTTGCTCCTTCGGGAAGCGTCGCTAGCTCACGGAAGCCGGCAAGAGCATTATCAAAATCTTTTTCAGTGTATTGAGTTCTGGCGATGAGATATTTGTACTCTCTGGTTTCTTTTTCCGATAGAAGTGGGAGAAGAGCTTTAGACTCGGAAAGAACAACATCATTTCTTTTAAGTTTTTGTGCGAGTGAAATTCTTTTGATACGAAGCTCTTTCTCTCTATCTGTTCTTTCGAATTTCTTTTCGCCAGCAATCCACTCAGGAAGTTTCGCAAGAATCTTCTCTTCATTATTTTCTGCTGCAATCCAGCCGTTGACCATCTTGTCTCTAAGTTCATCATTCGGGAAATAACCAAGATAAAGATCAATCGTCTTCTTAAGCTCAGCGTTTCTTTGAGCATCCTGCTTTCTCTCTCCATCGAGTTGAACAACAAGACGTCTCATGATCTTTTCGATTTTCTTGTTTTCCTCAACCTTCAGATCGAGTACTTGCATAGTCATAATCGCCTGGGAAAGAAATGTATTATACTGTTCCCAGTTCCTAAATCCGTAATGCTCTTCCATTAGACGAATCTGTGAGAACATGTCTGGTTTCTTTCTATTTAGGTAAGAAAGGAAGGCCACACCTGCAACTCTGTTCCCCTCACCGAAGAACCCCTCCATCAAGGAAGTCATGATTTCAGGTCTGCTATTTTTTGTGGCGAAGGTTTCAAACTCTACCAGTTCTTTTTGACCATCTGTCGGTCTTTGAACCACAAACATCAGGTAGTCTCTAAGAGCTTGATCTTTAAGTTTTCCATGTGAGTCATACAAACCAAGTTTGATAGTCTCAATGGCCTTGTCAATGTCACCTTCTTTAAAGAAGATCCATGACTTTCTATATTGGATATAAGAGCAAAGTTCTTTATTACTACAAAGTCCAAGAGCTAGATCATAGTTCTTTGAAGCTTTGGCGAACTCGTTCTTTCCTTCATAAACTTCGGCAAGGTTGAGAACCGCTTCTCTTTTGATATTTTCTGATTTGACCGGCATGGCAACGACATTTTCAAAAAGCTCAACTGACTTGTCGAGGTTTCCAAGCTTGTGGTGGGCACGGGCCATTTGGAAATTAATTTTGAAGATTGAGCTCATGGAAGGTTTGCTGAACTTTCCATCCTCACCGGTTAGAGCATCATTATAATAAGTCAATGACTTCTGATAGATGTTCTTGACCTTTTCACTGGCTTCAAGAATACCTGCTTCTGCTTCTTTTTGAGCAATATCCATGGCCAGATCAAAATAAAGATCGGCAAGACGAAGCGTCAGTCTTGGACGTTGTCTGTCCGTCAAGCCGATTGAGTTTCGAAGATTTTCAACTTCTGTGATCAGCCCTTGATTGGCAAACGCCAAAAGAGGGCTGAGCAAAAGAAAAAAGAGTAGGAAACTACTGCTGCTGAGTTTTCGCATTGAAACCTCCAGGCAGAGTCGCCATCTGAATAATGTTGAATGATGCTCCAGTCAGAATTCCCATTATTGTAGAAATAGTGATGGAGTTCACTGACTTATCGGCCTGGAAGTTCATTCTTCCGGTGAATTCAACACCAGGGTGTAATTCCGTCCAGTTCTTTTTGACTTTCTCAAGTCTTCTGGCCAATGGTCTAGGATTTCGGAGTAACTGCTTCACAGTACCGATCCTTTCTTGATCGAGGAAAAGTTCATCTTTGGTGATCGCTATCACTGAAGCTTCTTTAACCGCAACTCCTGAGTTGGCTTTCGGTAGCTCAACACCATTGAGGATGTTGACTTCCGGATTGGAGGAAAAAGTAATCAGGAGAAAACATACAAGCATGGAAAACATGTCGACCATAGAGGTCAGCATGAGAGAAACCATGATGTTCTTCTTGCGATTCTTCTTCTTTTGCGATCTGGCCAGCAGATGGTGTTCAAAATTTCCTGTGTCGAGAGACTGTACTCCGATGACTGACATTATCTGTCCCCTAGTTTCACAATTCCTATGTTGGAAAGATTGTTTTGTCTGAGCACATCCATTGTGCTCACCAATTGACCGTAATCAACGGACTTCTTTGGTTTGATGAACGCAGCTGCGATTACGGCATCCTTGTTCTTCTCCATCCATCCCTTGATCTTGGCGTTCAAGTCTTCAAGTGCTGTTTCAAAATCAGTGCCGGCTGCCTTGACGACATTTTTACGACGACCTTTTTTGAACTCCGCTTGAATTTGATTGTCTTTTACATACGCGATGTTCAACTCGTAGTTCTGAACCTTCGAAGGAGCTCCTTCTGTACCGTAGCTTTGCTTGACTTCAAGTGCGCTCACTTGAACCCAGACAGCTGCAATCAGAAGAAAGCAGACGATGGTACTAAAGAGGTCTACAAGAGGAGTCAAATTCAATTCAGAATTGAGCTCCTTCTTGCCACGAAGCCTGGACATTACGATCTCACAGTTGTGGCAGTAGCTTCTTCAGTTCTTCCAAATCCATTACCAACGATTTCTTCTTCTCTGCTCTCTGTGTAGAAAAGAATGTCGTGGAAGATTTCAGAAGATTCATCAGTTAGAGCTGTAACCAATTTCTCAGTTCTGTTTTGAAAGATTGCGAAAGCGATAAGAGCTGGAATCGCAGCAACCAGACCAAAAGCAGTAGTGTTCAGAGCTTCTGAAATACCTTGACCGAGAAGAATAGCTCTCTCAGCTGGGTCAGCAGCAGCAACACCGGCAAATGAACCGATAAGACCTGTAACAGTTCCTAGAAGACCTAGTAGCGTAGCAACGTTACCGAACATAGCAAGAAAACCAGTTCTACGGTCGATGTGAGCAATCTCTGCTGAAAGTTTTTCATCCATTCTGGCCTGAAGCTCTTCATCAGCACAACCATTAGCTCTGATCTCAAGTCCTACTTGAGAAACTTTAGCTAGTGGTGAGTTGCTGGTGCGAGCATAACCGAGAGCTCCAAGGAAATCTCCTTTGGATGTGAACGCCAGAAGGTTCTTTCTGAAATCTACAGGATTAGCTTCAATCCTCTTATAAAGAGCAATTGATCTCTCAACAATGAGCGCTAGTGTACAAACAAGAAAGGCGAGAATGAAATACATGAATACTCCACCTGCCTGAAATTGGGCCAACAATGTCATACTTTCCTCCATGAAAAATAATTTTGCGATGTAAGATTTTTAATTGATCGCAGTGCTCTGTCAATTTATGAGGAAACGTTTAGAACAATGGTAAGAAGGTGTTAGAAAGGTCGACCATTTTACTTGGTCATTTTTTGATAACGTTGTCAGAAATGAACACACTTTCGGTTGTTTAGAAGCTCTGGTCCAAAATGAAAAGGGAGCATTATTCACAAAAAGTGAATTAAAGTTGAAGACCCAAGGACGAAAAGAGGGCCATTGATGCGTTTCGGCACACTCCTTTTTGATTATTTTGATAAATTTCCTGCACCAAATGATCCATATCGAATGTTCGAGCATCGACATTTTCAAGTTGAGCCGCTACTTCAGCTGAGATTTGAAAAATCGAAGAAAGCAATGTGAAATGTGAATGTGTTAGACCTCTTGGATAACCTGTACCGTCAGGCTTCTCATGATGTTGTTCAATAACTTTGATGACATCTGGACTAATATCTTTTCCATACTTACGAAGCATCTCTGCCACTTCCACTGGATGCATGTATTGTTTCTTCGTCCACTTATCCATCGGAAAGCGTGCCATGTGATCAAAGTCTGATTCACTTAAGGTGATATCACAAAGCATGCAGGCTTCACCCATCTTGATCATCAAATGTTCCGAGTACCATGGAAAAGTCTTGATCATTGAATTGATAATGTAACTTTGCATGATATAGCGAAAGAAAAAGCCATCGTTTTCTTTTTTAAATTCAACCATCAATGCTGCAAGATCCGGCACTTCAAGAATGTGCTTGATGGCCATGACATTCAAGGTTCGAGACTCTTCAATAACTTTCTTATTGAATCCTTGTTCAAGTAAAATATTTCTTGAAAGCGAATAAATCGAATTAATGTCGTGAAAAGCTTCTTTGAAATCTCTTTTGGTCTCTAAAGATCTTCTAAGTTCGCTCACAATTTGGTGGTAATCTTCATTCAAAAGCCAGATTTCCCGAAGGCCTTTTGCCTTATAACTTTTAAAAGTTTTCTCAAGAAAGATCGCCTTTTGGTGAATGGAAATCATGTCCCCAAGCTTCTTTTTGATAAAGAAGCGGACATCAAAAAAGCGATGATATCTGATCGCTACATCAATGTTGATCGGAACGTATAATGGCTCCACATTGTCTTTTTCCAAAATTCCCCCTGGCACTCTCTATTTTACGCCAGTGTAAGGTTTTCTTTAGAAAGGTGGGCTATCTGTCTGAAATTTCGTATCAATGTTTTCTTTTTACGTGGCTACAAAACAGGCAAAACCACAGATTTCGGGCTATTTTAGCTATTTGCATTTAGGCAGTTGGTGCCAGGAAGTGGTGTAGCGAGGAGAGCAGTAATCGCGGCTCATCCACCAGGCAAAGCCATTAGTGCCACAGGCAAGGGACTTCACAGTACGAGGTCCCTCTCTGTGATTGATAAGATCCATCGCTTTCATCAAGGCCTCTTCCCTCAAGGTGTCGTGGGCCTCAAACATATTGAGAGTGTATTCAGAGTTGTCCTGAAGCTTCATGATCCGCACTCCCGCCTTTTTGTACTCAATGCCTGGACGATAAATCTCAGCAAGACATTCCAACGCCTTCTCAATGATCTTGAAAGAGTTTGCTGTCGGAGTCATGAATTTTCCTACAACCGTTGCTCCATACTGTTCGACATACTCTTTGTGAGGATTGCTTCTGACGTAAACCATCACTTCCTTGCAAACAGACTTTTGTCCTCGAAGTTCTTCTGCAACTTCAAAAGCATGGGAAGCAATCGCCTCCGCCAGTGTCTTGTAATCGAAGACTGATTTTGAAAAAGTCCTCGAACTCATGATTTCTTTTTTCTTTTCAGTTTCTGTGGTCAGGGGAAAACAGATGATTCCTCGAAGTTCGTCTTGGATCTGTCTTCCGACTTTGGTGAGAACCTTTTGAATCAAGTGAGTATTCCTATAATCACGAAAATCTTTGGCGGTTTTCAGTCCCAACATCTTGAGCGAGAGCGCACGTCCGCGACCGATACCCCAAAGCTTTTCCACTGGCATTTTCCCAAGAACAAAATCCTGCCTTTCTTTTTCAAGTAAAGACACCACTCCTTTGTGAGAGAGATCTCTTTTGGCCAGGAAGCAAGCAGCTTTGCAAAGTCCTTTCGTCGGTGCAATTCCGATGGAGATCGGAATTTTGGTTTCGCGCTCCACCACTTCCTTGATCATGCGTGCATAACCAACCGGATCAGGGATTCCCGAAAGGTCGAGGAAGGCCTCATCAACCGAATAGACATCAACTATTGGAGCAAGTCTTTTTAGAGTCGACATTACTCGCGAAGAAAGATTGGTATAGAGAGAAAAGTTGGAAGAAAAAACGGCGACTCCATTCTTTTTACAAAACTCACGAATCTTGAAGAAAGGTTCCCCCATTCCGATGCCGAGGGCCTTGGCTTCGCGAGTGCGGGAGACGGCACATCCATCGTTGTTGGAAAGAACAATAACAGGCACTCCTCGAAGTTCAGGACGAAAAACGCGTTCGCAGTTGCAGTAGAAAGCATCACAATCCACCAACGCCATGACGGTCATCGCATCGGTCATCGCATCGGTCATCGCATGACTCTCGCAATACCGATCACTGGGCCGAAGACTCGCATCTCCATTTCTTCTGTTACCCGTATAGGTTTATAAGCTTTGTTTTCTGAAACCAGAAAAAGGGCCCCATTTCGTTTCACCAATCGCTTGCAAAAACGCTCCCCCTCCATCTCGGCCACCACAACTTGCCCACTTTGAGGTTTCTTTGAGCAGTCCACCACAAGAACATCTCCCTCACAAATCAGAGGCTCCATCGAGTTTCCGCTGGCAGCAAAAAAGAAGGTGGCTTCCTTGTTCTTGATCATCAACTCATCCAAAGAGAGATAAGCTTCTTCGAAGTCTTCAGTGATTCCGAACAGGCCGCAGGCGACTTTTCCCTTTAAGGGAAATTGGGTAGGATTCGAATGTGGGTCCAGTTTTCGACATTTCATAGACCCATTATAACTTACGCATAACTTACGCAAAAGGGTTAATGCATCAGGCAAAAAGTGCCTGAAATTACAGGAAAAGAGTATGTGCTTCTCAGTACAAATTGAACGCAACTTGGGCCGAATTGCTGAGCGATTCCAGGCCGAAGTTCATCGCGAGTCCTTCCTGCGTCTCAATGATCTCAAGACCTCTAACCCCAAAATGTTCAAAGTCCCAGACGAAGATAATCGCATTTTTCCAAACGTCCACGCCCCGGTCATTATCAAGGGTGGCGACAAAAGAATTGTGAAACCCATGCGCTATCGAGTACGACCAGCTGGTTCAAAAGAAGAAGTGCCAAGCAAGTACAATGTCTTTAATGCCAGACTCGATGCTCTTGAAACACGTAAAACATGGATGCCTCTTTTCATGAGTACCCATGCACTCTTCCCTTTCACCAATTTTTACGAATGGGTGGAACACGAGGGAAAGAAAAAGCTCATCAGCTTCAAACCTGAGGGTCGTGACATCATGTGGGCCCCCGCCCTCTACGACGTTTGGCAATCACGAGATGGTAGTGAACGAATTGAGTCCTTCGCATTGATCACCACTGACCCTCCAGAAGAAATTGAAAGGATGGGACATGATCGTTGTCCAATCTTTCTCAAAGAAGAGTACATCGACGATTGGTTGACGCCAGAAAATGAAACACGAGACGAAGTCTACGAGATGCTTAAAGAACAGGAAAATGTAACCTACAGCTATACCTGGGCCTAGGCCGGCCGCGCCTAGCCAGCTGACAACTCATCGCACCTATTCAAAAATCGAAAAATCAATCTATAGTGTCTGCATGAAAAAGTTCTGGAGTTTACTCCTCGCCTACTCATTCCTTTTTGTTTATGTGATCAACGCTCAACATAGTATTGAACACGACAGATCTCATGATGCTCACCATACTTGCATCAAGTGTCTTCACAAAACAAAGAGTGGACTGCAAAGCGACATCCCAAAATTTGAACTTCAATCACCTGTTCAAATCACAAGCCTCGAAAGAGCTTCAAAATACATAACCCCTATTTTCAGGGACAAATTCAAAAGGCTTCTCTTTAGAAGAGGCCCACCCTTTTTCACCGTCTGAACTTCATTAAAACGAAAACAATTTTTTAATTCAGAGGTGAATAATGAAAACCATGATTTTTATCCTGTCAGTATTACTGACAACACAAACTTTTGCCCAAGGGCTTTCTCAATCTTCCAGAGGGAATAAGTTCAATCCGGACATAGGAGTGAACGTTCTCTCACTTTTTAAAAACTCCGCTGTTGATTCTGAAGAAGATGGACTTTCTCTTCAAGAAGTTGAGCTGCAATTCAGTTCAGACGTGGATGCTTACTTCAGGGCCGAGGTCATGCTGGGTCTCCACCAAGAACACGGAACAGAAAGTGGCCACCAGCACGAATATAAAATTGAGCCAGAAGAGGCCTTTATTGAAACCATTTCCATTCCAGGGCTTACTGTCAAAGTCGGAAAATTTTATGTCGGATTTGGAAAATACAACGCTTTTCACTCACACGCGTTGCCATTCATCTATAAAGGAAAACTTCAGGAAACCATGTTCGGTGAAGAAAATTTGTCTGAATCAGGAATCAGCTTCTCTTCATTGGTTCCTCTTGGATGGTTCAGTGAAGTTACGGCTCAAATTGTTCAACCAACAAATGATACTTTATTTGTCGACTCTCACCATCAACCGGCCTACGTTCTCAAATGGAAAAACCTTTGGGAACTTGGAGATTCTTCAACTCTTGAATGGGGAGCTTCAGGACTTCTCTTTTCTGCTCATGACCATGGCTCTAGTGTAGAGGACAAAACTAATCTTCTTGGAACTGATTTGACCTTCAAGTGGCGTCCAACTGAAGGTGGTAAAAAAGCTTCTTTCATCTGGTCAAACGAATTTATCCACATCGATCGAGCTGGTTCCAACACAACTAAAAATGGTGGCCTTACAAGCTTCATGAGATATCAATTTGCAGAAAGATGGCATGCAGGTGCTCAGTATGAATATATAGGTTTTGGAAAAAATGAAGGGACAAAAGACACAAACACCTATACTGGCTTGTTGGCCTATGTACCAACTGAATTTTCTCAAATTAGAGGTCAGTATGACAGTATTCATGACGGGAGTAAAAAACCGGAAAAAAGAGTTTCACTTCAATTCAACATCAGTATTGGAGCGCACCCGGCTCACCAATACTAGGAATACGATATGAAGTTTTTGATCCTCTTGTTTGTCCTGCTTCCAACTTTGGCCTTTAGTAAGGTTAAAGTGATAACGACTACGACAAACCTTGCTTCCCTTGCCCGTGCGATAGGCCAAGACATGGTAGAAGTGGAATCCTTATGCAAAGGTCATCAGGACCCTCACTTTTTAGAAGCAAAACCTAGTTACACTTTCAAACTCTCCCGCGCTGATCTTTTGATCAGTGTGGGAGCTGACTTGGAAATAGGATGGCTACCACTCATTATCAGAGGAAGTCGTAATCCAAAACTGAGAGAAGGTGGGAATGGCAGCCTCATTGCGGCCAAGCACGTTCAAATGCTCGAAGTTCCGAAAGAAGATGAGCTTTCTCGCTCAGAGGGAGACGTTCACCCAGAAGGAAATCCTCACTTGATGCTTGGACCATCAAGAGCTATTGCGGTCGGCAAAGCTCTGGTTGCAAAGCTTTCTGCAATCGATTCTGAAAATGCAGCTCGCTACAATGAAAACTTTCTAAGATTTGAAAAAGATTTGACCAAGTTGATAGAAGATTTGAAAAAGAAATTGCCAAAAGGACTCAAAGTTATCTCTTACCACGAGACATTAACTTATTTTTATCACGACTTTGGAATCAACAACGTAGATGTTCTAGAACCAAAGCCCGGAATTCCACCTTCAGCCTCTCACATTCTTTCTTTAATCAAGAAAATTAAGGCCGAAGGAATCAAGTACATCGTTGTAGAGAATTACTTCGATGATACTGTGGCAAAAAGAATCAAGAAGGAAATTCCTGAAGTAAAAATTTTAAGAGTACCTGTGGCGGTTGAAGGAACAAAAGAAGTGAAGGGCCTGTTTGATTTATACAAGCATCTCATCAAAGGACTGACTAACTGATGGAAGCTTTAAAGTTCATGTTGCCCCCATTCTTCATGTGCCTGACTCTCGTAGGCATCCATTGCTATCTGGGACTGCATGTGCTCAGGAGAGGTGTCATCTTTGTTGACCTTTCCCTTGCTCAAGTCGCAAGTCTTGGTTCAACTGTAGCTCTTTTATTACACTTTGAGCATCATAGTACTGGATCATATTTTTTCTCACTGGGGTTCACTTTCTTAGCCGCGCTTTACTTTGCTTTCACCAAACGTTTTGAAAAACATATGTCTCAAGAAGTCTTGATAGCTCTTGTTTATGCTTTCTCTTCGTCGATGGTCATTCTTGTCGTAAATAGTATGGCCCATGGTGCCGAGCACATAAAAGAAATCTTGATTGGAAAGATTCTTTGGGTGACTTGGAATGATGTACTCAAAACTGCGGCCATCTATACAGGTGTGGCCATGATTCACTACCTCTTCAGGCGACCCATGTGGCGAACAACCTTTGGAGAATCAGAAACAGACACCCATACTTTTTGGGATTTTGTTTTCTATGCTCTCTTCGGAGTGGTGATTACATCTTCAGTAGGAATTGCAGGTATTCTTCTGGTCTTTTCTTTTTTAGTTGTTCCGGCCTTATTCAGCATGAACATGGTTAGCTCCATAAAGTCACAACTTCTATTAGGCTGGTTTTTAGGAACTATTCTTTGTGTAATTGGAATGGCGATCAGCTATGCCTTTGACCTTCCGGCAGGTGCGGTCCTGGTGGTCGTATTTACGGCCTTTCCTCTGCTCACTTTACCGATGATTCTCGCTTGGAGGAAGAAGCTTTCTTAATCGAATTTGAACATTTCGGTTATCTGCTCTTTGTTCGAAAGAGTGACGCCGAGATCTTTCAAAATTCCATCATTGAGACGATAAATCCAACCGTGAAGATTTAATTCCTGTCCACGTTTCCACGCATCCTGAATGATAGTAGTATGGGCCAGGTTATAGACTTGCTTGATGACATTCAATTCACACATACGGTCCGAAAGCTCTTCAGACCCAGGTTTGAATTTTTTTAGTTCTTCACTATTTTCTGCGGCGGTAGATTTGATATTCATCAGCCAATTATCAATCAATCCAAATGAATCAGATGAAAGTGCGGCGTTGACTCCCCCACAACCATAATGGCCACAAATGATTACATCTCTGACTTTTAAAACTTCCACAGCATATTGGACAACTGACAGACAATTAAGGTCGGTATGGACAACAAGATTCGCCACATTTCTGTGAACAAAAATTTCACCAGGCTGGAGACCACAGATTTCAGTTGCAGGAACACGGCTGTCAGCACATCCTATCCAGAGGTATTGAGGTGACTGTTGTTTGGAAAGCCTTTCGAAAAACTCATGGTCTTCACTAACTATTTTAGAGGCCCATTGTTTATTAGATTCGAAAAGTCGTGCCAACGTTTTCATAAATGTCTCCTTGTCTCAGTCGACAATAATGCCAAGTCCTTTGAACAATGTCATGGCTTCAGGCATGGAAAAGCGCGCCCCTTTAAGCTTTGTCCAAGCTGGCTCTATATAATAATTTAGGGCTTCGCGTAAATCTGCTTCACGGAGGTCAGCTCCATTAAATATGGCATTTTCCAAGTTACAACCGGTCATGATCGAATTTCTAAGATCAGACTCCTGGAAATCCACACTTTTTAAAGAACATTCATTGAATTTCACTCCTTGCAGTTTCAATGTCTGAAAAATACACATATCCATCAGACATTTCTCAAAGGAGAGATCGTTTACATTTTTACAGGACGTGAAATTAAGACCTAGAAGTTTTGACTCCACAATCACCACGTCTCTAAAAATTACTCCCGTCGTTGAGCAATTTGAAAGATTACATTTTTCAAATGAGCATTCAATAAACTTGGTACCGGCCAGGGACACTCCTTGCAGATCCTGACCCTTGAATGAGCATTCTACAAATTCAACGCCTTCCAATTTTTCAAGTTTGGATACATCAATGGATTCATCTTCAAAGTAGTTGGTAATTAGTGACATGGAGAGAATTTATCAGTGAGCTTGAAAGTCCACAAGGCATTGATTGCCAAAAACTGTAGTTTTTCCGGTAGTAATGAAGGATCGAACAAAATCCATCATTCCTTCTTTGCCTCTGTTGGCCCAAAACATTACACATTGGTCATTTGTACAATGACCTGGGTGCTCTGATGAGTGATGAGCTGACTGAGGAGCTACTCCAAGATTGACGAGTCCCAAAGCATGTCCGATTTCGTGAACCACAGTAATCTGTTCAACAAAGTTTTTAGTTTGCTGACCTTCGGTCATGGTCATCCCTTTGATGACATCTTTGAAGATGCCTATAACTGTTGTGCCACCCAGATGAATACCAATGATTCCAGCATTGCCTTCATAAAAACCATTTAAAAAGAAAATGGCCAGTTGCCCTTGAGTTGAAGTGGATTTGCCAAAACCAACTTGATCCCTGAGATTCAAAAGAGAATTAGCGTCCCAAGTCGACCTACCTTGTGCTGAAATCAGATTCATCTCTGAAAGTTTTTTAGGGATGACGAATTCGAGACCTGGTCTCTTGTCTTGATACAAGTCTTTCAGATTTTTCTCTAGAAATCCCCAAACATCATTCCCATTTATAAATTTTCCAGCATAGGGTTCAGCGTTAGGTTCGTAGAAGACTCTTACTTCGAATGTATTGATTGATTTATGAAGATAGTTCAGAAGATTGGGATCCTGTTTGGAGAGGTGAGCCTCTTCCCCTCCAAACTGGTCCACTATTTTGCCACAACCGACAAGAAGAATTCCGAGCATTATTGTCGACAATATAACACGCTTCATGCCCTCTTATCGGCTGATCGACGACAGGTCCTGAGGACCAGTTCTATCTCATTCTTTTGGCGTACATGAATCGCCATCTCAAGCGATAACTGATTCTTGAAATTTCAGGTTTCCCCCAAATTCCATTGTTATCAAAGCTTTGACCATTACCAACAGCAATACCGACGTGACAGTCTCCACCGCCAGTACACTTGTCATCATGTCCTGCTTTTTTCCAAAACACTATATCCCCTGGTTCAATGTCATCATAACTTACAGTTTTCCAGCCTCTGGTTTTTCCTTGAATCTGAGCGACTGAATAAAGTGCACCACCAAAACCAGGTACTCCTGCTTTTTTCAACACTATTTGAACGACTCTGGCGCATGCCAATCTTCCGTTCTGGGTAAGCCCATCCCTATAAGTCATTCCATACAATCTGTCTCCAGACAGATTGTCTCTATAGTCTTCGGCCATCTGAGTAACTCTGCTGGAATATCTTCCCGCAAAGGCATCAGCTGTAATAAAGGTGGCCATCAACGTAATGATAAATACTAGATTTTTCATGATTCTCCCTTGTTCAATTGTCTTGAAGCAGAGATATCACATGAATAAATTTGCAATAGGAATTCCGGAAAATGTTCAAAGTTATGGGATTTGCTCCCGCTTCGCTCCCAAAATATTGATTAAAACTGGATCTTCAATGCGGTTAAATCAAGCTTCTCTCGAGACCATTCATGTAGTCCACCACCATGGGAGAATCCCATTGGTAATCCATCATTTTTGGTTCTCGGACAGATGTGAAGATGCGAATGCATGACTTCCTGACCAGCAACTTCGCCGTCACTTAAAAAGAAATTGGTTCCATCACAAGGAATATCAGATTCAAGAATAGAGGCCTGAACTTTCTGTGCCATCTTGAACATCTCGCCGAGATAAAGTGGTTCAATTTCTTTGAACCATTGAAAGTGTTTATTAGGAATGACCAACACATGTCCTTCTTGAATTGGATTCAAGTCCATAAAGGCCGTAACGTACTCATTCTTTGCAACTAATGAGACTTCAGCTTCACCTTTTAAAATTTTACAAAAGATACAATTCGTACTCATGAAATTCCTAAAAGATTTCGCGTTTCTTTTGGAGATGCGACTTCGCTTCCCTCTTCTCTGACTACATTTGATAGCGCTTCAATCAGCTTGCCATTGGAGAAAGTTTTTTCTCCATTCTCCAAATAGAATGTGTCTTCAAGCCCAGTTCGAACGTGACCACCAAGCCTGACTGTTTCACGATGAAGCTCCCACACTTCCTGACGTCCAATACAAATGGTTTGCCACCTCGTCCCTGGCGACATCTCCTGAATCAATAGAGGAAGCCACTCCTTTTTGGCCGGCATCCCACTGGCAACTCCCATTACCAATGAAACATGAGCGGGAGAATGAACCAGACCGACTTTTTCGAACATGGGTATGGATCTTAATATTCCAGTATCAAAGCATTCACATTCAGGAACGATATTGTTTTCATTCATGACCTTCAAATACTTTTCAATTTTGCTGACTGGATTATCAAAAAGAAAAGGCTTCCAGGCCCAAGTTCCATCAGACTTGGTCTTCAGGTAATTCAATGATCCTGAGTTCATCGCCGCCATTTCAGGTTTGCACCTTTCAAGACAAGCTACCGGGCCAGAAATATCATCTCCAGGAATTCCCGTGGAAAGATTGATGAGAATTTCCGGGCAAGCCGATCTGATTTCATTAACGATTTCCTCTGCGATATCTGGATCCCAGCAAAAGTCGATTCCATTTTCTTGATTACGAATATGAATATGAACGACACTGGCCCCAGCATCGTAAGCTTCTTTCGCCGAAGCTGCCATCTCTTTGGGAGTAACAGGTACGGGATGAGTTTTTGGATTGGTCAAAACTCCATTCAGAGCACAAGTGACGATGGTTTTTTCATTCATGTTTACATCCTGAACACACCAAAGCGATTATCACTTTGATACTCATTCTCATTAATCACTTCAAGACAGGTGGCAAGAACAGACCGAGTATCTCGAGGGTCAATAATTCCGTCATCCCACACCCTACTACTGGCAAAGAGAGCTTCACTCTCCTTGTCTATTTGATCGATGGTCGCCTTTCTCACCATGGCGATTTCTTCTTCATTTACTGGCTTCCCAGTTTTTTCAGCTGCTTCTCTTTTAATAATCTCCATCACACCAGCAAGCTGCTCACCACCCATTACTGCAAGTTTGGAATTCGGCCAGGCGAAAAGAAAACGTGGCTCATAGGCCCGCCCGCACATGGCATAGTTTCCTGCACCATAACTTGCACCCATTAAAACAGTGATCATGGGAACTGTTGAATTAGCGACGGCATTGATCATTTTAGCTCCATTCTTGATAATGCCTTCTTGCTCAACTTTTTTTCCAACCATGAAACCGGTGATGTTCTGAAGAAAGATAATCGGTCTTTGGTCTTGATTACAAAGTTGAATGAACTGTGCTCCTTTTTGAGAAGCTTCAGAAAAAAGAACTCCATTATTAGCGATGATTCCGACTTCATGCCCTTGAATTCGGCCAAATCCAGTTACAAGAGTTGGACCGTAATGTTGTTTGAATTCTACAAACTCTGAGCCATCAAGAAGTCTTGCAAGAACTTCTCTAGCATCAAATGGCCTTCTGATATCAGTAGGAACAATTCCTAGCAATTCTCCCATGTCATAGAGAGGCTCAACAAATTTCTTCTTGGCAAATTTCTTTGTAGGAGACTTCAAACCTCCAATTATGTCTCTCGCCATTTTCAAGGCCTCATCTTCATCTTCGGCAAGAAAATCAGAAACTCCTGAAACTTTGGAATGCATTTCAGCACCACCTAAAGTTTCATCATCAGTTTCTTCCTTGGTTGCCATCTTCACCAGAGGTGGCCCGGCCAGAAAAACCTTTGCTTGATTTTTCACCATGATGACATAGTCACTCATTCCAGGAATATAAGCGCCACCAGCAGTGCTGTTCCCAAAAACAACAGTGACACTTGGAATCCCTTCTTTTGACCTTCTGGAAATTTCTCGAAAAGTTGCTCCACCATAATTGTAGACTAGAGCTTGTTGGGGAAGGTCGGCTCCCGCCGATTCTGTAAGATAAACGACAGGAAGTCTGTTTTCTTTGGCGATCACATCCAGTCTTTGACTCTTCAACAGACTCGATTGATTTAGTGCTCCCCCTTTCAAGGTTGGTACATTGGCGTTGATCACACAATACTTGCCGTGAATTTTTCCAATACCACCAACGATACTTCCTCCTGGAGTCATTTCTTTTTGATCTAGCCCGGCAAACGGCATCAATTCCAAAAATTCAGAATCTTTATCCAAAAGTCGAAGAACTCTTTCTCTAGCCAGAAGTTTACCGGATTTTTGATGACGCTCTTTATACTTATCTGGACCTTCACTTTTTACCACATTCCATCTTTCTTCATGAACTTTCAAAAGATCAGCCCAAGACTGAACTTTTTCTCGAAAGCTTTCACCTTCATTGTTAGCTTTTGTTTCAAGAATACTCATCAGACCAGCTCCGGTGGAAGTTTGTCATGTAGTCTTGGTGGATGGAAGGGATGATACAAAGGCTCTCCTCCATCCACTCTCAATGTTGTTCCTGTAATATATTGGGCCACGGGACTCAAAAGAAAAAGAATAGAAGCGGAGACTTCTCCTTCAGTTCCCAGGCGTCCGCTTTGATTATTTTTGGCCATACTTCTAACAACTTTTTGATAATGCTCATCATATGTATCCAATCCGCTCGAGTTGATTACTCCAGGTGCCACAGAGTTAATGGATACTCCATAAGGTCCCCACTCAACAGCAAGTGACTTGGTGATATTATCAACGCCAGCTCTGGCGGCACCAGTGTGAGCGAGAAGAGGAAAGCCGTTCCAGATATTGGCGATGACATTAACGATCTTGCCTCCATTTTCTTTGAAACAAGTATTGAAGGCTTCCTGACACATCATAAAGGTGCCAGTAAGATTTGTGTCGATGACGGCTTTCCAACCTTTGATTGACATTTGGTCAGCGGGACATGGAAATTGTCCACCGGCATTGTTGACAAGAAAATCAACTCCACCTTGCTCTACGAGTTGTGAAAAACAATTTTTAATACTTTCTTCTTCGCGAATATTGAGTACAACATATGTAGCATTTCCAAGTTCTTTGACTGCTTTTTCAAGAAGTTCTTCTCTTCGGCCGGCTATAATCGCATGCCCCCCCAAGGAAACAAATTCTCTTGCGGTTCGAAGTCCGATTCCGGTTCCACCACCTGTAATCAAAGCTCTCTTGCCAACAAAGAGATCGGAACGAAAGATTGACTTTTCCACTATGACTCTCCATCCATGAAGTTGTACTCCTTATTATAAGTTACTTTTTCCGTGAGTTTTAGTTAAAATTTTCAACATACCCATTAACACAGGAAGTCCGTATGACCAGACCTGACGAGCAGACGTCAAGAGAACTCAGAAAATCAGTTCGAGGCGTTTTAGAAAAAAAATTGGTTCCCCGTATCGAAGAGACTGAGGCCAAGGGTGAATACTGTCTGGAAGCTCACCGAGCTCTTGGACAACTTGGACTTCTCGCCCCCATGCTACCGGAAGAGTACGGTGGTCTTGGCGATACCTGGGCCCAGCTCTTTGTCGCAGAAGAAATGGGTTATTATTCTTCAAGTTTCGGACTCTCAGCACTTGCTTCGGCCATTCTATTTGGAAATAATATTGCCAATCGTGGAACTGAAGAGCAAAAAAAGAGATATCTTCCATCCATTATCGATGGAAGCAAGATCGGTTGCTGGGGATTGACAGAACCTGGAATCGGCTCTGATGCCGTCGGAGTCAAAACAACATCAGTAGACAAAGGTGACCATTACTTACTTAATGGCTCAAAGACATTTATTACAAACGCTCCAATAGCTGATTTCTTCATCATCATCACCAGACAAGTAGATGAGTCAGGCAATCCTCTCGCAGAAGGTATTGAGGGTGGAACGGCCTTTGTTCTTGAAAGAGGAATGGAAGGCCTGTCGACAGGAAAACCTTTCAAAAAAATGGGACATAGAGCTTCTCCAACAGGAGAAGTTTTCATGGAAAATGTAAAAGTTCCAAAAGAAAACGTTCTTGGAAAACCAGGGAAGGCCTTCTTTGATATGAAACATTCACTTGATGTTGAACGAGTTATCTTTTCTGGTCTTGGAATTGGAATGAGTCGTTACTGTCTTGAAAGCGCATCCAAGTATGTCCTTTCAAGAAAGCAGTTTGGTAAGCCGATTGCCGCTTTTCAAATGGTACAAGACCATATCGCCAATATGACGACTCAATATGATGTTGCAGAAAAGTATCTCCATTATGTAACAGAGCAGATGGTAGCGGGAATAGATGTCAACAAAACTGGAGCGATCGCAAAATACTTCATTGGTAAAGCTGTAAACTCCATAACAGATTTGGCCATTCAGTGTCATGGGGGCTATGGCTACATGGAAGAATATCAAGTAGAAAGGTATGACCGTGATGCCAAGCTTTTTGAAATTGGTGCTGGTACAAATGAAATCCAAAAACTCATTATAGCCAAACAAACTCTAAAGGATTTTTCATGTTAAGAATTGATGCCAAAGGATTTTCACTGGTTGAAGTTCTTGTTGCTGCAGGTATGATCGGCGTCATCGGCTTAGGGGTCATGTCACTTACAAAACAATCAACAGAGTCTGCTAAAACATTGGAAGTAAATTCTGAAATGGTTACAGTCCTAAACGAAATACGTGCTATTCTTTCTGATCCAATCAACTGTAAAAAATCACTTCAAGGCCTAGGAGCTGCGAGCACGGCCAATGCTGTTGACTCACTTATTTATGTCAACAAGGCCGGTACTGACGTCAATAAGTTTGAAACCATCTCACGTAATGCAAATGCTCGATATGGACAAGGGCGAATAAAAATCACCAGCTATTCTCTAGATGACTCAGGAGCTGGTGTCGATGTTGCCAGTGAAGAAACAACAAACTTAGTCGTTTCATTTGATAGAGGAAAAGGAATTGCGGGTAATCAGAACATTAATAAAAACATCAAGATTTGGGTCGATGTTGATGCTGGGGGAAATATCCAGGATTGTCGATCAATTTCAGCAACGGCCAATTTGATCTGGACGCGAAGTAACGTTAACCAGAACGACATTTTCTATGCCGGAGGTCAGGTCGGAATCGGTATCAATGATCCAACAGATGGTTTTCAACTCGACGTAGAAGGTCATGCACGAGTAGCCGAGACTGCAAAGGTTGGAGGTCAACTCGCAGTTGGTAAAGATATAGAAGCAACAGCTCCTCCGCTGGACGTTGCCGGTGAAATCAGAATTCAAAAAGGATCTGGTGTTTGCAATAACGGGCTTGAAGGTTCTCTTCGTTATAATGATGGCCCCAAGCGTATGGAGTTTTGTGACGGGAACTCATGGAGACAAATTGGCGGAGGAAATGGAATCACCTGTGACTGGAACGGAGTACGTTGGGTTAGTCAGGGTTATGACGCTGCTTTGGCCTGGGGTTCAGGAAACTATATCGAATGCCAAGGTGGCCAAGTGATATCAATCAAAGCTGTTGGAACTCCTTATTGTCCTGGTGGTGCTGGTTGCCAGCCAGTTCCTTGATCCCAAGACCTGCTCTCAAATTCGGGAGCAGGAGTGTAGGAATTCCTGTGTTCTTGAGAAAAAAATAAAATGCGATTATCACTGTCGCATGAAAAAACTAATTACACTTTTTACCATTTTTGCTTTCAATATTACTCTTACCGCCAACGCTGCTCTACCGGGCTCTTGCGCTCACATAAAGAAGATAACCAAACCAGGAGATATTCTCTTTATTTCTCTTCCTGGACATCTTTTCTATGAACAAGTTGAAAAGGCGATGAATCACTGGGCAAGTCACGTAGGTTTCGTTCTCGAGGATGACAACGGTGAACTGATTGTCACAGAAAGCACTTATCCTTTCTCAAAAGATACAAAGTTTTGTGATTTTGTAGACAGAGCAAAAGGTAAGATTGCAGTATCCAGACTAAAGAACAAAAAACTCAGTCGAAGAGACCTTGAAGAGCTTCGTTATTCAAGTAAAGAGCGACTGGGGATTTATTATCATCTTGGTTTCAAATTACGTTCATCCAAGCAGTTTTGCTCAAAGTTTGTATGGGAAATCTTCCAAGAAGCACTTGGAGTAGAAATAGGAAAAGTCGAAACTTTCCAAGAACTTTTGGACTCACATCCAGACGAAGCAAGTCGAGAGCAAGCAGTTCGTTTTTTTAATGTTTGGTTTTTTAGATGGGCCATTCCATTTGTAACAAATATTCCATGGGAGAGGGAAACTGTAACTCCGAAATCTCAGTACGAAGACAAAGATCTTAAAACGATCTGGACGTGGGAAAGATAACTACTTAATCACTTTACGTAGTTTCTGAAGGTAAGACCACATTTTGATTCCATAACCTCGGGCCACCAGTTCGGGGTTGATATTAAGCCCCAAAGTGACAGAGATCATTCTGACATCAAATTCAACATCATAAGTGAATCGAGTTTTATTTTTTCCAAGTGATTCGAATATTCTATGGCTTTGAAGATAAAAAGGATTTTCATCAGTTGTAAGGAAAAGTGCATCATTCGTACAATCAAGTCTGATGACTTCCGTTTTTGTGATGAAATTTCTTTGAAGTCCAATCCATGCATCTTCACGGACCACAGCACCTTCAACCAGCTCTCCCCCTTCAATACTCATCTCATTGACTTCACTTCGCCATAAATGATCATTCATGGGATTTGAAACAAATTCACAAACTTTTTCAATAGGTTTATTGATGACAACTGAGCGTTTGATATTTACTGACTCAATAGCAACAGCGGTTTGAATCATAAAGAAAAAGCAAAGTAGAAATTTCATAGACACTCCAACGATCTATAAATTTTCACCTTTGAAGAGTCCTTTGGCAAACTCTGTGAAATCAATAATCTGACTCTTGTTCTTCCGGCTCTAGACCCATGATTTGGTACAGTGCTTTACAAGGTTGTACAAAGTTCGGGTAATTGAAATTACGCAGGAGATCTCTGATGAAGGCCTGTCTGTCGTCATAGGCAAAATCAGTTTCTATCAAACTTGTAATGAACATTCTGGCAACAATCTGAACTGCCGAGAGATTGTTGATAGTCAATCCTTTGATGCCTTTAGGGTATCCGGAACCATCTGGAAGTTCATGATGCTGTCGGATTGCAATCACGGCTTCATTACTGACAGCGTTTCTGGTTCTCCCAACAAGGTTAGCGGCATCAATGGGATGATTTAAAATCTTTTTTGAAAACTTGGAAGGATCATTGTCGGCCAGAAGCATCTCAGTATAATCTTCCTGTGATAGTGTCAGATCACTAAACAGGCAAACATGAGCGATTTTTTCTTTGATTCCGGGACTTGTCCAATTAATGGCATCAATCAATCCCACTGACGTATAACAAACCATGAGACTTTTCAAAAACTCGTTTTGATTATTTCTTTGGAACTCTCGCAATGGCTCAGCAATAATGCTGACAGTTCTGATTTTTGAAAATACTGAACGAACAATTTCTTCAGCAAGTTCAACATTTGTCGGAGCAAGGCCGATGTATAAGGTGACTCTTTTCACCAGGGCCAACATCTGCTCCATTTCAAGTTGTTTGGGTTCATCTTGATCATTTAAAAAGAAGCCAATCAGCCCGTGCTTGATTTTTTTTACGAATTCATAATAATCGTCTTCGGCCAAAAGAATACTCTCGAGTCCTTTCTCTTTATATCCTTCCATCTTGGATTTGATATCATCGTCGTCTGGTTGAATCCTGACCCTTTTGGTTTCAGAAAGTGGAACAAAAAATCCAGAAGTGATTTTCTCTGCGTACTTGATAGCGACGTTGATGGGCATGTGATAAAACAGAACACCGTCAATAGTGACCTGCCTGGCAAGACCTGAATTCCCATCTTTAGTTTTCATTAAGATTAATTGTACCCTAAATTTTACAAAAGTGTGGAAATTCGATCAGCTCAAAGGTAGTGAAACCTCAAATGTAGAACCTTTTCCAAGGTTCGAAATCAATGTTATTTCTCCCCCATGATTCCGAGCTATTTCCTGGCAAAGATGGAGGCCGAGACCCAATCCATCTTTTTTACTTGTTCGAACTTTATCAGAGCGATAAAAAGCATCAAAGATATGTTGTTGATCTAATGGATTGATACCAGGTCCCTCATCACTGACAGTAAGCAACACTTTTTTACTTTTGGTTTTAACTTTCAGTGATAATCCTTTGCCCTCTGCATATTTAAAAGAGTTCTCTATTAAATTTTTGAGAAGAATTTTTATTCGAATAGGATCTGCCGTTAGAAAGATTTCTTCATTTTCAATATCGAGAGAAAAGTTCTTTCCTTCGGTCTTGAACTTGTTGTGAATTTGTTCCACAAGTTCACTCAGATTAAAAGGATGCTTTTTAGTATCAGCTCCACTTTGTACCCTTTCAACCTCGAGAAGATTTTCCATCATTTCTTCAAGTTCAACCAAATCTTCGCTGATGGACTGACGAATCTTTTCATCATCCACCATTTCAGCTTGAATTTTGAGACGAGACATTGGTCCACGAAGCTCATGATTAACTGCTCGTAGTAGGTAATCACGCCCCTGAACCATGCGATCAACCTTCTTAACCATATTATTGAATTCTGTTGATAGAATATTAAATTCTTCTGTTGAATAATCTGGCAGTTGGGTTTCAAATCTTCCAGCACCGACTCTCCTTACTCCTCGAATAAATGATTTCAAAGGAAGAAGCATTTGAGAAACCAACCAAAGTGAAAACAATACGGAAAGAATGATGGCACCAATCATGACGGCCAGTCGTACTTTTTCTTTTTCAGTGAGAAAGCTTGAAATGTCATCCTTGAAAAATAGAACGAGCGTTACACCCTTGAAGTCCATCACTTGAAAGATTTGATCTTTATAAACTCCGGCCTCTCTTATTTTTGGAGGGCCAGGATCGCCATGATGAGGAGGTGGACCTCCGTGACCGAATCGCGGAGGCGGAGGAGGCCTGTTCCCGCGATGATCTCTTCCTGGAGGTGGGCGATTATCACTATGATCAGGAAAAAACTTCTGACCATCTTTAAAGTAATATTTTGAAAGTTCATTGAACGATGGAAGATGATTATCAGTAACCCGTTCCATTCCTCTATCAACAATCATGATTTCCATATTTCTCTTTTTGGCAACACGTTCAGCTGCTTCGAGATTAGGAGGATCTCCAAGATCATCAAGAAAATGGTGTAGTTTAGGAGGACGCACTCGCCCCTGAGTCAGAAGTTTCCCTGTGTTGTTTTTCAGACTCAAGGTCAAAGAAGTAATTTGGATCAATCCCCAGGCAAGTAATGTGTTGGAAAGAATCAAAAGTAGAAAAAGTCTGACAGAAAGTTTCTTGAAGAATTTCATGATTCCCCTCCAAGAAACATATACCCTTTACCCCAGACCGTTTTAATATACTCTTTAGAATCATCAATTTTCTTAATTTTCTTCCTAATTCTTGAAATCGCAATATCGAGCGCTCGATCAAAGGCAGTCCAGTCTTCTCCGTGGAGCCCCTTCATAATGGCCTCCCTACTTTGAACTGAGGATGAATGCTCAACTAGATAATTCAATACTTCAAATTCTTGAGTAGTCAGCTCCAAGTCCTTTCCTTTTAGAGAGGCCTTTAAAGAAGCTGTATCCAAATTCAAATCTCCACTTTTAACTGATGCAGCTCCACCTTTAACGTGATGGCTTCTCCTCAGCAGAGAGTTGATTCGAGCGACAAGTTCACGAGGTGAAAACGGTTTGGTGACATAATCATCTGCTCCATAGTCAAGGCCTAAAATTTTATCCTCTTCTTCAACTCTGCCTGTCAGCATGATGATGGGTATACTCGATTTCTCCCTGACATCTCGGCAAACCTCAAGCCCATCTTTTTCAGGAAGCATTCCATCAAGAAGTATAAGATCAAATTCTGTTTTGGATAATTCTTCCATCCCAAGACTAGGAAGTGTGACAGCAATCAATTCCATGGAAAATTTAGAAAGATAGCTCTTTAGACTATTGCCCAATTTTTCATCATCATCAATAAGTAGGATCTTGATCTGCTCCAAAAAAACTCCGGTATTTCAGGTATTTAACTCATTATACCACCAAAGTTATAAAAATCTCAGCTTGGAAACATCTTGTTACAATTTGAAATTTTCTAGAAAACATCGGTTGTCGACTTTCCCGTATTCTAAATTCACAGCTAACCCAGCACCATAGGAGGTTTGCATGAAAAAGCTGATTCTATTGACCTTTCTTCTCGTCACAGTCGGCGATGTATTTGCCAGAGGCGGACGTGGAGGAAACAGAGGTGGTTCAGAAAGAGGTGGCCAAGGAGGAAACTGCCAACACGAAAGACGTGGCGGGGAAGGTCAGATGAGTGAACGCGGCCAAAGAGGTATGAGAAGACGTGGTCAAGGACAAGAGCAAGGGCAAAGGCAAGAAGGAAGAGGCCCTAGGCATGAGCAAGGTGAAGGTCGTGGTGATTTCTCAGAGAACGGTCATGAAAGAAATCACGAACACAGAGAAGGTCAAGGCGGACCAGAAAATTTTGAAACAGAAAATTTCTAAGGAGTAAGACATGAAGTACGCACATCAACTTATACTTTTACTTTTATTAATCGGCTCGACGGCCTGTATTCAGGTTCCTGAAAGTGTGACTGAAGATCTACAAAACGCTTCACAAGGACAAGGGCAAGGTCAGGATCAAGGTCAGCACATGGGGATGCCTCCAATGATGGGTCAAGGCCCAAGCAACCAAGAATTTGGTAATGCCATGAGAAACAATTTTGGTGATCGAATGAACATCTACGAAGAAAACGACAGAGTAGTCATTTCAGACGGAGTTCCTCCGTATGGTGGAAGTCAATTTCATCAAAGAGATACTCAAGGAAACCATTTTAATCTTCCCCCAAGACCGCAGGAGCAGTTTCAGGGAACTTGTCAGCAACAAGGTTCAGTTGGAGTTGCAGTAGATGGATCTCCTATTTCAGGGGGGATTTGTAACAACGACAGACGACTCAATTTTCAAATGGATTTAAACCAACAGGTTAGAAACAATCCAGGAGGAATGTTGGGTGTACTTGCAGATGGGACTCCTGTTTATGGACCTGCCGATCCGCGAGGACTAGATCAGAACGGTGGTCATTTTGGAAGAACAATGGATTTTCCAAATGGCGTCTATCATATTCACTTGAGAGAAGATGGATCAACTTGTTCAAATCATAACTAAAACAAGGAAACTGAAATGAGTGGCACGTCAGTGAAAACATTTCTAGGAGAACGGACTCTGGAAAAACTGGAGTCCTTTTTTCAAACTTCCGAATCAGGTAGAATCAAGTCATGAAAAAATTAATTTATCTTTCTTTTTTTATCTGTTCTCTGGTTGCAGCTCAACGATTCAGATATCATACAACAACACAATCAAATGGACTTTCAGGAAGAGACTTAATTCCTGCAACTCAATCAGGGTACTCTTCCAGAGTTCGAATTTATAAAAGTGGAAATAAGAGAATTTTAGAGGCCAAAGGTCTCCCCAATCATAATGTTGGGAACTTTCCCAACAGTGGAAATCCCCACTCTATCGAACAACAAAATTATCGTTTTGAAATCCCACTCAATCCTGAAAAAAGGAGTCCTACACCTGTCGGGATGAGGCTTGATGTTGGCGTCGCCATTAATGGTGTTCCCTTTGATCCAGGAGCTGCTGAATTTTACAAAGGTGATCCTTCAAGCGGTTGGCAATATGAAGCACTCTCTGGTGCCATTACTCTAGGAGTAGACACCAATCACGCTCATGTTCAGCCAACAGGTGCCTATCATTATCATGGAAAGCCAACGGGTCTTTTTAAAAAACTTGGTTATCAAAAAGGGACACTTTCTCCTTTGATTGGATGGGCCGCTGACGGATTCCCCATATATGCATCAACCATGAAGATTAATGGTCAAGTCAAAGAACTCAAATCAAGTTACAGATTAAAAAGTGGAACTCGCTCAATTGGTGGTCGCTACGATGGAACTTTCGTTCAAGATTACGAATACAAAAAAGGATCAGGAGATCTTGATCAGTGTAATGGTATATTTGTAATCACAGACGACTATCCAGACGGAACCTATGCTTATATTCTTACTGATTCATATCCGGTTATTCCAAGATGCTTAATGGGAAAAGCCGATCCTTCATTTTATAAAAAAATGGGGGGAAGAAGTCAGTCAGGTCAAAGTAAGAGAGGTCAACAACAAGAAAGAGGCCCTCGTGGCGGACCTCCAGAAGAGGCCATTGAATCCTGTCGTGGAAAGTCTGAAGGTGATCAATGCTCTTTTAGGGCTCCACATGGAAACATTAGTGGGATTTGTTTCTCTCCCCCTCGAATGAACAGTCTCGCCTGTCGTCCACACCATCATTAAAATAAAAAAGGCCTGCAAAAGCAGGCCCTTCTTCCTTAGATTTTTTTATTTTTTATCTACGCTTCTTACCACAGTTGGTTCGAGCGCTGTTTGAATTGATTTCATCTTTTTGCTCTTCAGAGATGATACCGAGGTAGAGAAGTTCTTCACTGGCATGGGAAACACAGCTCTTGAACTCACCATGGTTTTTCCAGTCATCATCACAGGCACACACTTGAGCAATTGAACAACCATTTGGATGGACAATTTGTGAAGTAGTTCCTGGACACTCATCGACATCGTTTTCAACTCCGTCATTGTCATTATCTGAATCACAGACATCGCCTAGACCATCGAAGTCAGAATCAAGTTGATCAGCGTTCGCAGCTAGTGGACAATTGTCAACGTCATCTTCGATTCCATCGTTATCTTGGTCATTGTCACAAGCATCACCGATTCCATCATTGTCTGAGTCATGCTGATTGTAGTTTGAAACTGTTGGACAGTTGTCAATTGAATCAGGAATCGCATCCTGGTCAGCATCTTGAATCTGGTCAGTATCAAGTAGAGCATAGTCAAATGCTAGATAAGGCTCTCTTTGGGCAATAACTGTAATAACAACTTGTCCGTCAAGCATGGCCGTCCAAGGAACGGTTGCAAAGGCTTTTTGAACAAGACCATCCGCTCCACCACCTTGTAGTGTAAGGGCAACAACAGTTCCATCGACATCGATAGAAGCTGGATAAACATCATAATCACCAAAAACAAAGTTGATGTAATGATCAAGACCATAATCTGCAGAACCTGGTTGAGGTACAGCAAAGTTAAATGTGAATTTTTTAAGGTGAGAAGCTCCTGAACCTACAAGAGAAACATCAGTATATTGTGCACCATTGGTTGCACTCAATTCTGCACTTGAACGAAGATCAAAGTTGTCTCCATTATTGATAGCAACAGCACCACTTCTATTCCAGTCAGGAAGAAATTCACCGGCCTCGATGATTCCATCACCATCTGTATCTGCAGGTAGACCTCTAGTATTGAATTTACCAATTGGATCAATACCAAAGCCATCAATATCACCAATCAACTGGCTTACTGCGAAGGCATTCGTGGATAGCGTAAGGGCCGTCAAGGCCAACAAAGACATTTTCTTCAAATTCATAAAAACTCCCATTTAAGACTTATAACTCTTCAAGCAAAGTCGAGGCCAAATGGAGGTCCTAAAGTTTCGCGCAATTAGAGATTTTGACCTGTAGAGAAAATGAACTGTGTCTAGGAAGTAAACAAAATGAAGTTTGCCTTAAGAATGCCATAATTTCAGACACTTAAAGCACAGTAGGAAGCTTCAAAAATGCTCAGGATCCCCTTCCAGAGGGGCTATGGAGTCCCAAGCTTCCCAAACAAAAAGTCATAGAACAGACAGTAGAAAAAGATGGGAATCGGAAGCCCCAAAAAAGTTCCCCAAAAAAAATCGCGAAAGCGGACTTTCGAGAGAATCAGAGCATAATTGAGAAACGGAGCAGTCTGAAAAATGAATCTCAGAACAATGATGGTCCTTATAGGTCTCTCGTCGAGATGATCGAAAAACTTTTTGGCAATTTTATGTTTCTCAAGTGCTCGAAGAGCATCCTTACCCGCCATCCCGACAACGAGGTAACTCAAGACACTAGAGGCCATTCCCCCAGCAAAGGCCAATGGCCCAGCGTAATATTTCCCAACCGCCAGGACCCCTCCAACCAAGAAGATCCAGCCAGGTATATAAAGAAGGTTTCCAAGGGCAAAGAGGCAAATAAATAGAATGCTCCCCATTAGTTTATGCTCCATAAAGAGCTCTTTGATGTAATTTATAGTGATCTTTTCACGAAACCCTGTCAGCTCGGCCACGAGAAAGACCAACAAGAGAAAGCTCACAACTAAAAATATCCGGACAAATTTCGGGTTATTGAAATAAGGAACGTTCATGAACATATTGTACCTTTTTTTTTGAAAGATTTGTCAGGTTCCGAGCCGCATCTAGTCAAATGATGTTAATTTTGAGATATAAAGGACATGAAAAAAATAGGCATTTTGGGTGGCGGACAGCTCGCCCTGATGATGCTTCCCTCTATTCATAAATTGGGACTCCATTCTGTTGTACTGGACCAAACCGGTGCCTCTACAGAAAACCTCGCAGATACTTTTATTCCGGGAAATTTTGCCAACAAAGAAGATTGCTTGAAACTCGCTGATTGTGATGTCGTCACTTTTGAAATTGAAAACATTTCCCTGGAAGGGCTGAAACTTCTTTGCGAAAAAACTCAAGTGCATCCTTCTCCCGCAGTTCTTGAAACTATTCAAAATAAAGGGACTCAAAAAGAGTTTTTGAAAAATTGTGAAGTTCCAACCAGTGATTTCATTGTTGAGACTCTTACAAGTGACTCCGATTTAAGAAACAAAGTCGTGAAACTTTCGACAGGTGGTTATGACGGTAAAGGCGTGTGGATCCCGAAAAATGATAATATCCCCTCTGATTTTTTGAACAAAGAATGTGTCATAGAAGAGCGGGTGAATATCGCCAAAGAACTGGCGGTCGTCTGTTCAAGAAATCTTGCAGGTGAAATAAAAACCTACGAGATGGTTGAAATGGTGATGGATCCCGAGCTCAACCTCCTCGACTACCAGATCAATCCTTCGACGGTCGATCACGCGCTCCAAGACGAGGCCCGTAGTTACTTGATGATTATCGCAGAAAAACTCAACTATGTAGGAACTCTGGCCTGTGAATTTTTCCTGGATACCGAAGGAAAACTTTGGGTCAACGAACTGGCCCCGAGAGTACATAACTCAGGTCATAATACGATAGAAAGCGCTCCAACTTCTCAGTTTGAAAATCATATACGCGCGATCTCAGGTCTTGAGCTTGGTGAAACCATGCCTGCAAAACCAAGTCTTACAATGAACTTGATTGGATCAAAAAGTGTAGGTCCGACCAAGGTTGAAGGAACTTCTGATCTTCCAGAAAATGTTTTTATTCATCTCTACAATAAGCAGGAGTCGCGTCCAGGTCGAAAAATGGGACACCTGACGATTCTTGGAGAAGGCGATGCTTTACTCACACTTAAAGATCAAATGAAAAATAAAATTCAAATAACAGGTGAAACAACATGAAAGAAATTGCCATTATCATGGGATCAAGTTCAGATCTCAATGTCATGAATGAAGCCAAAGATATCATCAAGGAGTTTGGACTCGAACCACACGTTGAAGTTGTCTCGGCCCATAGAACTCCTGAAAAAATGGTGGAGTTTGGAAAGAGTGCAAGAGAAAATGGTTTTAAAGTCATTATCGCAGGAGCTGGTGGAGCTGCTCACCTTCCGGGGATGGTGGCGTCACTCACTTCTCTCCCAGTGATTGGAGTTCCTATCAATTCATCAAACTCGATTGAAGGAATTGATTCTTTACTTTCAATTTGTCAGATGCCAGGAGGTGTTCCTGTAGCGACGGTAGCTGTTAATGGTGCCAAGAATGCGGGACTTCTTGCTCTTCAAATTCTTGGAACTCATGACACCAAGATGGCCGGCCAGCTTGATCAATACAAGGAAGAGCTCAAAGCGAAAGTCGCCAAAATGAACGACGACCTCAAGTAGTTTCCATATTTCAGGAGCTTGGAAAATCGGTGATATCCGAACGTCAAATTCCAAGCTCCCGAAAGTTCTCACTTATCACTTTTTGTGAATCTTTTCTGCAGACAATTCTTACAAAATGACACACGATACAGCCGGTTCAGCCTATAGTCCGACGCACACAACACACGGACCACTGGACCGGAGAGACTTTATGAAAATGCTTCTTGCAGTTATTTTGCTTTCTATCAGCACACCAAGTTTTGCTGACGTTATTTCTGAAGACAAGGCCATATCAATTCACTCCCACGCTTGCTCAGCTCAAGCTGGACTAGCGACCTCCAAGTTCGACAAGAATCTCCAAGTGGACTTCGATGATGTCTTTATGGAGTACAACCTCTCTTCCTCTTTGCTTTTGCAAAATGGTTCTGCCATGGTTTGCAAAACCAGCATTGCCGAAAGTGGTAAGGTTGAGAACGTGGAATTGACTAAAGTTCAGGCCCTTTAATCTCAAACGAACATAAGTTTTCAATTAGGTTTTTTCGAACAATTAGTTAGAAAAAATCAAATATCATCTATTGAGAAGCATTGCTATATTCTGCTCATGAATAAAGGCCTACTTCTCAATTTCGAAGAACTCAAGCTCTCATTGGAAGGTAATGGGTATTACATTCAAGAGAATGTTTTGCCTCAAAACAGCTTAAGTAAACTAATAGAAGATTTTGAAGACAATCTGGCCGCTAACAACTTCGAACAAGCCGCCATTAGCCGTTCCCTGAACCAAACGACAAAAATCGACATTCGAAACAGTAAGACAGTTTGGATTAATAACTGGGAAAAGTTTCCTGAAGTTCAAACCCTTTTGACAGACATCATGCTGACTTTGAATGAACATTTTTTTCTTTCCATGAAAAGATTTGAGTCCCAGCTCGCATGGTATGAGGATGGTGGTTTCTACAAGAAGCATCTCGATGTCCACAAAGATACCAAACACAGACAAGTTACAACCATTCTATTTTTAAATAACTGTCTTGAAGGTGGAGAACTGGTCATCTACAATCGAGAAGATAAAAACAAAATAGAGAAAGTTATAACTCCTTCTGAAGGGATGCTGGTTACATTTTTTTCTTCACAGATTTACCATGAAGTTAAAGAGACCAGTCAAAACCGCTATAGTCTGACGACATGGATGAGAGATGATGAACTTCTTCCTTTTAAAGTAAATTAATGTCTTATACGAAAGCGCAAAATCATCTTAAAAAGAGTTGCCCCAAAATGAAGCAACTCATTGAAGAAGTGGGTCCTTGCAAGCTCATCATTGAAGAGAAACTCTCTCCCTATCAATACCTAGTAAAATCCATTATCTACCAGCAGCTTGCAACGAAGGCCGCTCAAAGTATTTATAAAAAATTTCTAAACACACTGGGGAAAAAATCTATACCATCTCCAGATATCATTTTGTCCCATTCTGATGAGACACTTAGAGCTGCTGGACTCTCCTATCGAAAAGTCGAATACATCAAAGAGATCGCCAAGGCGAAAAAGTCAGGTCTTGTTCCAGGTAGGGCAAAACTTCTCAAAATGGAGCCAGATGAGGCGAGAGTACTGTTGACCCAGATAAAAGGTGTTGGCAAATGGACTGTCGATATGGTTTTGATCTTCAACGTGGGTCATCCAGATATCATGCCTGAAGGAGATTATGGTGTGAGAAAAGGATACAGCTTGAGATTCAAAAGAGATTTAATTGGGCCAAAAGAACTTCTTGAGAAAACTCACAAATATTCCCCTTATCGAAGTATTGCCAGTTGGTATTTTTGGCGCCAATTGGACATTTAAAACCCGAATCAATGTCCCCTTAGCAACGTAAATTTTTTTTTACATTGCTGCGAATCTAGGATTCTAGGATAATGAGGCCATGGAGAAAATCCAAGATCTCATCTACTTTATCCGTCGAAAACCGGCTGAGGCCGAGGATAATTTCCGTTATCAAGTATTGAGAACCATCATCCCCATTCTTTTTTCTGTTTTTCTTTTTGTGGCCTATGTAGTTTTCCCTATCAAGTTTGGTTTCGGCCTAGATTTTTTCAAAGTAATGAATGTTATTCAAATTCATTTGGTTTTATTTACGCTTGGAGTCTGTTGGTACTTGGTTAACAAGACAAGACATGAATGTCTCTACATTTCCCTTTCTCTCATTCTCGCTTTTCTTTCAATTCAAGGACTACTAAACCTTAAAGGAATGACATCAACTCCTTTTATTCCCTTTTATGCTGCTAGCGTTTCTATAATTTTTGCCATGACCTTTATGAAACTAAAGCATCTATTTATATATCTGATTCTCTATATACCGATGTTTTTTATTATTGGATCGCGAACTGAGATGGATTATTCAGAATTTCTCCACCGAGGAACAGTCGTCATGGTTATCATGACCTTTGCCATAGCGCTGTCCTCTGCCAGAAAAAGAATTTTTCTTGAACTCCAAGAGCAAGCAGAAGAGCTTCTCGCGATGTCCAACATACAAATTCTTGCTGAACTTTCTGGCGGAGTGGCCCATGAAATTAATAACCCGCTTACCATTATTGCAGGACTATCTACTTCATTGAAAAAGAAAATACAGTCTGACTCTATGGACAAAGAAACTGCCACCAACCAACTAGATCAGATTAAGACCACTGTGCAACGAATATCAAAAATTACAAGTTCACTTTTAAATGTGGCCCAAAAGAGACCCGAAGAACTCGAACCTGAAAAGGCCCCTCTAAGACAAATCCTGACAGATTCTTTGGCACTATTTGAGGAAACTGCAAAGCAAAGTGGTGTTGAAATCCGATTTGAAGACTGCCAAATGGATGTCACAATAAATTGTGTTCCAGTTCAAATCATGCAAATTTTTGTCAACCTGACCAGTAATGCTTTTGATGCTATTTCTGATTTAGACGAAAAATGGATCGAAATCCACTGCCATGATCACGACAAAGAAATTGTTCTCCATTTCAGAGACTCTGGTAATGGCATTCCAGAGAAAATCCAAGAAGACATCATGCAGCCTTTTTTCTCGACAAAATTAAAAGGAAAAGGGAGTGGTCTTGGATTGAGTATCTGTCAACGAATTGTGACTTCTCATGGAGGTACATTCAGAATCCTTCACAATCAACCTCATACTACTTTCGAAATAAGACTTCCAAAGGCCTGATGTTTATTTACAACCGAAATGCCAACTAGCATCTTCTTTCCTCTGACACATTTCAGACTTCAGTTTTTCGGCACGATCTGTTAGTTTCATTCCTAGATAGAGATGGTAGAGATCCCCACAACTTCCTCTGGTGCCTAATTTACATCCAAACTCCAACATACTTGCAGCTTCACGCATTTTCCCCTTTCTTAGAAAGAGGTTTGCAGCTGAAATACAATTATAAGAATCCTTATCGGATCCCATACAGCCGCGTTTTACAAATTGGTCGACATTAGGATCTTTAGTTCTATCCAAGTAATGAGCGTATGATAAACATTTCTCTTCATCTAAATCACATGCCCTTTTCTTGATACTTAATGAACGTTCACTTGGGACTTGCCACCCGCTCAATGTTCCGTAAATATCACAGGCTTCAGCATTATCATTCATACAGGACGTGTAAGTGAGATCTTCAATATTCTTTTTCTCATCTTCACTCATCATTCCATAAAGCTTTCGACAATCATTAAATTTCTGACCATAACAACTGGTGAGAAGATTAAATTTGTATTTTTTGTATTGACCTGTCATCAAATAGTATTTCTCGACCATATGGCAGTCATAACCGTCTTCATCTTCACATTTTTCGATGTACTCTTGTAATCTGGCGCCGTCTGCAAGTAAACTTGTCATCCGACTAAGGTAAGACTCCCCTTTATCCTTCTTTTCCTCTTTCTTCTCTTCTTCTTTAGATTTTAGTTCAGATACTAATATTTTTTTGCTTTCAATAATTTCCCGTTTCTCAACAGCTACAATTTTTTGTTTGGAGTTTTCTTTTGCATTAAGTTTATTCGAATAACTATCAATTGTGGGCCTAGATGAATTTCCAAACCGATAACCAAGTAGAAAAGAAAAAATGACGACAGCGAAAATCGCTAAATTTTTAATCATTCTGATATTTTACATTGAATAATGACCCATTAAGACTTTGTTCACTCAATCAAAAGGATTCTCTTTAATTACGACAAGTTAGCTGAGGAAATGAGAACTATAAGTATTATAAATAATACAATTTTATTGAATAAACCCCTGATTTTTTGTATGTAGAGCTCATGAAAACACTACTATTTTTTATCGTTGCTCTGACTTCTATTACTACTTCCTTTGCTTGTGATTCGAATATTACAGGTGTTTATGTCTGTAAAAACGAGCAGGACAACACTGAAACCTTTCTTAAGCTCAAGGTAGATAGTGAGAGGGCCTACTTCTTGAGTTCGAATAACATCAACGCAAGAAATGGACTCCCATATAATAGAGATCGCAGAGGAGAGGATGATCGTGGTACATCTATCTCTTACTACACAGTAAAAGCTTCCTGTGAAGGTTCTGTACTTAAATATGAATTATCAGAAGATGTGGAAGATATGAGATACGAGGACGTTCTTCTGAAATATGAAACTGTCACTAGATTTACTCCTCTTGGAAACAGCATCAAAATGACCTCTACTATAAAATTTTGGGTCACAGATTTTGATGGTCAAGTTATTCAGGAACCAAAAGTTACTGATTCAAATATAGTCTGTACTCGAAAAGCCGAATAATTCATTCTCTACTTACTACTTAGAGAACTTTATGTTTTCTAAGTAGTGCAAAAGAACAAATGCCCGAACTACCCGAAGTTGAAACAATCAAGTCCCAGATAGAAGAGATCACTCCTTTCACGATCCTGAGTGAAGAGTATTCTCCAGTGGTGAGTTCCATTCTTAAAGACAAGAACAAGCATTTCAAAGTCTCAGGACATACCGTTTCCAAAATGGGCCGCAAGGGCAAGCTCCTCTACTTTGAACTTGATGATGACATGTTCATTCTCTCTCATCTCGGGATGAGTGGTTCCTGGCGAATCTCTAAAACCAAAGTCACAGAAAAACACACTCACGTACAATTTGAAGTTAAAGGCAAAAAAGGAAGTAGCTTTTTTATAGCCTACGTAGATCCAAGAAGATTTGGGAATATGTACTTCGTCTACGAAGAAGAAGCGAAAAAACATTTCAATGAATTGGGAGTTGATATCGGATCTCCTGAGTTCACCCCAGACTATATTTATAAAGTTTTAAAAGATCATCCTTCCAAAGTTTTAAAGCCTTTTCTTCTCGATCAAAAATACTTCGCTGGTTGTGGCAACTACATTGCCTCAGAGATCTGTGCACGCGCAGGTATTCGTCCGACAAGACGTTGTGGCAATGTCTCAAGGGCCGAAGCTAATAAGATTTGTGAAGCGACTGAAAGCGTGCTCAAAGGTTCCATCGAAAACAACGGTATGACGTTTAGTGGAGGATACTCCGACACCAAAGGCGAAAAAGGTGAAGGTGTTCAAAACCTTGTTGTTTTCTATCAAGATGTTTGTGGGCTTTGTCAGACTACAAAGGTCAAGAAAATCACTCTTGCACAAAGAGGAACTTACTATTGTCCAAGTTGTCAAAAATAGGTTTTAGTCGAGTCCGTTACTTGGTTAATAAGTAAAAAAAAATTGCACTCCAACCACGTTTATTTAAAAAAATGAATTAAGTCGGAATACGTAACCGCCGTAAAGAAGGTAGTGTTTGTTGGAAGATCAGACACGCAGCTTTCTTGGAAATCGTCGTTCATTGTTTTCCCCAAAAAGAGTGACGACGATTTCCTTTAAAAAATCCCCTCTCATTCACCTGCTAACCAAAACAGATGATCAATAATCTGTGGAGTTGCCATTTCACAACCCTTTGTCCAAGTTAGAGGATCAGGACAAACGGCTTCCCAGTGAGTTGTTTCAAAATGGGCCATGAACTTTCCATAGGCTTGTGAATAAAGAGGAACGATTCCATCGTTCGAACGATCTATTCGAGGGTCAGTCTTTTTGATTTCACTGGCAATGATTTTTCTAGTGAGAATCAAAGGAGCCAAGGCCGTTTTTTCAAATGAAGTTGTAAAACTGTAATACTCAACAGCTTCGTTATCTGGAATATCCTGAGCTCTAAACAGAGTTGGATTCTTTCCATTTCTTCTTCTTTGCAATTGCTTGATGTAACGTTTTTTCTCAGGAGAAAAATCGATAAGCTTGATTACCCAGGCAAGAGACTTTATCTCTTCTTGAGACATGATCTTGCTTTGTTCTTTTTCGAACTGATCCATAGTAAAGTCAGCGATCTCTGTTCCTCTATGCGGAGTCGAAAGAGTTGAAACAGAATGAATACAATCACGCGTTCTAGGATCTGAAGCAATGATTCTGGCAATAATCCCGCCCATACTATGGCCGAAGAGAACGACATTTCTTCCGGACTTACATTGTTCGCTCGCTGTGATTTGAGAAATACATTCCTCTGCTCTTTCGAACAGTCCTCGAGTATCTCCATCTTCAGTCTTTGGACAAACAAAGTTTGGAATATGATAAGTACTTAAGGATTTCTGCCAATGACGAAAGTATTCATCTTTTTTAAAGACACCCATTAAAGCGCCAATCAACTTGGAACCCATCTTAGGGCCAGAGGAACCAGCACCAGGAATAAAGACAACAACCTTATCAGTCGCAGAGGCCTGAACTGAGAAAACCAGGATAAAAATGTAAATTAATTTTTTCATAAGTTAAAAGCTTATCCAGTGCGAAAAGCGAATGGCAACTACTGCAACGTTTCATGTCAGTTTTTTTTCTAAGTCTTTGATTTCTCTTTCGATCTTAAGTTTGAGGTGTGAGTCAATTAAGTTAAACTTAACTAACAAATAAAGGCCAACGTTGCAGATAGATAATCTAAGTACCACTAAAAAATTCATCACAGCCGTTAATGCATGCATTGCGATTGTGGCCACAATCATGTTTGTCGTTCGCCTTGATAAAGGTGACCCTTTATTGGCCCATGTAGGAATGGTCGCTTGTATCTTGATGTCCCTGATTTCAATTGGTCTCATCTTCTTCAAAAATTATTATACTTTTGGAGCGATCTCTATCTTTACTATTGCAACTTTTATCCATCCGATAAGAGTCTATCTGACGGGCGGAGTTTATTCTTTCGCCTTTGTATGGTTGATCCCATTAATACTTGCCGTTTTTTGGACCAGTGGAATCAGGTATGCACTAGTTACAGCACTCGTCCATTCAATAGCAATATTTATCATGTATAACCTTCAAGGTTCTCCTCCTCCTCCTATGGAATTCTTTGAGTCAACTCATTTGGCAAGAAGTATGACGTTGCTTCTATCGCCAATACTCTCAATGGTCATGTTCAGCTTTTTTGCCGGATATGAGCAAACCAAATACCTTGAAATTTCAAAAAAGACTGAGAAAGATACACTTGGAACTCTTGGAACCACAATGGCCCATGAGATCAACTCTCCGTTGATGGCATTGATGACATCCCTTGAAAAGGTTGAAAAGAATTATGATGTATCAAAGAATGATCTTGAAAAGATTCACAGAGCGGTTGAAGAAATCAAATTCCGTGTAGATCAAATTGAATCGTTAAGCAGAAATGAAATTCGAAAAGAAAAATACTCATCAACTTCAGAGAATGATATTTACATTATCAATAAAGACAAAAACAAACTAAGCTAAATTTTATTAGAAGTGATAGCCAAATGAAGTAAAGACGGTATCATTCGCTCTATAGGGAGCCCAGTAGGAATCATCCTGAGGAGCCTTGATAAGTTCAGCACCTATCGAAGCCGACATGTATCTGTTAAATCGGTAGCCCATTTCTCCACGTAGAATATTATCTTTTCTGTCCAAATCGTATTTAAGATCCACCATTGCAGAAAGTTTATCTGAGAACCAATAATTAACCTGAGTCCCGACAGCTCTTTTGAACTTAACAGTATCCGAGAAAAAGTCATCAGATGTTCGAACATTATTGGAAAGAAGCTGAATGTAATTCAAAGAGACATTATAGAAAAGTCTATCGATGTAGGCCCGACCAAAGAAGTAGGCTTCTCTGTCATAGCTCGGCTCAATCTTGAAGAAGTCTGATTCAAAAGTTCTATTTGATTGTTGAAGCTTGACCGGATCGATAATATCAAAGTCCTTACCAAGTTTTGCATTTGGATCAACGACATCCATCCCAGAAGAAAGGAGAACATCTCCCGCCTTTTGATGAACACTGGCTCCATACATAGCATGGTGGTTAACTACAGGATTCGCCTTCACCTTAACTGCTTGATCAGCAAGATCGTAATAAGCTTCAGCGTTAGCTCTAATATTGTTCTCAGGTTTGTAGATGGCATAGGCCTGAGCAAGTCCAGTGCCCCAGGAATACTCAACATTGGCACCTAAAGTTTTTTGAAAAACAACATCATTAATCGCAGGTCTTTGAACATCATATTGAATAGGAACAACCAGTCCCTGAATTCTTGTTTTTGTTGGAGGTAGCTTTTTCCATTCACTGGTCGAAACGATTTCTCCATTTCGAACATCAATCTCCGGATTTAAAACAGGAAGATAGAAGTATGAAAGGATTCCTGAAAAGCGCAGGCCTTTACTGGGTTTGTAATCATAATGAACACCGAAGAGACCTTCTTGTTTTTCTCCAAGAAGTTTGAACCCTTGTTGGCCATTCATATAACCAAGTTGCCAGTAGCGCTCGTGATGACTCCAATTCACGACACGTCTTCCAAAAGTCCATCGTGTATCGGACTCATTGTATTGAATATAGGCCTCAGACAATGAGAAGTTCAGATTGTTACCTTCAGTAGATGTGAAGTATCTGAAGTCTGTATCAAGGTGAGCATCGAGCTTCTTACGAGTGTGATCTGTATCAAAACTCAAACCAAACCAATTGGTAGCATCCGTCTTATTATTGGGAGTATTGAGCCTGATAAAGCGCTCATAAGAGAGGTAACCATCAGCTGAAAAGGAAGAAAGCGGAAGCAGGGCTCCCAAAAAGCTCAATACTTTCAAGTATTTAGATATATTTTTCCGATTCAACATAGAGAAAGTTTACCTTTTCACCGGCTAATTGAAAGAAATATCTACGCGGTGTGTAAATATGACCCGTTTGTTGGCTAATTCTTTCAAAGCTAACAAAAATTGGTTAGATTTCCAAAAACAAAAGCTTTTGAAATGATGAAAAAGAACGACCTGCTTCGGCCACATTTGATAATAATTTCAATTTTTTGCCTACTCTTGGCAAGTTGCGGATACTTCTCTGATGAGCCGGTTCCGGGTGGTGAAGTCTATGAAAACGGCCAAATGACCACGGCCTGTAATCTCAACACAGATGAACTTGAATTAATCCTCGAACAAGACGTCGAATATCAAATCAAATGTCTTGAAGCTCACTTTCGTGACTTCATTAAATATGTCCGAGTTGAGAATCGTCAGTACGTAACAGAACATGAACTTGGAACATTTGTTCGTCGATTTTTTCATGAGAACAGTTCTCACATCATCGACAGTTTGAAGTTTCTATTCGAGCTGAATATGCTTCTACTCAACGACAATCGCGATCAAATTTCTCAAGACAATATCGGTCCACTCTTCAAGCTTATGATTGAGGCCAATAAGTCCGCGATCATCATTACTAAAACATTGAAAGATATCGATAATACCAACTATTGGGACAGTAGAGTTATTCTAGAGAAAGCTTTTGAAGATCTTGCATCCAGTATTCTAGGTATTATCGAATCAAGAAACACCAGAGATCTCGGTCTTAACCTTAGAAAATTTCTTCTGGATATGAAAGATCGTTTTGAGAACTTCACTTTGACAGAAGAAATGATCAACAACGGACTCTTTGTCAAAAAGCTTTTCCTTGGTGGTGAGAAAGATATCCTCACTTCGGCCGAAACAAGACAACTTTTGGTCAAGGCACCGAAACTCATCATGCTCGGTATTGATTTCTTTTTTGTTGATGAAAAGAATTTCAAAAATGCTGAAGATCTTTATGGATTTTACGGGCACCTTCTCGATGAACTTGAAGCTCTTTTCCATCCAATGGAAAAAGATACATTTCTTTTCAACACCAAGCACTTGATTGACCTTGCAGATGAGATGACTGACGAAGATCTCGACAAGATCAAATATGAAAAACTGATCAATGCATTCAAATCAGACATACTAGGTGGAACAAAAACTCAATTCACTTTCGGAAACTTGCTTGCCAGTTCGAATCTGATCAAGGGCTTCCTTCACGGTTATCGTTTCTACCGTCACTATCAAGAAGTGACCAAAGATCTCGACAACATGGACCTGGATGCAAGAAAAGAACTGAACCTGGAATTAAACAAGAAGCTCACTAGGGTTCTTCGTTCTCTAGAACCAGTGATGATAAACAATGGTCACGTTCCAGAAAAAATGGATGCATTGAAGTTCTTCCTGACAGTTAAGGAAGTGTTCGAAGACAGCATCACAATGGAATCAGATGTGATCAAGGCCCTCTTTTCGGCCAAAGTTCTACTCCTTGGAGGAGAGAGAGAAAAGCTTACCAAATCTGAGTTCAGCCTCCTTCATTCAAAAGTAGAGAATCTTGGTGGGGTTGGTTTTGACATGCTTCATATTCCCATGAACTTGTTCAAGGTTGATGAAGAGAAATACAAGTTCTTTAGAGACAATTTGGAAAGAATCGTCATCATCCTGGAAGATCTTCCAAAATATCAAAAAGTCTTCACGACTGAAGAGATTCTTCTCATTGCAGACTGGTCGATAAAAAAGAAGACTCCAGTTGATGAAACTGAAAATGAAGAGGATCGACTGGACATCACGAAGTTCAGACCAACACTTCAGAAGGTCAAGGCGCGAATCATGGGAGGTCATCCTGACGTTTGGACCAAATCCAATTTTGATACCGCTGTTAAGATTGCACAAGGGGCACTTGATAAGGCATACTTCTTCGAACTGACATTCAGAGGTCAAGGCGATCTTATGTACTCCCCTAAGGTCATTACAGAACTTCCGATGCTCGATATGCCTGAATACAAAGAGTTCACATCTGATCAGGTTAAATTTTATCATCAGAATTTTCTTTATCAGGCGAAGCACTTCAAATACTTCAGAGATGAAGAGGGCTTTTCTTATTACGGAATCGACATCAAAAGAAATGCTTTTGGATTCACAGAAAACGCTCTCGTTCGTTATGCCCTGGATATTTTCATTCGTTCATACGGATCGAAGAAGGCCGGAGTCTGGGGACTTGAGCTCGAGCACCTTGAAGTAATCCTCAAAGACTTTCAACCGGTTCTTGAGGAGCTCAATCTTTGGACAATGAACTTTGAAAGTTACGTTTCCAACGTACTTCTTCTTTCAGACCTTTTCCAAAGTATGTCCAATGGGACGTTAAGACTTGAACTGGATGAAGGAACCGAGTTTGGAAATTTGGTTTTTCAGACTATGATCATGTCACATGACTTTCTTGCTGAGCTTAAGAAGGTTCATGACGACGGAACAGATGCCGAGGAAGGTAATGATTGTAGCTATAATGACCCAGAAAACCTCGAATTTGACACTTTAAAGTGTCATAGACCTTATTTCTTTGATATCTTCTTTAACAAACTTGGCTACAAAAAGAACTATCCAAGATTTTACGAATTCTACAAGACAGCGCCTAAGAAGGAACTTGAAGGCTTCATAGCCAATGTAGAAGGATTTGCCAGAGACTTTGGTGATGATACCACCATTCCAATGGCCGCAAGAGATTATGGTCTCCTTATCGGTGCCATGATCAATATCGAATCAACTTTCCTCAGGTTCGATACTGATAACAACAACCTGCTCGACAACAAGGAACTGGATAAGGCGTTTCTTGTTTATAAGGAAGCAATCATTAAAGTTGCAAAACTGGATGAAAGCAAAGAAAAATACGCCAAATCAATATTCATCTACATGGTCAAATACATGAAAATACCTTCAACACTCCAACTGTTGAACTTTCATTATGCCCCATGGGCAAACCACGATGTCCTTGGTAAAAGAGTGAATATTGGAGCCTTGCTCTATTATTTGGTCAAAAACAAATAGGAACAAAATGTCTGAAGTACATATTTCTCAAAGTGTTGCCGTTCTAATTGACGGTAATAATATCGAACGTAGCATCCTGTCCGAATCAAAAGAAAAGGCCAGTATGCTCAATTTTGACAAACTCATTCCAAGAGTTCTTCAGGAAAGAAGCTTGAATCGTCTGGTTTATTTTCGAGAAGGAAAGAACATCTCTTCCAAACTTGGAGAGAGGTTGCACACTCTTTACTATGGCTCAATAAGACCTTGCCATAAAAGCGCTGATATCCCTCTGACAATCAAAGCGACCCAGCTAGCTTCAAAAGTAGATACCATTGTTATCATGAGTGGTGACAGTGATTATGTAGAACTTGTGGCCCATTTGAAAAATGAAGGTGTGAGAGTTGAGATTGCGGCAGTCAAATCAACAACCAGCCAACTTCTAATTGACGAAGCTGATTATTTTCATCCAATCGAAAAAGCTGACTGGCTGATTCTATCAACTTCAAAAAATACACGTGGAACCAAGAAGAAGGTCTCTAAGAAGTCAAAACCTACTTCCAAGTCCAAAGAAGATTAGAGAAGAGTTAGATAATGAAAAGCGGCGATCACCAGTGAATGTGTGATCTCCCCTTTCTTGATCATTTCAGGAATCTGATTCAGAGGAACGCTCACAAGCTCGATCTCTTCCAGATCATCAAAGTTCTGAACTCCAGTCAGCTCACAATTCCTGGCAAGCCAGGTTTCACACACGTTAGTCATGAAAGCAGGGTTAGGATGGCAAGTTCCAAGCTTCACCCAATCATCTGACTTGTAACCTGTTTCTTCTTCCAACTCCCTCTCAGCGGCCAATCGAATATCTTCATTGAAATGGACTGCTCCTCCAGGGATTTCCAAAGTCACTTCATCAGTACCATGTCTGTATTGTTTGACTAAAATGACTTCATTGTCTTTGGTTAGAGGAACGATATTCACCCAATTGAGAGTCTGGATGATGTCAAAATCTCCCTTGGCCCCAGTTTCCTGACTTTGCCTTTTGGCCACTAGGTAACGAAAGATATGCCCACGACTTCTTTCGCTTTTTTCCAATGTCTTCCATTTTGTGATCATGAAAGGCCTAGAGTTCGATAAGAACAACACCCTTTTTGGGATCTTGTTCTCTTCTTAGCTGATCGTTATATGAATCTTTAACCTCGAGGTAGCGCGAATAGTTTTCATCTCCAAGCTTGGTTCTAAGTTTTTCCAGATAAATTCCCTGAACCTTGTTTTCGAAAACTTCCATTTCTTCAGTTGGATTATAAGCATAGTTTTCACCATACTTTGCGACCATGAATTCGTGAAATTCCTGAAAGGCAACCATCTTCTCTTCTTCGTAATTCTCCCTAAGGGAACCATATTCTTCAAGAACATCTTCACCAAGCTTAAGTTCATCAACGAGAAGCTCTTTCATTTTGGTTGCCCAGCCCATTTCAACTTTATCAAAGTATTCTTCAAGTTCTTCAATTTCTTCTTCAGAAAGTGTTTGAGGATCAAGCTTTTGTCCTGGAAGGAATGGATTAACCGGTTCCACCTGCTTGCTCTCACTGCGTGAAACAGCAGAGTCTGGTTTTTTTAGATCACCCGGTTTGGTGTCGACTACTTTGCCTTCTTTTTCGGCAAGGTCCCACTCTCCTTCCATCAGTCCCTGAGGTTGATCATTTGTCCGAGTAAAGTAGAACACTACTCCCCCAATGACGGCCAAAATAACGACACTAAGTATAAGTTTTTTCATAGATCGATTTTAATCTGAGAGTTTCAAACGGTAAAGCGGCACTTTCACTCAAAGTTCAATAAATTCCAGACGATAAGCCTTCTGTGAGAATTTTGTCTGGCCTAATTTCATTCACCCTCCTACTTAACCTCTTTGCTCCACTTGGGGCTCAGAGTTTTTTTGATGATGTTTCGACTCAGATCAATGATGTGAGATCCAGTGAAGAGTTTCAAACATTGCAAAGAGCTTACCGGGCTTACCGCGATCAAGCTCAAAATCCTAACGAAGATGCTGAAAGAACCAAGTGGATTGTCAGAGACGAAAAAGGAATCGAGCATGCCTATTTGATGGAGGATGATGAGTCCAATCGCGATGCTCGAATCATGTGTACAGGCTGCCCATCTGTTTCCAAGCTTGCCGGTGAAGTAAATTCGATTATCCAAAAATTGGTAGATCAAGATGAGAATCCTCACCCTATGCTCCTTCATGAAGTCGGTCGACTTGAAGGAATGTACTACCTGGAAAAACAAAAGACACAGGATACTGAAAGCGGAAATTCAAACTGTAGACGCTGGGAAATGGATGATCTTCTTAACCCTAAAGAGAATGATTTCCAAAGAGAACTAGCTGTTCTTGTTTGGGATAAAGAAATCGACATGAGTAAGATTGGCTCCATTCAGATGCGAATGGCGGGTAAACGAGTGTACTACTTCAAGTCTGGTTATCCACCCAGGCAGAAAGTCATTCGTGTTCAAGTCACAGGCACAGACAAAGCCAAGATCAGCTACTTCCATATGGTCCGACCAGGAGATAATAAGCCCCTTCCACTTTCCCCGGAAGAAATGGAAAGAAGAAGAATCGCCAGAGATGTCTATACCAGAGAATCAGGATCTGGGTCCGGTTCGGGTTCTGGATCAGGTTCAGGAACCCCTACAGGGAACCCTGAAAATGTCTGGGGTTCTTATGGAGGAGTCAATACAAACTTCGGTGGTACTCAAGTCCAAGGGAATATGGGATTTGGAGTTGAACACAGACGAGGTCTTCCACGACAAGTAAATATAATAGACCTTAGAACCAATACTGAAGTAGCGGAAGGAATGCAGGTTCAATCTGAAATTAAAATCAACTCACGTGAACAATCTATCGCGATGACATTAAGAGACAAGGACAAGGCCTATCTTCAAGTGAAAACGACCACTGATGATACAACATTGACAGTTCCCTATTCGATGACAGTTACCGAGACTGATATTAAAGTCGATACCACTGTCGCGACAACAGTCAATCACACAGATAACAAAACTAAAGTTCACGCCAAGATTTCATTGAAGTCATTGTCTTACGGAAATATCGCTGATCTTCAGTATCAATACGATGATGAAAGCACTGTTTACGGAATTACTCGTAGTACCAAAGTTGGAGCAGGAACACTCACAATTGGAATGGAGAATAAGTCCTATAGTAACGGACTTGGTGAAAGTGACCAGCGAGGTTATTTCAAATACAGTTTGAGCTTCTAATCAATATGCATGATCGTATGATCAAACGCTTTCACGATAGATTGATAGATATAATGATCGTGAAGTTCCTCTGAAGTGATCAAAAGATTAGATTCCTTCTGATCAAAAATCTTGTTTTTCGAAAGCTCTGCTACAGCGTCTTTGTAAAGTGGGATATGTTCATATGAAAAACCATCAAGCATGACCGGTGGTCTTTTAATACTTTTTCCTTTGGAGTCAACCCACCCAATGAGTGCTCTTAAAAAAGCAACACTAGAATGAGAGAGAATAAGATATCTTCCTTTTTCAATTTCATTGGAAAGGTATTCATTCATCTGATTTAATCGTTCAAAGAAAATTTCAGAGGTTGCCTCTTCCCCACTACCTTCGGTCTGGAGCATGTTATGCTCTCCAAGGACCTTGAAATAAACTCTTAGATTGAGATAGTTTTTTCCTGAGAGCTCTTCCATTTTCTTGTAGAGCTGTTTGTAATTCACTTTATGATCAGTCTTCCAGTCCAGATCCCGGAAGATGATTTCAAAAAGCTTGTTGAGTCTCAAAAGTTCCACATAAATTGTCTGAGAAGGTGTATCTCTGGACTGTGTTGTCTTTTGAAAGTCATGCATACTTTGAAGAACTGTGATTTTATTATCGAGTTCACGGAAGCGGTAAAATACGGATTTGAAAACTGAAGTAACCCATCCTGGTAGTCTTTCAATTTCAGACTTGGCCTCATTGCCATCAAACACTACAACTTCAAGAGGAGTGACGGCCTCAACAGAAGCAGATCTAGGTTCTGCATCAAAGAAGGAGAGCTCTCCAAAGATTTCTCCGGCACCAAGAACGGCCAATGTCACCTTTCGGTCAAAGTAAGTCTTGTAGACTCGAACCTTTCCCTTCTTGATGATGAACATCTTACGACTCATATCATTCTCTTTAATGAGAATGTCTCCAGTTTCAAATCTCTTAAGCTTGTTGCTCGCCATTACTGCTCCAGTGTCAATACAGTTTATTTTAACTCATTTCACAGGCGAGAAAAGAATCATCTAATCGGGAAAAGTTGATCATTTGAACGCGAAGGGCAAAAACCAACAAAAAAGCCCCGGAACATTACTGCGCCGGGGCTTCCGTAGTGATTACAATATGGAGTCGATTGCTACTTAGTTGTAGTAGTAATCGTCATAGTAATAGTCATCATTGTAGTCATAGTCGTAGTCGTCGTAATAAACGTCTCCGAGGTCTGAATAGAAATCGTCGTCATAGTTCCAATTGTATGAGTATGAGGAATCATACTCGAACCTCTCAGAACAGAAGTACCTGTAGTCAGTTGATGACCAGTTGAGTGAATCTCTCAAGTCAGCACATAGGTCGTATCCTGTTGAACAAGAGTATCCAGAGAACGATCTGTAAACAGAGTTGTTATAGCTGTCCACCAATTCATAGTTACAGGTATCAACATGGCTGTATCTGTGAAGGTATCCGTTGTAAACGAAGTATGGATAGTCAGAGTACCAGTAGTAACCATCGTTATAAGAGATTCTCCATCTAAGCCATGTATTCCAGTAAATGTATCTGAAAGGCACAGTGTAGTGGTAATCACGAATAGAATAGTATCTTCTGGTGTGAGTTCTGTAATTTCTGTATGGCACGTGAGTATAACGAGTATAACTATAGCTTGGTCTGTGCCAGTTAGGTCTGTGTCTGTAGGTTCTGTGACGTCTGTAGTTTCTGTCACTGTTCCATCTTGAAGTTGGAATATGAACTCTACCATCATTTCCAGGTCTATTAGGTCTTCTATAATCCGTTGGCGGACGGTTTGGCCTGTTTGGACGATTAGGTCTGTTGTAATCGTTACCTGGTCTGTTTGGACGATTAGGTCTTGTATAGTCGTCACTTGGTCTGTTTGGACGGTTAGGTCTATTGTAATCGTCGCTTGGTCTGTTTGGACGGTTAGGTCTGTTGTAATCGTCACTTGGTCTGTTTGGTCTGTTTGGACGATTAGGTCTGTTAACGTCCGGTCTGTTTGGACGGTTAGGTCTGTTAACGTCTGGTCTGTTTGGACGGTTAGGTCTGTTAACGTCTGGCCTGTTTGGACGGTTAGGTCTATTTGGACGGTTTACGTTTCCGTTTCCATTTCCACCGCGCCCACGGCATTCTTCCCCACGGCATCGCCGTTGCGCTTCTGCGTTCTCCATTACTGAAACCATTGTCAGCATGAAGACGATAAGCGTACTCAAGACGGTCATCTTTTTCATGTTCTCTCCCCTCTAATAAATGGTTATGCATTTACTGGCATAAATAAGTTTTAGCCTTTTATGCATACCGCAAAATGGGATTTGAACAAAAGAAAAGATGGCCTTTTTTACTCGGGCAAATCTTCTTACATTCTTGGTAATATTATGACGCACAGAGAATATTAATAGATTTCAAGACTTACACAAAGATCACCCTAATGATGCAACACATTATAACATCAGAAAAATTCTCAGGTGCAAAAATGCCCCTATTCAAAGGGGTATGGGAGATTCTCGAAAATAATGTTCTGGCAAAGACCTGAGACCTTGGTCCGATCTTCTTCGCTTCGAATAGTCCAAGCGATAATTGGTAGGAGTTCCAGACCTCTGAATAAACGAAGGGCCACAAAATCCAATGCACTAAACTCGTGTGCGATATAACTTGGCTTCACTCGGGGTAGCAAAAGATAGGAATTCAAAATCCATCTTTTATAAAAAGCCAGGTTTTCATATTCAGCGGCAGTCAGAATTCCCCTAGGTCTTTCTGGGACTCGCTTTCGACAGTGAATGAGTGTTAATGGATTGAAAGACTGAAGTGCCACTTTTCCTTCGTACTTCATAAGAAGATCACAAACAGCGTCTTCAAGTCTGCCATCATAGTTGGTATTTTTAATTTCCAAAATAATCGGAACCTGACCATTAACCAAGTCAAAAACCTCTTGCAACAAAGGTACATGTTCCTCCGTTCCAAGAAGTTTGAAATCTTTGATCATCTTGGAGTCGCAGTGACCAATCTTTCCTTTAACTCCTGTCATGCGCTCAAGATCCTTGTCGTGAAAAACAACGACCTTCCCATCTTTGAGAAGATGAACATCTAATTCTATTGGCAATCCAAGTTCAATGGATTTTTGAAACGCACCTAGTGAATTTTCGGGAAGTGTTTGATCATGACTACCACGATGTGCGATAGGTTTTTCAAGCAACCATGGATGAGAAAAACCTTTCTCAACGATGAGTGGACTCAAATATCTTGTCAGCCGACTTGGCAACGAACCCTTGGTAGAGTTTTCCATCCTGATCCTCATAGCGTCTGGCGAACTCGTAATAACATGTAGGAACTTCGAATTCTCCATCAGCAAATGTCATGATCTGATTATCGGCCATGATCGATGATTGTTCCAGCAAAACTTCTCGGGAACCTTTGACCTCTCCCCCTGAAGAGTTCAACTTAAAACCAGCTTTTTTTAGAAAATCATTGAAGTCCCGAATGTCTGAAAGCTTATTCATTTCATTAAGGTTCACTGTAAAGTGATTTGGTCGATACCCCATGGCCAACATCCAACCAGCATACTCTGACTGAGTTGAGATTCTGTCGTAAAGATCCTTTGAAATAGTCCAAGGGCTTTCCCATGTGAGAAGCTCCAAGGAATCCTTTGGAATTGGGAGACTTGTAACGACCTCAATAATTTCTTTTTGAAACTGCTCATCAAACTCTTCAAGTAAAAGTTCACTGATGAAGATCTTTGGTAGTCCCTCGGGATGCTCAAGATGGAAGGCCTTTAACTTCTTGGCCTCGAAGTCATACTCTCCCTTAACCAGATAACCTTTATCGATGAAATACTCTGCGAGCTTTTCCTTTTCAAGGCCAGGATACTTGAATGTTCTGTACGCCACATGATCATTGATGACAGTCTCACCACTCTTCTCTAAGAGAGCATTGATCTTGGCTGCACTCGGGGTGCTTTCTACATACTTGTCAAAGGCCTCTTTAAAAAAACGGTCAAGCTCCACGTAAACCTCTTATTGGAATCTTTTGGCTGTAATGAATTCAGGTATTGGTCTTTCAAATAATGAATCCGCAAGAACCTTTCCACTATGGAAGGCCAAGCCTAATCCGTGAGCAGTAAAACCACCAAGGAAGTAAAGTTGTGGATCAGTTGGAAGTGCCCCAACCATCGGTTGCCCATCAACACTGAATCCCATGATCCCACTCCATCGGTGTGTGATCTTGGCCTTTCTCACTGGTGGCACATGATCATGAAGAAACTTTTCCAACGCTTCTTGAATCATATCGGAAGTTTCATCTGAGTAACCTTTCTCGACATCTTTTTGAAGCTGCCGGAAACCACCAATGACCATCTCTCCAGTTGGAAGTTGTCTGAAATAATCGAGAACAAAATTGGCATAACAAGGACCTTCCATGAATCTTGGAACCGGTTCTGTCGCCAGGATCTGTCCTCTTGTCGGGAAGATCTTGTCTTTAAAAAAGTCATTCAACAATGGACTGTAACCATTGGTCGCAAAAACGACCATCGGTGCTTCAATGTAAGTTTTGTTGGTCTTAACCAACTTATTGCCGTTGACGCTTTCAATGGCAAAGACTTCTGCATTTTCAATCAATTCAACTTTTGATTTCGCCTGCTCGATTCTTTCTCTGATTTTGTGAAGCATGCGTATAGGATGAACCGAAGCATCGTCTTTGTATTTGATTCCACCAACGAAACCAGCTCCCCCAAGACGACTCTCAATTCCTTTCTCGTCAATG
>JBFEVX010000217.1:0-1432 GCA_041546685.1 Bacteriovoracaceae bacterium | reverse complement strand
GCCCCTTTGGTTGTCTCTGGATTTTTGTCATCGATGGTTCCGACGCAACTTGCGAACAAAAATAAAAAAGCTACAAAGAAGAACTCTTTGTTGAAACTTTTCATGAATGAAGTGGTTTTGTTTTTATTCACAATCACTTACGTCCTACTTTTACCTTTTGCGCATATTGGTAAATTATAAGATCGTATCGGCTCTAAATGACTGTTTCTTAAGCTTAGACTTAATTCCTAAGCAAATTTGAGAAGTTAATGGACCAATTTTCTTGATGCGGATATTCAATGATTTATGAAAGGCAGGTTTTATTGCCCATTATGTGAGGAAAATCTCTGTAAGTACTCAATACCTCGATAAAATAGCGGAGAGTTTGGTGAGATCTGCGCGCCTGGAGTGGCGATCAACTAAAATAAATTTATCGTTTTTGAGTTGGGCATGTAGATTGTAGTAACCTTGATTTTGAAAAGCTCTAAGTTCTTGTTTTCCATCAATCTTGGCGACATTTGGTGAATCAAGAAAGTGTTCGACGAAAAGTGAGTCCGGATTTTTAAGATCAAAACACTTTTTATAGACAGGTATCCAAAACAGTTTATGTTTAATGGTTAATTTGGACCCTTTCTTGATAATCAGCTTTTCATAGAAGAGAAAACCGAGAAGACCGAGCGGGATGGCCAAGATTGTGGCCAGTACCAACCAAGCTAGAGCGCGATTGAGCGGATCTTCCATCTCAAGCATTTTTAACATCGGACCTTTGATCGCAAGCCCCATAGCAAACAACACGACGAGAACTCCGGCCAGGTAGCCCCAGAAAATGAGAGGAAGCCCATAACTTTTAAGAGTTATGGACTTACCGTCGTTCGTTTCATTGATTTCTATGCGATCGATTTCTTGTTCAGAAACCGGCATGATGTACATCAGACCCATTTTATTTGATGGCTTCCCTGATTTTTGATGAAGCGTAATCCATTACCCAAACAACTGAGGCGATAACGATTACGAGAAGTCCTACTTCATTCCACTTCGCGAGTCCTTGATACTGCATAAGCATGGTACCAATACCTCCACCACCAACTAGACCAATAACTGTCGCCATTCTGACGTTGATATCCCATCTGTAGATTGTGAATGAAAGATATGGAAGAACAATTTGAGGAACAACACCAAACCAGATCACCTGAATTGGGTGAGCACCAGTCGCTGTGATCGCTTCAATTGGTCCATTTGAAATGTTTTCAATTTGCTCAGAGTAAAGTTTTGCCAATGAGGAAATTGAGTGGATCATCAAAGCAAGCATACCTGCAAATGGACCAATTCCGACCCAAACAGAGACGATAATTGCCCAAACAAGTGGCTCGATTGAACGAGTCAAGTTCAGAAAAAATCTCACAATGTAATAAACGGCAAGTCCAAGTCTACTTCCATTCATCAAGTTTCTTGC
>JBFEVX010000018.1:0-46381 GCA_041546685.1 Bacteriovoracaceae bacterium | reverse complement strand
TGTCAAAACGCATGCGTTTTGACACGTTCATTTATGATGAGGACAAAGGTATTGGGCATAATTAGCATAGGCCGCATCCTTCTTAGAAAGGTCCGCATAACATTCTCCAGGAGTCGAATCCTGGGCCCTGGAACAAACCTTGAATCTGATCGGATCAGAACCATGTCTTCCTAACTTTTCTTCTATGAATTCCATACACTTGATCGGTTGGAGATTTTTAGCGGCCGAACAAAGTATCGCAGTATTCACCGCCCCACCTTGAAACATTTTATCCGCTTGTTTGAAACATTTCTGAGGCATTCCATTGACCGCACCAGAGCAAGTGATCATAGCTACCGATGTTTTCTCTTTATATTCTTCAACCATGGTTTTGTAGCATTCAAAAGGAGCATTAGAAGTTGCATTTCTACAGAGATCAAAAGCGAGAGAACCAACATCTTTGTAATTTGACTGGAATTTCAAAAAACAATTCTTTCTTGAAATACTATCTACGAATTCACCATCAGGTCCGATAATCGCCTGATTCTTACCGCCTGGACGATAATAACCAGTAGCATTGATGTAGGAAAGTCTACTTCTTAGAGAAGTTTCATCGTCATCAGTAGTATCAACGAACATTACCTTGAATTCTGGAATGAATGCTCTCGAGATCTCATCATCAGGAGTCACAAATCCAATCACGGCCTTGAAATGACTTCCAGGAATCACATCATTTTCAGGGTCCAACTTCTTCCCTTTGTAATTGAAAAGGATGATTCGACAGTTAGAAAATTCAGCAGGACATTTGAACTTATCTTTTGGATTAATCTTCAACTTTGTTTCAACTAATGAGTGTTCACTCAGTGACATCGTCAAAGGCTGCAATTGTGCCCTAGGATTAGGATAGTAATAAAAAGCTGAGATATTGTTTGACCTTGGAATATCTGATTCTGGGTTATTCTCCCAAGCTCTGATGTCAGTCAACCAGGCCTTCAAACTTTCTTTGGCCTCATAGAGCTCCGCTCTTCTTTCAATCTTCGCTTGAGTCTTTTGAACTCGAACGAGAGATTGTTGAACGAAAAAGAAAATTGCGACGCCGATACTTCCGGCAATCATCACTTCGACGAGGGACATCCCCTCTTCATTTTTCCAAAGTTTTGATATTTTATTCACCATAACTCATTCCCTGCCCTCGTGGATCAGAAACTCCATGTAAACCATTTCTTTCATAACTCACAGCTTGAACCTTGCAACCAAGATCTTTCTCATTAACCTTGTAACCCATTTCTCCAAGCCTATCGACAACTGAACTATGGAAACCAGGAGCGTCTACTCTGATTTCATCTGGAGACCATTGATGGTGATAACGAACAGCTGCGACAGAATGCCAAAGATCAAGACCATGCTCGAGATAATTCAACATCACACTCGCCACGCAAGTTAAAATTCTTGTTCCCGATGGAGTTCCAAGAGCAAGTACAGGTCTTCCCTCTTCGAGAACAATTGTTGGTGACATTGAAGAAAGGGGTCTCTTACCGGCTTCGACCAAATTATTTCGTCCACCTACAGCGCCAAAAAGATTTGAAGCACCGACTTTCGTGGCGAAATCATCCATCTCATTATTAAGAACAATTCCTGTTCCTTCAGCGACAAGACCACTTCCAAACCAGCCATTTATCGTCTGTGTAGATACAACAACGTTTCCGTCTGCATCGGCGACAGTAAAGTGAGTAGTTTCATCGTGCTCAGGAAATATTCCATGTGAAACTTGTTTGATTTTCTTGGCCTTGGCCGGAGGGATCTGACTACGAACAGCAGCGGCATAGGACTTACTGGTTAATTCTTTGATGGGAACACTGACAAAATCCATGTCTCCGAGATAGCGGGCACGATCAGCGAAAGCTTGTTGCATGGCCGCTGAAACCAGGTGAATTGTTTTCGGATGATGTGGTCCATACTCCCCAAGATTATCATTCTCAACAGTGTTCAAAATTTGAATCACATGAACACCACCTGAACTCGGAGGTGACATACTATAGATGTCGTACTCTTTGTATGAACCCTGTACAGGTTTTCTGATTTTCACTTCATAACGATTCAGATCTTTTTGAGTGATCATCCCCCCATGTTTTTTTGATTCCTTGACGATGGCCTTGCCAACCCAACCTTCGTAAAAACCATTCTTCCCTTTCTTAGCAATGGCACGAAGTGTTTTTCCAAGATCCTTCTGAACCAACAAATCACCCTCTTTGAGAACGTCACCGTCTTTAAAGAAAATCTTCTTGGAACTCTCGAAACTTCCAAGCACACTTTTTTTCGCTTCTAGTGCAATCGCCAACTCTGGGTAAACCTTGAAACCTTTTTCGGCCAACTCAATTGAGGGTTGAAGAATTTTTGAGAGAGGAAGTTTTCCATAACGTTCATGTGCTCTAAGAACACCTGCAACTAGTCCGGGAGTTCCAACGGCAAAAATTCCATCGAGTGATTTCCTGGGAATAACTTTTCCTTCTTTATCCAGATACATTTTTGAGTGCGCCTTATAAGGTGCTTTTTCTCTAAAGTCGTAGGCGATTGGAAACTTCGAATCAGGACTTTTCACCAACATGAAACCACCGCCACCTATTCCAGTAGACTGAGGTCTCTCTACTGAAATAGTGAATGAGATTGCAGTAGCTGCATCGACAGCGTTCCCACCCATCTCAAACATCTTCTTTCCGGCAGTAGTTGAGTATTTTCCCTGAGTGGAAATCATCCACTTCTTCCCAGTATCTTCGTGCTCTTTTTTAATCTCACCACGATAAAGCGGTACGAGACGCAGCTCGTTATTCGTTTTTACATGACTACAACTCCCTAGGAGTGCCACCACTAAAAGTGTTGATACCTTTCTCATCCTTGATCCTTCTTTATGATTTCAATAAATTATAAAGCAAATAAGCCTATTCTTCACTCTAACAAACTCACAAAAGTATCCTAACAGAATCTGGACGACCAGATTCCTGGGATCTTTGCTAAAACTGCATTCAATTAATCACATTATTGTAACGTAACGGAGAAACGATGAAACACCTTTTGATTATTGCCGCGTCAATCTTTTTTGCAACGCAAGCAAGTGCAATCACCAAAGTGAATGGAGCTGGAGCTTCATTTCCTTATCCCATATATTCAAAATGGTTTTCAGAATATAAAAAAGTAAAAACAGATGTTCAGTTCAATTATCAGGCCATCGGTTCTGGTGGTGGAATCAGACAATTAATCAAACAAACAGTCGACTTCGGAGCTTCTGATGCTCCGATGAAAGAAAAAGACATGAAGAAAGCCGCATGGCCAGTTCTTCATGTTCCAACAGTCATGGGTGCTGTTTCAATTGCTTTCAATCTTGATGGTGTCAAGGCCCTGAAATTTGATGGACCAACTCTAGCTAAAGTATTCATGGGTGAAATCACCAAGTGGAATGATCCAGCGATTGTTGCTCTTAACAATGGTGCAAAACTTCCAAATAAAGACATCCTAGTCGTTAGAAGGTCTGATGGTTCAGGTACGACTTCAATTTTTTCTGACTACCTATCAACTGTTTCACCAAGTTTCGAAAAGAACATTGGGAGAGGAAAAGCTCTCAAGTGGCCAGGAGTGACTGTTGGGGCCAAAGGAAATGATGGAGTAACTGGTGTTATCAAACAAACAAAAGGCGCTATCGGATACGTTGAACTTGCGTATGCCATAAAAAATGACCTTCCAACAGCTGAACTCAAAAACAAAAATGGTAAATACGTTGCACCATCAATCAAAGGTGTTTCGGCCTCAGCGGCCAAACTAAAAGATGATGTTTACAACGGTGATTTGAGAATTTCGATTGTTGATCAAGAAGGTGACGATGTTTACCCAATTTCAGCATTTACATACATTCTTCTTCCTCAAACAAAAGAGACAACTCAACTTAAAGAAGTGAAATCATTTCTAAACTGGGCATTGACGAAAGGTCAGGCAATGGCAGGAGATCTGCACTATGCACCTCTTCCGATAAAGCTAAGTGAAATTCTCTTGAAGAAAATCAAATAATGGAATCCTGATGGAACAAGCTTTGAATCAAAAATCGGTAAATAATAGTCCGGCTCCAGAGGGGCCGGATTCTTTGCATTTGGGGATACCATTCAAACTTCAAGATAAGATCAATGTCTGGGTTTTACGAACCCTCGCCTTTGCCATTATTACTATGTTGGCGACACTTGTCGTTCTTCTCTTCAAGCAATCTGGAGAAGCTGTAAAAGAATTCGGACTTTGGAATTTCATATCGACAGATAATTGGAATCCGGTTGAAGATGAATTTGGAGGACTCTCTTTTCTCTATGGAACTGCCGTTTCTTCAATTCTTGCCTTGGCCATCGCTGCTCCTGTATCTGTGGCCATTGCCCTCTTTTTGAACGAAATGCTTCCTGCTTGGCTTGGAAAGTTCCTCGGGCTTTTTGTAGAAATGATCGCTGCCATTCCGTCAATTGTTTTCGGGCTCTGGGGAATCTACTATCTTGCTCCATTCGTCAAAGAAACTTTGACTCCATTACTTAAATCAACCTTGGGTTTTTTACCACTCTTCCAAGGTCCAAGTTTTGGTATCGGAATGCTGACGGCGAGTTTGATTCTTGCCATCATGATTGTTCCAACCATCACTTCAATTTGTAGAGAAGTATTTAAAACTATTCCGGGTCACCAAAAAGAAGCAGCGCTTGCTTTAGGAGCTACTCGATTCGAAATGATCAAACTTGCGATACTGAGTCCATCATTTTCAGGAATCATGGGTGGTGTTGTCCTAGGTTTTGGACGTGCGCTAGGTGAAACCATGGCAGTTGCAATGGTCATTGGAAATTCAACCAGTATATCATCTTCCCTACTCGCACCCGCTTCGACCATGGCCTCTGTTATTGCCAATGAATATGCAGAAGCGGATTCAGATCTTCACGTGGCAGCTCTTTGCCTCGTAGGTATCTTTCTTTTTGTCATTACTTTGATAATCAACTTTGCTGCTAGAAGTATTGTCTGGCACTTCAACAGGAAGCATGCAAGATGATGATCGAAACAACAAACTATTACCGATGGAGGAAGTTCAAGAACAGGTTCTTCCAGTTTTTGCTCATCCTTTCAGCAATTGCAGTGCTAACACCAATCTTTTTGATCGTTCAATATACCTTTGTAAAAGGTGCGAGTTCTCTAAATTTTGACTTCTTTACGAATCTTCCAAAACCTGTCGGTGAATCAGGTGGCGGTATGAGACACGCAATTATTGGAACACTCTATCTCGTCGCTATTGGCGCTGCAATCGCAGTTCCACTTGGAATAATGTCAGGAATTTATTTGGCAGAATTTGACAAAAAGAGTGCACTCTCAAGAATTCTTAGCTTTTCAATTGATCTTCTCACAGGTGTACCCTCTATCATCGTTGGTATTTTTGCTTATATTCTTTTGGTAGTTCCACTTAAAAGCTTCAATGCTTTAGCTGGTGGGGTTGCTCTTTCGATTATCATATTGCCGATTGTAACTCGTTCCACTGAGGAAATTCTAAAACTTGTTCCTGATCATATCCGGGAAGCCGGGTTGGCTTTAGGTCTTCCAAGGTGGAAAGTAATTTTCATGATCATTGTTCCAGGTTCTTTTAAAGGAATCTTCACGGGAGTCATGCTGGCCATTTCAAGAGCTGCCGGTGAAACAGCACCTCTTCTTTTCACAGCTTTTGGTAACATGTACATGAGTTATCGTATCGACCAACCAATGGCCTCACTTCCTGTTCAAATCTACAATTATGCCATCTCTCCTTTCGAAGACTGGCAACGACAAGCATGGGGAGGAGCTTTCGTCCTCATCATCATTGTCCTAGGAATCAATCTGACTTCCAGAGCAATCATCAACAGAAACGAGTTTGTGAATTTCTTTATTGAACTTAATAAAAAATTCAAAGGTAAAAAGGTAAAATAATGGAAGAAGCAAAAACTATTCTCTCCACCAAAAACCTCGAATGTTATTTCGGTGACTTTCATGCAGTCAAAGGAATCTCCATCGAATACAAGGAGAAATCCATCAATGCTATTATCGGACCATCAGGTTGTGGAAAATCCACATACCTAAGAAGTCTTAATAGAATCCATGAAGAAATCCCTGGTGCCTACAATAAAGGTGAAGTGAACCTCCTTGGAAAAAACATTTATGAGAAGGATGTTGATCCAGTATTGATCAGAAGAAATATAGGAATGGTTTTTCAAAAGCCGAACCCTTTCCCTTCTTTAAGCATCTTTGACAATGTTGTCATTGGACTAAAACTTCAAGGTGTAAAGAATAAGGCCCTTCTCCAAGAAAAAGCTGAAATAAGCCTTCGAAAAGCCGCTCTTTGGGACGAAGTCAAAGACAAATTGAATAAACCTGGAACTTCACTTTCTGGTGGTCAACAGCAGAGACTTTGTATTGCTAGAACCATAGCCGTAGATCCTCCAGTTATTCTAATGGACGAGCCTACATCAGCATTGGATCCAATTGCCACAGCTTCGATTGAAGAACTCATGCTTGAACTTAAAAAAGAATTCTGCGTGATTATTGTAACTCACAACATGCAACAAGCTGCCAGGGTTGCTGATAATACAGCCTTCTTTGTTCTTGGAGAACTTATTGAACAAGGTGCCAGTGAACAAATTTTCACAAACCCGAAGCAAAAGAAAACTGAAGACTACATCACCGGCCGATTCGGATAGGAAGAGCTATGGAAATTTCAATCGACAGTTTGAAAGAAAATATTGTCAAAATGGGAATGCTTGCTGAGAAGGCCATCAAGTTAGCATTTGATAAATCTGCAAAGTCATCTGAACTTTTTGAAATTGAAGATCAAATTAACTCATTCCATCGTGTGAATGATGATCTATGCCTCAAATACATGGCCCTTAAAAATCCAATGGGACCAGATCTCAGATTCGCTATTGCATGTGTGAAAATCAATGGAGACCTGGAAAGAATTGGAGACCAGGCCATTAACATCAAGCGCTCACTTAATCTGGTTAGAGATGCAAAATTTCCTCAAATTCATACCATGAAAGACGAAGTCGGAAGGATGCTCAAAGAGTGTCTGGATTCTTTCATCCATAAGGACACCAAAATGGCTACCTCCGTGATTCACAACGATCAAGTGGTCAACGACCTCCAAAGAAGTGTCATCAAAATGTTTCTCGAACAAGGCCAAAAGGAAGAACTGGAGCTCGAAGAAGGGTTTCAAGTCACTAAGATAGCGAAATGTCTTGAAAGGATTGGAGACCTGGCCACGAATATCTCAGAAGATGTGATTTTCATCGTCTCCGGAAGCGATATCAGACACAATCCTGAAATTAAAAAAACTTCACAAATAGATGAAAAATTGAGATTGATTCAGGAGCTACCAAGTGACCAGAATCAGAAGGTCGATATGGAAAATATCACCAAGTTTTTGAAAAAAACAACGGAGAAATAAGATGGCTGCACATATTCTTTTGGTCGAAGATGAACAAGACATCAGAGAACTTCTCGCTGATCAATTGAAGGCCCAAGGGCATCAGGTTACTGCAATCGGTAATGGAGCAGAGGCCCTGGAATTTATACAGGCTCCTCAAGAAGAGCGCGAGAACTCAGCTCCGATAAATCTTTTCGTTCTAGACAGGATGCTACCAGGAACTTCTGGACTTGAAATTTGCAAATTCGTCAGGATGTACAAGCAAACAAAAAATACGCCAGTTCTCATGGTCACAGCAATGACTGAGCCAGAGCAAATTGTAGAAGGGCTAGATGCCGGTGCCGATGACTATGTCACCAAGCCATTTGACATGAGAATTCTTGTAGCACGTGTTCGAAATCTTTTAAAACGTGGTGAGATGACTACTGCTCCCAAGCAAGATGAATCTCCAATCATGAAAATCAACGAACTCAAGATCGACACCAACCAATGTAAAGTCTGGTTGTCTGAAGATGAACTTGATCTGACATTGTCGGAATACAAACTCCTCTGTGCTTTCATGAAAGAGCCAGGAAAAGTATTCACCAGGAATCAATTGGTGGAGCACATCCAGGATGGACCTGTTCATGTCACTGACAGAACTATCGATACTCATATTTTTGGTTTGAGAAAGAAGTTGGGAACATACGCCCATCTTATTGAAACCATTAGAGGCGTCGGCTATCGGGTCTTGAGGGATGAGAAGTAACTCCCTTTCCACATTCATCGACAGCCTCCCATGGAGATTCTTTCGTAAGCTTGCATTAATGCAAATTCTGATCACTTCTTTTGTGATCATTGTTACTGCTTATATGTCTCGATACTATTTAAAAACCTATATGACTAACCAACTTCATGAACAGGTTCAAGATAGTCTTGAAATGATCAAGCAAAACCTTGTTACGAAGAACACTTCACCTGTTGAATGGTGTAAAGGTCTCCAAGTCAACACAATGACCCGATTCACCGTTACAGATCATGAAGGTAATCCTCTTTGTGACAACTACAAAAGTATTCAGACTATCCCTAATCTCTATAAGACACAGGAAATACAAGAAGCAATAAATAATGATTTTGGTTTCGGGAAGAGGTTCTCTAAAAGTCATGCTTCAGACATGCTCTTTGGTGCTAGCAAGCTAAGTATTCTTGATGCTAAAAGGGAAATCAAAAATTACTTTATCATTCAGGCCATTTCTCTGGATCGCTTGAAAAAAGCTATGTCTGCACTTGATCACTCAATCATTATTTTTCTCTTCCCTCTTTTGATTGGAGCATCTCTCGTCACTCTATGGGTTTCACTTCAAGCGTCTTTCCCCCTAAGAAAAGTTCTAGGAAAAATCAATAAGATTGGGAAAGTCGCAAAGAATTCAAACAAGAGAGACGAAGATGATGAGACTTTTATAGACAATGATAATGAATGGATGGTGGTAGAGCAGGCCCTCGATCGAGCGAGAGGTGACATTGAGAACTATGTCACTGAACTTCACAATGAAAACGTCAAGATTGGTACACTCATGGAATCTATCTCAGAGAGTATCATTGCAGTTAAAGAAAACGGAAAGATTCTCTTTGCCAACAGACACTTCTTCAAAAATTTCCTACCTAAAGGATTCAAGAAAAAAAGACTCGTTGATTTCAGAATTTGGGAGATTACAAGAGACTTAGATATCCAAGTTATGATCGAACAGGCATTTAAGGAAAACAGAATTGTAAAACAGAGAAACTCAAAACAAATGACTCGACCTCGTGGAGGAGATGTTTTTTTTGATATCACAGTCTCCCCTTTGACTGATCAAGAAAATAAAACTTACGGAGTGGTTTGCGTTTTTCATGATGTTTCAGATAAAGTCCTTGCTTCTCAAATGAAAGAAGACTTTGTCGCCAACGTTTCTCACGAGGTAAGAACACCATTGACGGCACTCAAAGGCTATATCCAAACCCTTCGTATAACGCCTTTTGATAACAAAGAGGCCATCGACAATTACCTCGATAAAATTGAAAGCAATTCAGATCGTCTGATCAGTCTTTTTTCAGATATCCTCAATCTCTCTAAGATTGAGTCCAGTCAAAAACTAAAAAAGTCCATAGTCAATGTCGAAGAAATCACTTCTTACGTCATGACAAATATCAAGCAGAGTTACTATAAGAAGGCGATGAACTTTGAAATAATTAATGAGATTGATGAAGTTTATGCTGATCCAGTAATGCTTGAGCAAGTACTCACGAATCTAATTGAGAATGCCTGGAAATACACTCCAGAGGACGGAACAATTAAAGTAATATGGAAATCCAAAGATAGTAAAAATGTCCTAAAAGTTTGTGACTCTGGAGAAACGATTCCAGTAGAGCACCAAGCTAGACTCTTTGAAAGATTCTATCGTGTTGACGCCCACCGCTCTAAAGAGATGGGTGGTACAGGACTTGGACTTTCCATCGTCAAACATATTGCCAACAAGCATGGAGGAACAGCATCCTTCAAGCCACTCTCCAAAGATGGTGGGAATTGTTTTGTCATCACCTTCCCCATCTCAACACCAAAAAATAGAAGTACAAATATCACCTACATGGAACAATAAAAAAACGCCTCATTCGAGGCGTTTGGTTTCTCATCGTTTAGTGGACTTTGATTGAGAGAGTTGATCCGCGAACGGATTGTTAGTCCCGGTTAAGGGAAATCTTGCAGGTATATTTCTTCAGACCTTCTGTCTGGATAGAAAAACATTTAATGTTGGTTCCATTACGAGTTTCTTTAACGTAACCAGGGCCTTCATCATAATCAGTGTAAACCTTGGAGAGCTTTTTATAGATGTAATGAGCTGGATCTCCCTCTACGTTAAGTAGCCAAGAGTCATTAGAAGCTGCCATGCTGGCGTCAAACTTGATATCTGAATTGGCCAAAAGTGAAAGTACTTCTTCTCTGACCACTGGACTGATTTCTTCGATAAATCCATCGGCGCTCATTTTAAATAAACGGGAGCAGACTTTTCTTTCTGCCCCCGTGTATTGGCAAACCACAAAGGAGACTCCACTCATGTGGAGTTGAGCGTTTTTTGTAAGTTTAGCGAGGAGGACCTTCGAAGAGTGAGTGGATCGAGCGTCTGTTTCGAATCCTTCAAGGGCAGGAGTTCCCAAACCTTCAGAGGCAGGAGAACCAGCGTGACTTCCGAACGGAAAAATTGCAACCAAAATGAATGTTAAAACTAAGGACTTCATTTGTTCTCCTCGCTAACGTCTTAGTCATTAAACCAAGACCACGGGTTAAAAGTGTCATTCCATTGTCAACTTTGAGTCAATTCAACCGACGCAAAGCATCAACAAATAGTTAAATACCTGTTATTAAAAAGAAAAGGCCCACTGTAGTGGGCCTTATCTGTGTCTTAAATGGCACTAATATCAACTCATCCGTGAACTGATCTTTTCTTTTGGTTTCTATACTTGGAAAGCTTTCTCACAGCTCTGTGATAGGCCTCAGAGACAGCTTGGTAAGCATTGTCCCCTTCCCCATGAAGATAAAATTCTTTACCAAAACTTCTGAATCTAACAGCAGCATTGTAAAGATCGCCTTTTCTGGAGACAACCCATCTTGCAGGTCCTTGAAGGACACTTTCTAGTTTTTCAAATCTTTGGGATAACCATTGGTCTAGAGCTGGTGAGTGGTCAACATGTTGATAAGCAACTTGTGCACGCATTGAAACCTCCTCTGATTTCGGGAAGAACTCCATGCCCTTCCCCTGCACCAACAAGATGGTATCAATCGCTTTAATGTCAAGGATTACTCTATAGCAAACTACCAGCTGGACACATTCCAGAACCTTGGCCAGTAGGAGGCAACTCACTGCTCATAGTGGCAGGATTTCTTTTCTTCATGGCCCTTAGACACTTCAGACGCCTCATCTTTGCTTTGTATTCAGGGTTAGGACCTGCAAATTGACCACTACAGATATCACCAGAAAGCTTTTTTATTTCAACTCCAATCTTGTCTCCTGGAGCAGGATTGTGAAAACAGAAGTCTCCACAAGTTTGAGCCAAGTCAACCTGGGACTCATTATTTGTATGCATAGTTCCCAAAGCAGTATGGAGGTACTCATGAAAGACTAGCTCTTTGAATTTTTCTGTACGTCCCTGTCCATTATATTCCTTAACCCAAGGACCGTTGTCTCTAAGTAGGTTTGCAATGTTTGGATTAAAAACGATATTTGGAGCAGAGTATCTTCCTCTCACATCATTCACATGATTAGTGAGTACTCCTCTTTTAGCAATGGTTCCTTTGGCAAAAATGTCTCTTGATTCCGCACTATCTCCAGCATAAGTTTGAGCGGTCATGTTGCCAGCACTCTCAATCCACTCACCTTCATTGATTTGTCCGTGTGAGTTACAGATAAATGAAAGTCTTTGTCCGTGATATTGATCAAAAATGTATTGATCATTTTGACCTGGTTGAAGTTCTAAAAAGCTATAACCTATAAGTCCTCCAACAGCTTTTACCATATTATTGGTTGCTGTACGAACTCTGGCATCTTCAACTCTTCTTTGAATAGCTGAAGGATTGTTTGGAAGTCTAGAGTCCAAGGCCAGGTTTTCCATACATCTCATACCTGTTTCGAGACTGTCTTGAATCAATTTTGGGTATTGATTCTCATCACCACTATCTTCCATTTCAAAGAGTGGTTTGAATGAATCCCCAAAACAGTCTTTTTGAACATGTATTTTGAACTTTAGCTCTCCTTGTGGCTTAAGGCTTCTAAGAAGAGCTGGATTCTTTCGATTACTATATTTGAGGAATGTTTCAAGATGATACTCGGCTTCCTGATCGATAATTCTAGGAAGATGTGCATTCTCATATTCACCAGTCGCACAATTGATACAATTTGGCCCAGTTGGGCCACCTGCTTGATGAATTTCTACTTCTGTAGTCTTCTTAGAATCAAATTTACCATCATGATCTTTGTCTTTATATTCAATCATGATGAAGTGCCCTTTTTTAGCACCCTTTAATGTTTTAACCAGTTTATAGTCTATTTTTCCGTCGAGGTTTTTGTCCTCAGAGACAGTCGTTAGAACATCGCCAGTTTGATAATTCCATACCTGCTTATCAAATTTTCCGTCTTTATCGTAATCAAGTTTCTCAGAGAAAACTTCTTCTCCAATGAGGGTGAGTTCAGCATCTTGTTTACCATCTCCATCGTAATCAAAAACATGAATGACTTTGTCCTCAACCCTTTTTGTACTCATGACCATCTTTCTGATTTTCATGGCAATATCACCAATAGATTTTTCACTTTTGGTATAAGGCTTAACTTTGTTTTGTTTTGCCTGTTGGGCGTGAGAAGACGAGATTGATAAACTCAATAACATTAGAGTAATTAATGTAAAACTTGCTTTTTTCACTTGAACTACACCTTTCTTCAACGTTTAACTGTTCGGTCTATCAACAATATTACTTAACAACTCAGCTATGGCTTAGTGATTTCAATTTTGAACCTGAATTCAACAATTTGTGTATAAACATATCTGCCAAAATTTCATGGCAGCATCGATTTAAATTAATTAACTGAAATTACATATAAAAGCGGCTAAACAAGCCGTTTTCTTTGGATAATCCAAATTCTGGAGCAAAATGATTAAATATTAAATGAATTCTACCGAATAGTTGAAGTGAATACTAAGGTTTGCGAAATGTTGAAGCTAAACACAAAATTCTTTCTTGCGATTTTTTTCGTCTCACTCAATCTCCATGCAGGAGTTGGAGAAAACAGATGTACCCAAAAGAGTGACCTTCCTCTAGGAACAGATGAAACTCTTTTGATCACATCTCTTCTTAACAAAATTGATGTCGTCAAATGTGTGGGTGGCCCATTGTTAAGTGTCAGTGTAACTGATCCAATGATGGCAAGCTGGCGTAATGCTTCCATGAGCTTTTGTAGCAAAGAAGAGAATAGCGAATTTTGTGATTACGATCTTATCAACCCTAGTGCCCCTGAAATTGGGGTGAAACTTCTTGAGTATGTTCAAAGCAATGAAGACTTCACTAGTATGCGTGCAAATGCGAGAGCTGAACTTCCTATCTTTCTTTGTATGCAAGCATATTTCAATGACGTCAAAGACAAACTCTTCAAAGAGACAATCACTCTAGAGGACGCGAAAAAAGATGTAGATACAATTCTTGGAAAAATCGACGACAAACTAAAAATCGTCTTCCTTAAATTGATGATTGATAAACATAATGATTCTTTTAGAGAAAGTGGAGAATGGAGCCAACTTGGTATAGACAAGATGTCTTATATTCTCGACAAATTATCAGAATCAACTCCGGATGCTTCTAGTGAGCTTCATACTGCCCTTCAAGAGATTGTTGAGAAAGCAAGATATAACGAAGACATCAAATTCAAATCTCTTGAAATCCTGAACAAGTTTGGAAGAGACGGGCACCTACCTTCTAGAGTAGCGCTAACAACCCTATCTAACTCAAATAGCAGATGGGTCAAGGGACCGGTAAAAGAAAAGGCCATTGAGCTTGCCACTGCAATGCAATCTGTTCCTCTGAAACCAGATGCTGTAACAGGAGACCCTGATGGAGTTCCATCGGGAGATGATGCAAATAAACCTGTTATTGCAAGTACTGATGCAGCTCCAAAATGTTCTGAATGGAGCGAAGATAAATTAAATGCTGCTCTCTATATGAGTGAATCAAAAGTTTCTGACTTTTATGCATTTTTTCAAAAATCATATCAAATTGACCTGAGTTCATATGGGACTTCTGAAGGTGTTGAGCAAAATAGTTTTGCAAAATTCAAAGAACTGATTGTGCCATCTGCAGAGAATGATACTGCTGAAAACATGAAATGGATTACCTTCAGAGAGAACTATGCTCAAGAAAATCTTGAAATAGGAACAGATGCAGCCAAACAAGATGCGGAGTTGTTTTACTGTAGAATGCAAAAAATCGAAAGCATTTATAACGAGCTTAATCAACACCCTGGTGACAAAGATAAAAAAGCAAAACTTCTTAGACTTTTAAGTCAACTTCCAAGTAAAGAAGCTTGGTATATCATTGAGAAATCTCTCGATGGTGAAACTGACGATACCACTCTTGGTAATTATATCTCACTGATGAAAAGAATTGGTGGTGGTACTGCACAAACTTACCTAGACAAAATTTTCTTAAAATCAAATAGAATGAGGGCCGAAGTAATTGAAGCCTTTGCGGAGCCTTCAATCAAACTGACACAAGAAAGTGAGATATTCAAATACCTCACAGAAAATAAAGAAAAAGCTGACGTCCAAGACTTCCTAAAAAGGTTTAGAGATATACTTCAAGCAAAAGAAGCTGATCGAATAGCTAGAGCTGAAAAAGTAGGATCAATTTCTTCACATATGTCTAAAGATATTAATGGATTTATTGAGAGTATTTCACCGGAGTACACTCCTCATGACTACTCAACGAAGACTCCTTCTGAGCTAGATGCAGATATTAGTGCCCTTAATGCAACAAAGAGTGAACTTGATTCAAAGATTGCATTAGAAAGACAAAGATTACTTGCCGCGATCAATAGTGGTGAAGGAGATACATCAATTATTCAATTTCAACTGGATCAACTCCAACAGCAATTGAATGATAATGAATCCAAACTTTTCAGTGCAAAAATTCAGAAGAGACTTTTTGAGCTGAAGACAATGACTGATCCTTCAGCTCTTGAGTTGGCAAAATCAACAATCATTGAAGACCTTAGTAAATTCTTACAAGGTAACCAATCCGGTGATACAGATGCTGGGAACATGGCCGTCCTACTTGCCATCAAAGAAATGGTTATTTCTGATGCCAATGCCGGCTCCGATGACCCAACAGGCGGAACATCTTCTACAACAGGAAACAATGGTACTCCTACGGAAGATTTAGGCAATGGTGGAAATCCTTTGGCAGGTCCTCAAATAGGTGACAATACTACCCCCCCCAGGCCTGATGTAGTTGATCCAGAGGTTATTACAGATGATGGAAGAACGACCAATTCTGAAGTTAAGGTACCTACTACTCCTGATACTTCAGTAGTATCAAATCCTGATAGAGGAAACAGAGGTGGTAAAGGGACTCCAGACATTCCTTCTGATGCCATCATTAAGAATAATAACAACACAGGTTTTGGAAATGTAAATCTATCTAATACTCCTGCACCTTCTCCAACTAGTGAGTTTACATATCAAGCAGGTAGTTCTTCTGATGACGAAACTGAGAGCTTTGACACTGCTGAAAATAATACAGAGTTTGAAACCAACAATTTTGAAGAAAATCAAATCGAAGAAGTCGCGCCAACTCCTAAAAGAGAAAGTGCTCAAGTTAATGTAAATATAAAAGGTTCAGGAATTCAGAATAAGCCAATTGAGAATGAGAATTTCACTCAGACAAAAATGGATGTGACGACTATAGACGATTCAAGTAAGTCAAATACTCAACCTTTAAAACAAAATAACGGTCTGAAAAATGAAATTGCCGACCTTCAAAAAGAAGTCAGCAATCTTCAGGTTTCAAATGCCGAACTACAGAACAAGAGACTTGAAGAAAAGCTTCAAGAGACTCTTTCATCGAACAACAATGCTCAACAGATCAATAGAAATATCGCAGCTGTAGGTCCTGGCTCAAATGCAGCGACAGTTAAAGCCGGTCGAAACCCTGCCTCTGCTCCTATCGGTGAAGGTGGTTCAGGTGGAAGTTCGCTGGCAGGAAGTGGAAGCACAAGAGCTCCATCTTCAAATAACAGTAAGCTTGAAAGAAAAGTCATTCCTGAAGGTCAAATCGATATGGGTTCAATCGGAACACGTTTTGTAAAAGACCTCGACGAAAAAGAAGCTGGAAAAATGGGTGCCATGTCTGTTCAAGTTCAAAACAAAGAGCATGAGCAACATCTTCTAAGCCTTCTCTCCAATCCTGAAACTGCAAACTGTAGTGATTTGAAGTTTCTTGATATCTTTTTCAAAGAGCACATCGCAAAGGTTAAATTCAACAAGCAAGGAGACGCTGAACTTCTTGTGAAGTCAGGAAATATTCCACTTCGTGTTGTTAAGCCTAGTGAAAAGAAAGTCGAGGCCCTCCAAGAAAAGTACTGTGGTATGGCCAAGAATAAAGAGTCCAACTCCCGTCACACAGCTTCTATCGGGTCAGACCTTGAAAACCTTCCAGAGGAAGGTTCGGAGGCGATTAAGCCAATCGAGAGAAAGCGAACCGAGTCAGGTGCGCTTGGAAAAATCATTGACGGGATCAAAGGCTTCTTCGAGTAAGCTTTAAAACCCACATTTTTCGCTCCCAGAGCTGACATAGGTCATTAATTTTGGCATGATTCTGACGTAAATTAATGACGAAAGTTAGCAAGGAACGAACTATGTCAAAAGCGATTCTAAAAGACTACATGACCCCAGCTCCACATACCATCAATGCAACTCAGAACCTGAAGTTTGCCTCAGAGCGTATGAAAGAGCTCAATGTCCGTCATCTTCCTGTTCTTGAAGCTGGCCAGCTGGTAGGCATTCTTAGTGAAAGGGATATTCAATTTGTTGAGAGCTTCGATAGCCTCAAACCCGAAGAAATCACTGTTGAAGACGCTTATACTGACGAACCTTTTCAACAAGAGCAAAGTGCCGTACTTTCGGACGTTTGCGAAGCTATGGCAGAGAAGAAGATCGGTTCCGTTCTAGTTATGGACGGTGGGAAACTGGTTGGAATTTTCACCTGGATCGACGCGTTAAAATTCGTCGCTAAAAACGGATAACTTCCAGAAATTTCCTACACATAACGACCTCAGCTATGTTAAATCATGGCTGAGGTGAACATATGACCGTACGTGCAAATCGACCAGACTGGTTAAAAGTCAAAATTCCCCATTCTCCAAAGTACTTCGAAATCAAAGATATGCTCAAGAGCTTGAAGCTGGCGACTGTATGCCAAGAGGCCCTTTGTCCAAATATCGAAGAGTGTTGGGGTGGTGGAACGGCCACTTTCATGTTGATGGGAGATACTTGTACACGCGCTTGCCGATTTTGTGGCGTGGCCACAGGAAATCCAAAAGGAATTCTCGATCACGATGAACCTTACAAGGTTGGTTACGCTATCTCTCAGATGAACCTCGATTATGTTGTTCTCACTTCAGTTGATCGAGACGACCTGGATGACCTTGGTGCTGAACATTTCGCCAAAACAATTGAGGTTATCAAAAAGAACAATCCAAAAATGATAGTAGAAGTTCTTACTCCAGACTTCAATGCCAGACCTGAACTTGTTGAAAGAGTTGTGAAGGCCAGACCTGATGTGTTCGCCCATAACATTGAGACTACTGAGCCTATGACCCCAACTGTTCGTGACAGAAGATCAGGCTATCGCCAATCTCTTCGCACTCTTCAGATTGTCAAAGAAGTTGATCCTAAAAAATATACCAAAACTTCCATCATGCTAGGCCTTGGGGAGAAAGATGAAGACATTCATCAATCACTCAAAGATCTTAGAAACGTAGGTTGTGACGTTGTCACCTTCGGACAATACCTCTCCCCTACAAAAAGACATGAAAGACACTTGCCGGTTCTTGAATACGTTCATCCAGACAAGTTTGCTCATTGGCAGCAAGTAGCAGAAGAAATGGGATTTATGTATGTCGCTTCAGGACCTCTTGTCAGAAGTAGCTACAAGGCCGGTGAATACTTCATCAAAGGCGTGATTGAGAAAGAGCGCGCAGAAAAACAAAGTAAAACATTTCCAACCATAGAGGATCTACTTCAATGAAAATTGAAGACTGGGGACTCATTGACTACTTGCCAGCGCAAAAGCTTCAACAACAATATGTTGAGGAAGTCATAGCTGGAACAAGAGAAGAAACTCTTGTCATCTGTTCACATCATCCTGTTGTAACACTAGGAAAAAAGGCAAGACCAGAAGACATCATGGGCTGGACAGGACAAATTGTAGAAACCAAACGTGGTGGGCAAGCAACTTACCACGGGCCTGGACAAATTATCGCCTATCCCATTTTGAATCTTGAAAGAAGAAATAAAGATATCTACCTTTTCCTTCGCCAACTAGAAAAAGCGATGGAACTCTCATTGAATGAACTCGGTCTTGAGAGCGCAGGAAACCCCGACAGTACCGGACTATGGGTCGGCGACAAGAAAATCGCCTCTATTGGCGTCGCCGTCAAACGCTGGGTGACTTATCACGGACTGGCCATCAATATTGAATTTGATCCTCTTGCCTTCACTGGAATTAATCCATGCGGCATGAGTCAAAACGTCATGACATCCCTCAAACAGCTTATTGGTGACACTTTTAACCGCGACAAGTTTCAGGAATCACTGACCTTTCACCTCTTGGACTGCCTGCGTCCAGAGGCCTTTGCCATTTGCCAAGAGGCCCAGTCTATATCACAATAATATTCAAACTTTAGACGAGAGAAGGAGTTCTTGGAATGAGTCTATTCGAATACATCCGTCAGGGTGGCCCAATCATGTATATTCTTTTGACCCTGAACGTTGTTGGCTTTGCCATCATGATTTCCAAGTTCCTCGTTTTTAATGAAGAAAAGAAGAAACTCGAACAAACAGCTGATCGTTTGAGTGATCGAGTAAAAAGTGAAGCCGGCAATCAAGATGCAGGTTCAGTAATTGAGCTTGCCAAGCAGGAAGTTTCTTACGAAGTAAACTCCCTTGAAAGAGGCATCAACACAGTTAAAGTTATTGCGACAGTCAGTCCACTTCTTGGGCTACTTGGAACTGTCATTGGTGTTCTCGTTGCTTTCAGAGTAATGAGCCAGACAGGACTTAATAATCCAGCCAGCTTTGCTCAAGGTATTTCAATGGCCTTGATCACTACAGTTGGTGGGATGATCGTCGCCATTCCACATTACATCGGTCACAACTATCTTTTGGGAATGATGGACAGACTTGAAGTCGATCTCGAAAAACGTATTCTTCATAAGGTGCTTTAATGGCCAAAAGACGTTCAAGAGATAGTGCTCAGCCAGATATCACACCACTTATCGATGTGGTGTTTCTTCTTCTGATCTTTTTCATGGTTTCAACTGTATTCAAAAAAGATGAACTTGCTCTTCTTTTAAATCTTCCAAAAACCAGTAAAGGTGAAGAGACGACTAAAGCGAAGCAGATTGTCATTATCGAACTCAGTTCAACTGAGGTTGCCTTCAATGGAAATAAGACAACTCTTGAAGAGATTGAGACTTACCTAAAGCCTATTTCGGACAAGTCAACTCCACTCGAACTCAGAATTGATAAAGACGTGAAGTACGATCGAGTCGTCACCCTCCTCGATAATTTAAAGAAGTATGAACTGACAAATTTATCGTTAATTACTAACAAGTAGGATGAATTCTCACAGAGAACTCAAAGAATACTTCGATAAAATGCGTTCAACTTGTCAGAAGTATTTTTCACTGTGAATTGCTGAGCATGTTTATATCCGGCCTCAATCATTTCTGATCTCAAACTTTCACTTCCAAGAACTTTTTTGATTTCTTTTCTGATCTCATCCGGATTGTTTGGATCGATATAAATGGTTTTTTCTCCACCAGACTCTGGAAACACGCTTCCTTTGGAGGTGATGACAGGACACTTGCTAAAGAGCGCCTCTACAATAGGTAAGCCAAAGCCTTCAAAAAAGGACGGCCATACAAAAAGAGAAGCAGATTGATAAAAACCTGGAAGATCAGCAAAAGGTACATGTCCCATGATTCTGATTCTATCCTTCATGCCAAGTTCTTTAATACGCTTCTCCACTTTTTCCTTATAGGCCTTGCCATGACCAATTAGTATCAAGTCATACTCTTTGTTCTCTTCAAGAAATGCATATGCGTTGATCAGCGCTAAAGCATTCTTCCTTTCTTCAAGTGCACCAACATGTAAAATGTATGGTCTCTTGAGAGCGTAGCGCTCCCTGTGATCTAGAAGTTTGTTCTGTTCCCATAATTCGTAAAACTGAGGATCGATGGCCTGATAGAGGACCGTAATTTTTTCTTCAGGAACATTCATGAAGTTAATCAGATCCCGTTTGGTTTGATTACAAATCGCAACAATATGATCTGCTTTCTCACAGGAATGTGAGAATTTCCACTTGTAGGTCTGTCTGTCTACCCAAGGAAAATATTTTGGGAATCTCATGAAAATGAGGTCGTGTATAGTCACTACGGACTTCAGATCAAGTCTTTCTATTCCAGGAGGAAGCTCATGGCTCAATCCATGATAGATATCGAGACTAGTCTTTGCCAGATCCTTGGATAACATAACTGAGCGCCAAAGTGAGGGAAGACTCTTCATGATCCCATCTGTTGGTGAGTAAATTGTTACATTACCTTTGGTTTCTAGACTCTCCCCCCACTCTTCAAAGAGTTTATTTTTGATGGGAGGAGTATAGAGGCCATATTCGTTTTCTGGATGATAAGAGACTAGACCACTGATCAATGTTCTTGAAAAGTTTCCCAGTCCTCTCGAATTATGAAATGCTCTTTTGGCATCAAAACCGATTTTCAAAGTTCATCATCCCTCAGATGGAACTCTCAACTTCTGACTTGGAAAGATTCTCTTGGACTTCAACGAATTGATGGCCAGAATTTTTCCAATAGAGGTTCCAAACTTTCTTGCGATTTTAGAAAGGTTATCCCCTCTTTTTACAATATAGATACGAGTCTGAACACCTGGAATTCTGATTTTCTCTTTCGCCCAAAGTTCACGTCTCTTGAGTTTTGGGTTCATTTTCTTCAATTCTTTTACAGAAGTACGAAACTTTGAAGCAATCGAATAGAGATTATCTCCTTTACGAACCGTGTAATAAGCAGGCTTGTTAGATGGTGCTGAACGAGTAATTATTTTTGTCTTTAGCTCAGGATAGATTGCGGCCATCTTCTCCATCTTGGTCTCAGGAACAACAATACTTACAGGTCTTCTTCTAGTTGCTCTTACTGATCTGTATTTTACATCTGGATTGAGCACTCTCATTGTTGAATATGATACTCCCAGTCTGCTTGAAATATTCTTGAGATCAAAACTTTTGGTCATTTTGAAAAGATCTGCACCTGTATAGAATTTGCCATCATGTCTTTGAACATTCAGACCATACTCTTTTCTATTCTCGCTGAGTTCTCTTGCTGCAACAACTTTTGGTACATAATAAATTGTTTCTTTAGGAAGCAACTTCTTTTTAACCAGTTCAATATAATCTCTACTGTTCCCTTTTCTAATAGCACCAATAATTCTGTACTCTCCGGCATTGTAAGCACAAAGAGCGAGTTCCCAGGAACCAAAAATATTATAGAGATCTTTGAAGTAAGCAGCTGCTGCCTCTGTTGCCTTATGGATGTTTCTTCTTTCATCAATGTGGCCATTTACTTTCATTCCATAACGAGTAGCGGTTCCTTTGATGAACTGCCAAGGACCAACAGCACCAGCATGACTTCTGATTTTCGTGTTGTATCCACTTTCAATCAAACCAACGTAATAGAGGTCTTCTGGTAGACCATGCTTTCTGAAAACTTCCTTGATCAGCTCCCTGTACTTCTCTCCATTTTTCATGTGCCTCATGAATCTCGCTTTATCGCGCTTGGTGAAGTACTTCATCCAGAACTTGTAATATTTTGGGATATAAGTCAGATGGAGGTCTGATTTTGGATCTACAGTTGGATCTTCATCTCTGACAGCTTCTTTAACTATTTTCTGTGTTTCTACTCTTCCATGCTCACTACTTTGAACGTGTGAGACAGACTGGACCTCGTAATCCTGAATGACTTCAACGACTGTAGTCGGTTTAGCCGGTAAACTCTTAGGTTCTTGAATCTGAATTTGCTGACTCTCAACCAGATCCAGTTTCTCCAAGTACTCATCTGTCTTGATTGGTTTTACAGACGAACAGGCAGTAAGAATGAAGATGATAAAAAATATCGGGGATAGTTTCACGTAAACCTCGCAAAGATTGAATTCCCTTGTAATTTCTATGATATAGGGAATTGCAGTAACTGCAAGGGCGCAAAAATGTCTCTTTTAGAATCCTGGATTGACGCCAACACTGAAACGGATATGACCATCGAGTTTCAATGACTCTTTAGGCACTCCTTCAATGAAAAGCTTGACCTTGATAGTGAACTTTCTGTTTAGCTTGAGAATCTCTTTCCAGTTGTGATTATGCACCTTCATGTCGATACAATCACCTGAGCAAGCTCCTCTGTCTTTCTTTTTATCATAACTAAGAACTAGTATTTCGTTCTTGGCGATAGGCTGATTCGTCTCATCTTCTCTGACTCTTCCGTCATCAGTCGGATTTACATCACGAAGAACAGTGACATCTGTCGAAGCGTTGTCAACATCATCACGAACATCACCCAATGTATCAGAGTAAATATCAAGAGTGTCTTCACCAGTGTCAGTGTCATCGTTGGTAACAACTCTATCCGGTCTGTCGTCATTCACTCTATCCACTTCATTTGGATTGTCCGGAACTTGATCAAGTGCCATGATGATTTGAACTTTATTGATGAAATTCAATCCGCGAGTCGCATCGTCTCCCTCTCCCATTGGCGCATCCTCAAGAGTCTCTGCAACTCTCAATTTAACAGCGTGAAGAGAAACAGATTCGATGTAATCAAAATCGACTTCATCAAGTTCAGCGACATTGAATACCTGCGGCTCGATAGGAACTTCCATTCCATCGACACCTGAATCATTTGAGATTGAAATATCTGCCAGAACTTCGGCCAATCTTTGAAAAACACCACCAACAACAGGAACGTCACCGATGTCATTTCCGACACGATCAACTTCCAAGTTTCTGATTGGATAATCAACAACGATTGGCTTTCCACCCCTTTGTTGTTTGAAGGTTTGAGGTGCAAACGCAGGCTCGATGCTCTCTTTGGCACAAGAGATGAAGAGCGTGGAAATGGCTAGAAAAACGATAAGTTTTTTCATTAGTCCTGATTGTCTTAAAATTTTAGTGAAAGTTAGTGGTTCTACCCGTGAGAGGAAACTACCAAATTTGTGCACCTGGCAACAGATAGTCTGTAGAATTTTCCCCCTCGAACAAACCTTGGCCCAACGTAGCATCCATAAAACAGATCGAAAAGCTCTGATATGTAAGAATATTGTCACGAATCCTTCTAAGTGGCTGATTTTATATGTTATTTAGGGATATCAGAAGCTCTCTTTTTCTTTGTAATTTTTTCCAAATGTAGGACAGCATGGGAGAAAGAAGATAATATGCTGCAATGCGAAATTTTAAATATTACCTCACTGTTGTTTTTGCTCTTGTTCTGGCCCACTCGGCCTTCGCTTCATACTATGAAACTCTGCCTAAAAACGTCAGGATGATGGCCTTGGGCTGGGTCAACACAGGAACGATCAAATCTAGTTTCGGTACTAATAGAGATAAGTTCGATTACTTTATCCGACAAGATCTCAATGCTGCTTCTGTAGCAGACGCTCACCCTGCACTTCGTGCCTATTTTGATGAACTTAAAAGAATTGATCCTATGGCCTATGATGCATTCAGCTTTGGTGAATACGAAGGTTCAGGAGAGGCCAATGTTGATGTCAAAGGTCTTGGTTTCGCTTACGGTCTGACCAATCACATGACTCTTTTTACTATCGTTCCTCTTTGGTCAGCTGACGTTCGCATGAATATCAACAGAACCAAGTCAAACAACTATGCTGAGGTTCAAAGAATTCTGAGCAAACATGGAAATACCAACGACACTGCCTATTTGATGTCACAAATCACTGCGAACTTTCCGGATGCAAACGGAGGACTCCTACAGTCCATCATCATGAACAATTTTGGCTATCAGCCAATTGGAAATTGGAGTGGAACAGGTTTCGGTGACATTGAACTTGGAACTCTCTATCGTTTGACAGATGAATTGGACATGGGTCTTGCTGTTTCAGGCGGTGTTGTACTTCCTACTGGTCGAGTCGACAATCCAGACATTCTACAAGATGTTGGTTTTGGCGATGGTCAATTTGATATTTTTGGTGAGTTTGGTGGAGGTATCACTTTCTTCAAGGGACAATTGGATCTTGATACTTCACTTAGATATACCTACCAACTTGCTTCAACTAAAACTCTTCGAATTCCTGAAGATGAAGATTTCACTCTTTCAGCAAACAAGGGTGACTTCCATGAAAAACTTGGAAACAGAATCACATACATGGCAAGTAGTACTTGGCATTGGAATGACTGGTTCTCCACAGAGGCCAGATATGATTTTGAGCACCAAGGTGTGGCCACTTATGATTCTCAGTACACTGAAGCCAACAGAATACTTGGTATCAATTCAGACTTTGAAACGCATATGCTAGGGCTAGGTGCAAATCTTTCAACTGTAAACCTGTACAAGAAAGGAATATTTGCAGCTCCGGGATTTATCGACTTCAAGGCCAAAACCATGGTCAATGGGAGAAATACTCCAAAGTACTCAAGATACGAATTTCAAATCAGACTTTATTTCTAAGAACTCCGTTTGTCTCTTCAACGAGAGCAAACGGATCTTTTTCGAGTAATAGAAATCCATCAAGATCAAACCAAGAAATATCTTCTCCAAGAAGTATACCGTAACTGATAGCTAGGCTTGTTTCGACCATACAACCGAGCATCAGCTTGAGTCCCAAATCCAGGGCCTGTTTTTTTTGTTCAAGGGCATGGAGTATGGAGCCCGACTTCATAAGCTTGATATTGACAGCATCAAAGCAATCAGCGATTTCCGAAGTAACTTTTTCGTTGGTGAGACTTTCATCTGCAACAAAGGGAAAAGGATACTTTCCTTTTAAAAGCCCCTGCTCATGATTCATCGTTGAAGGAAGTGGTTGTTCGATAAATTCAATTCTCTCTGCGGGAAGCTGATTCAAAAATCCAGATAATTCCTCGGCAGAAGAAAAGCCTTCGTTACCATCAATTCGAATTCCAGCAGACGTCAGCTCAAACACTCTTTTCGCGAGAGGAAGAGACTCCAGACCAGAAACTTTAAGTTTTATTGATCGAAAACGATTCAAATCAAACTTGCTGATATAGTCTTCAACCTCTTCTGACTCCAAAATTGGAATACTGAATGAAGTTGGGACTTCTTCCGGTGGGTTCAAGTTTAAAAGTGAAGCTTTAGGCACTCCCGATTTCTTTTCCAACCAATCCAACCAAGCACATTCAATTCCAAAACGAAGAGAGTTCGGCAAAATAACTTCATCCAGGAAGTTTGAAAATTCTGTAAATGATTCGAAAGTTTTTTCTTCAATGACTTTCAAAAAAGATTCAAAGCTATCCTCAATAGATGTAACCGACTCTCCATATCTGACATTGAAGGCCGTTTCTCCCGTTCCTGTATAACCCTCATCATCATGAACAATAATGAAGTTGATCTTTTCTGTAGATGAATTTCTGGAAATCTTCCAGTTCACCTTCAATGGGAGAACCAATTTTGAGAGGGACCATTTCCCCATGGTTGAGCACCTTTTGTGATGGTAGAATTAAATCATACAAGCAACCCCTCTCATTGTGGAGTATTTATAAAGCTTAATTTGGACGTCGCGCTGAAATCCATCGGCTACACAGTGGCCCTTTATTTTGTCATCAAGACTTTTGGTCCGATAATCTGGGATTTCATCAGGGAGAACTTCCTTGGAAAGAAAAACCAAAGGAAAAACGACTTAGACGCAATGATTCGTACCAAAGAGGCCATGCTTCGAAGAGGTGAAACCAAGGCAACAGGTAAAGCGATCACTCCGGGAGCAGGTGCTGGCCGAAGATTTAAAACCAAGACTGAGGAACTCTACACTCTTGAATTCGAAGCCCTCTCAAAAAGTGGCGGAGATGAAGCTAAAAAAGAAAGCGCAAAAAAAATGATGGAACTCATTGGGAACGGTCAATGGGGAGAAGGCCCCCAGTTTCAAGAGATCAATAAGCTGGTTGGTGGGAAAATTGGAAGAGAGCCGGAACTTTCACTGCTTTCCAAGCACATCAATTCATTCATCAACAGAGAAGTTGCTCTTTCTTTGGATAAACCTGAGCTCCCTACATACGAAGAAGTGAGAGAAGCCCTGGTCGTCAAAATCCTTATCAACATTTTAATAGATGAAGCCAAAAGTGGAGATGGAGCATTGACGAAAAAAATTGCGTCCAGACATGGCATGCAACCCAAGTCGATCATCAATGCTATTGACTACATGGTCACCAGTTCTGCCAAGGGAAGTGTGAAAGATCTCATCAAAAAAATACTCACAGGAACTGTTCCCAAGGTCACTCAGTTAACTCCGGCAGACCTCGAAAAAGGTAGTCACATTTTATGTATTGGAGCTGATGGAAAACGATTCATCAATGGTCCGACATTGATGAAGATGATTGAAGATCAAGCAAGTTTATTTGAAAGCTTGACCAAAATTCCCCCATTAAAAAACAAGAAAGACCTCAGAGGGGCCCTCAAGATCATGGGACTTGGGAAAAATCCGGAAAAAGCGGATGTGAAAAAGAGATACAAGAAACTTGCTCAACTCAAACACCCCGACAGGCTTGCTTCCAAAGGTCTTTCTCCTGACATGGAAAAGATTGCCAGTGAAAACTTCGCCGTGATTCAAGAGGCTTACCATATTATACTTGATCATATAGACAAGGAATAATCATGCCCAATCAAAAACAGGATGTGATAGAACAACTCACTTTTGAGTTGATTCATATAATAAGTGAAACCAACGGTATCAATCTCGACGATACTCTTGAACTCCTTAGCTTGTCTCCAAAAATCAAGGACAATCACACTCTTGAAAAATCCATTCAGGAGTTTAAAACTCTCGTTTCTGCATTTCAAAGAGATGAGGCTGACATCAATACACTTCTTGGACATCCAATGAGTGAAGCTTTCTTTAATTTCTTCAAAAGCTTTCCTCTTCCCTATCACGAAGAACATATACATCTCACAGGAAGTCTTTCAGCTGAGTTCATCTTTCCAAGACTGAAAAAACTACTCAATGGAAAAAACAAAAAAGTATACGAAGCTAAAATTGTTGAGGTCTACGGGAAAGACTCAATCCCTATAACCAGTGTTGAAGATGTTGAAAACCTGATTGTATTGAAAGAAGGCGAAGAGTTCATGACTTATCTTCGAATTCTATATCTGGCGAAACTCATTCTGGTAGACAAGAAGGCCCATGTGGACGCTGCTTACCATATGGCTAAAGAACTTTACGAAAAATACAACGTTGGAAAAATCAGATTGAAATTCACTTTGAGTAGAGCAAGCAACGACTCAAAAGAGCAAATTCCAGGAACCGAAGATGTTTCCGAGGAAGATGTGGTCTATGGACTTTATGAAGGCTTCATGAAGTTTAAAAAAGAATACCCGCCTTTTGACTTTGTCCTCTCTCCAAGTTTTAGAAAAGAAGCCAGCTTTTTTGACGGACAAAATTTTGATTCCAAGGAAGCTCACTTTCTTGAACAAGTGAACAAGATTCTTGAAATCAAAGAAAAGAGGCCGGAAGTTGGTGCCTACATAAAAGAGGTTGATACTGTAGGTGACGAAAAAGGGCTCTACAGAAAAGCTCACTTTCAAGAAATGAAAGCTGGACTTAGAAAGCTTCAATACAATGGTTTTAGGATTCGATCTCACCATGGTGAAACCTGGAAGTGTCTGCGAAAAGGTGTACAGTCTGTGGATAATGCCATGAACATCTGGCATATCGATACTCTCGAACATGGTTTGTCACTAGGTATCAATCCCAATTATTACTATCACAGGCTTTATCAGCGTGCGATCGAATGTAATCGTCACAAAGAACCAATACCAAAAAAGACTGAACTCTATGATGAACTTCAGGATATGGATTGGCATGACAATATTGTAAAAGAAAAACTTCTGACTGGTGAACCTCTCACTGATGAAGAAGAAAGAAGTTTTATCAAAACGAAATTTCATACAGCAAGAGAAGTAGAACACTATCAGCACGATGTCCTAAATCGGATGATCAATAAACAAGTGAGTCTTGTTGCACTTCCCTCTTCCAACTTGAAATTGACTGGATGTTTTCCTGACTACAAAGATCATCCGTTCAGTTGGTGGGAGAAAAAAGGTGTTAGACTTGGAGTAGGTACTGACAACTACATCACACTAAACACTAATTATATTCAGGAGTTGATGATTCTTCTTTATTCAGATGCCTCTAACCTGAAGATCACCAAGCTATTGATGATTGCCACTAAAGAGATTCGAAGACCCTATATTTCTCACCTTCTATGGGACATGAGAAAAGACCTTCTCAAGAAAAAATAAACTACAATTTGGATGAAACAGTATCCGGCCTGATATCGACCATACATTTCTGCCAGACTTCCTGTGAGCAGTCACCTCTTCCATCTTTTGTACAAGGACGACAAGGCAAATCCACTTCAAGTGTTTCAATATTTGTATTAGTCGGAAAACCAAATGCAGTAGGTCCAACTAATGAAAGTCCCTTCACACCGAGAATATCTGCAACATGAATCAATCCGGTGTCTGCAGAAACAAGGGCATTGGCCTTTGAAACTGCATAACAACTTTCAATTATTGATAACTTTCCAGCAAGGTTTAAAACTCTATCAGGCGCCACCTCAACAAGCTCGTCGCAAAAAGTATCAGCAGGCCCACCTAGAACCACAAACCTAGTTGTAGATTTGAGTCTGATCAATTCTTTCCAATGATCCAACGGCCAGCGTTTCATTTCCCAAGCAGCTGAAGGTGCCAAGCAAACAAAATTTTCTCCAACCTGTTGATCGACTTTGTTTTTGGTTTCATCAGAAAATCTCCACTCTTGGTGAAGGTTTTCTGCAGTTAATTTCAACGGTGAGAGATAACTTTCCATTCCTTTAAAGGGCCAAGGAAACTTATTGATCCTGAAAGTGAACAGTAATATACGTTTCCAGCGACTTTTTGGCCTCATCACGATATTCATACCTAGAAAGATCCATCTTAGGATCGCGGAACGCGTGTTCTTGTGGGCATCATAAATCAGATCATAACCTTCTGCCCTCAACTGAAACCCAAGCTTTATCAACCCCAGGAGACCTGAATTTTTATCAAATGAGATGACGCGATCAACATGAGGAGAAAGTGAAACCAAATTTGAAAACTCACTTCTCGTCAGCCAGTGAATCTCCGACTCTGGTGATCTGTTTTTCAATGGTCGAAGAACACTCATCGACTGAACGATGTCACCAAAACTCGAAAAACGAATGATAAGAAGTTTTTTATTCATCATTCCAATATAGAGTATCTTGATCGGATTTTAAACTCGAATTACACTTCGCGACATCTCTTTATTTGTCCCTCAAATAAATATAAAATCTCAGGAAACCAAAATTACAATGGAAGAGTCATGAAAGTACTTGTTCCCCTTCTTATTCTCCTTTCTCATCCCGCCTGGGCGCTCGAAACTGTTGTTCCAGCGGCCGGGAAGGACCTAGGTGATCATGGAAAGATCGTGATCAACTCACTTTGGGAAAGTGCGGGTCATGAGGCCGTCATTCCACTTCCTGAGCCTACTGTTACACCAGAGCCACCTGCTCCAGATGTTCAACCCATACCAACAGTGAAGCCAAAGCCAGTTCCAACTGCCAAAAAAGTTGTAAAGGTTCCAACACCAACGCCAGCAGCAGTACCTGAAAAAACTCTCACTCCTGGTCAAAGAAAGATTCAGGAAATGCTCAAGAAAAATAGAGAGGCATTGAAAAAAAGAAATCAGGAAGAAAGAGATAAAGATATCGATGAACGTCACAATATTGATCAAGATGAATACGATGATACGTCAATGAAAGGTAAATACCTTAACCAATTGGCAAAACTGAAAAAGAAAAGAGATCAAAACTTATCTGACTGGAAATCCAAAATTCAGGAAACCTATCAAAAATGGGCAGAGGCCAGAAAACAATTTCAAAAGGACCTTCCTGAATACAAAGAAAACACCATTTCATTTGAGTCCCCTTCGATTGTTATTTCAAAAAGGAATCTCAAACGTCCCCTTTCTAAAGCAGTTAAAAGTGATTATCACGTGATTCCATATAGTCTTGATGTCAATATCAGAGACCAAGGAAGAAGGCCGACCTGTGCCTCATTTGCTGGGGTCAGGGCAATCGAAGTTGTCTTGGCATCCATGAACAAAGCAATGGATCTTTCTGAGCAGTATTTTTATTATTCCAGTAAACCTGAATGCCAATACTCTCCTTGTAATAACAGGGGAAGCTGGGTCAGAAAAGGTTTTGATAGAAGTCGCTCAAGCAGTGAGCCTGATATTCCACTTGAATCATCTTGTCCGTATATTTCAACCTCAATATCGGGAAATGAAACTCAAATCCCAATGAAGCTCCCATGCCAACAAGGGGTTGCAAAGGTTTCGGCCTATACAAAACTCCAAACTGTAAATGGTATTTACAATGCACTAAGCATAAACAGACCGGTCATCGCAGGATTCAAACTGACTCCAAACTTTTATGAGAATGAAGGCCTCATTACCTACAAGGATTCACTGAAAAGAGGTAAAATGGATTCTCATGCAGGTGGACATGCTGTTGTACTGGTCGGCTATATGAAACTCCCCCCCAAGATGCAAGATGAAGGAAAAGTCTGCTTCATTACAGCGAATAGTTGGGGTGAAGGCTGGGGCCGAGGAGGTCATGGTTGTCTGACTGAAAAGTGGGTTAGAAATTACCGCGTGAATAATGCATTTATCAGTGTCGATAAAGTTCAAGTGAAATAGGAGAACAAAAAATGGCATTTCAGGAGAAGCACCTCGCAAGTTTGATTAAAGTAGGCGTTGACCATGGTGCCAGTGACGTTCACATCAGAACAAATGAGCCTCCTTGTCTAAGAATCAGGGGTGATTTGGTTCCTGTCCAAACTAAAAATTTCACACTCGAAGACGTTACTGATCTGGCTAGAATCCTTACCCGAAAGAAATTCGAAAAGTTCACTCAATACAATGAACTTGATGGAAGTTATGACATTGAAGGTCTCTGCCGGCTAAGGTTCAATACTTTCATTTACAACAAGTCTCTTGGAATCATTTTGAGGATCGTAAAGACAGAGATTCCGACTTTCGACAAATTGGGATTCAGCTCTGTATTGAAAAAAATTGCACTCAGTAAAAGAGGTTTGGTTCTCGTAACAGGAGCTACCGGCTCTGGTAAAAGTACCACGCTTGCTGCCATGATCAATTACATCAACAAAAAAAGACATGCCCATATCGTTACAATTGAAGATCCGATTGAATACGTTCACTCTCAGGAATATTCAAGAATCACTCAAAGAGAAATTGGAGTTGATACTCCGAACTTTGCATCGGCCCTGAGGGCCTCTTTGAGACAAGACCCTGACGTCATTCTGATTGGGGAGATGCGAGATCCAGAAACCATTTCAACAGCTTTGAAAGCAGCTGAAACTGGACACCTGGTTCTCTCTACAGTCCACACCACAGATGCGATTACAACAATCGGTAGAATCATTTCCATGTTCCCGCCTGAAGAACAGGAAGATGTGAGAAAGCGACTTGCTGAAAACCTTAAAGCAACTATCAGTCAAAGGATGCTCAAAGGTAACAAGAAAACAAATATCGTCATTGCCCAAGAAATCATGGTGAATACTCCGGGGATCCGTGAATGTATCCTTGGAGAAGAACCCATTGCCAGAATCAACTCCATCATCCAGCAAGGTAAAGGCAAAGAAAGTAGTGGAAGTCAGTCATTCGATCAGCACATCATGGAACTTTATCAAGCTGGGAAGATCAGTAAAGAAGTTGCAACTGAGGCGGCAACGAGTGAATCCGACTTTATTCAAAAACTTCTTATTGAATAGAATTATTTTCGATCTTTGGCGACGATCGTTCCACCAAATCTATCGTGGAACGATTCATTGTCATCGCTGAAAAATGGCATGATAAAACCAATCAGCAATGCTGTTCCAAGAGGTTTCAAGATCATTTCTCTCTTGATGGCTTGAAAAAGTCCCACTTTATCGGCTTCAAATGAAACAAGATGCGTACCGGCCACCATCTTTCCAATACTTTTTTGCATGATCCATGTCACGCAAACCTGAACGATGAAATATAAGGCAATGAAATTCATTGAAATCAACATATAGTCAAGAATGGTGTCTGAAAGTTCCAGTTTGATGTTACCTGCTGCTTCCAGTGCTTTAAAAAGAAATTCTTCAGTCATCAGCATGGCCTTTTCATTTTTGGCGGCCATGTACATTGCTCCAGTAATGGCGAGGTCCACGGCCCCTCCCAATACTCTTTGAGCAGGTGTTGCAATTTTGAGGTTACTCGCCTCATCTTCTTTTTCTTTGGCAATGTCTTCTTTAGATTTTTCTCGTCTTTTTCTCTCACCTGGGTGTGCTTGTCTTTCAAGAGAGAGGGCCTCTTTACGTTCTTTGGCCTTTTGAGCTCTGGCTGAAACGGGACGTTCAGATTCTTCACGCTGCTTTTGGAGTTTTTCAAGGTATTCTTTATCAACCTTGGCGGTAATAGTGGAAGTTAGGTCATCATCATCATGATCATCTGACATTCAAAACCTTTTATTAAAGACGGTCTATTTTTTCCAACAATTCATCCACTTGTTCTTTTGCTTCATCACATTTCTGTTTCCAGATATCGTTATCAAGCTCCTGATCACGATTCATGATCAAATCACCAAGTGCCTTAGTCTTGTCGTTTAGTTCTTTAAGGAGCTGTACGGCCAGCTCCTCATCTTCAAGTGTTTCGAGTTTGGTGATGACTCTTTCCATCTCATCGGTATCAAGCATTACTTGGAGACTCCCACCAACTTCTGACCTTTGTTGATTTTGACCATGTCATCGATGATGTAAAGGGCCTCTTCAAGTCCTGCATCTGTTCTGAGTTGCTTCACCCATTCTTCTTTGGACTTTTTGAAATCCTCTTTCCAATGGTCTTCATCTTCTTTCTTGATATCAATATTTCCTCTAAGAGATTTTTCAAAGTTCGAAACAAGAATCTCTTTGTTCTCATCTTCAACTTTGAGCTGTTTGGTCATCTTGGCATTTTCTTCATCTTCCTTAAGAACTGTATCAAGATTAAGGCTCACTAGTGTATCTTCTCTTCTTTCTGTCAGATAGTTCACTGACTTTTCGATCATCTGATACTTCTTGGATTTTTTGATTCTCTCTTGGCTTCTCTTCTTAAGAAGAGAAAGATCATATGCGCCTTTTTTCCATGGAGTGAAATTCAAAGGCTTGACCTTATCCCATTTCAAAGAGTATTCGAGGTCTTTCTCTCTACTCTTGGTATATCCCATTGGATCTGGAAGAATGATATCTGGTGTTACACCTTTATATTGTGTAGAGGCACCTGTTACTCTATAGAATTTTTGAATGGTCACTTTCAATGCTCCCATACCTGCTTCTCCAAACATGGCAGCAATTGGATTACGATTCAAGTCGAGAACGGCCTGTACTGTTCCTTTTCCATGAGAGTACTCTCCACCGACAATGACAGCTCTTCCATAATCCTGCATGGCCCCAGCAAGAATTTCTGAAGCCGAAGCTGAGAATCTATTAGTCATGACAATCAAAGGTCCGTCATAAACTACACTTGTATCGTTATCTCTAAGAACATCAATTTTTTGCTTGTGGTCTTTGATCTGTACGATAGGTCCTTCTTTAATGAATAGTCCTGACATTTGTCTGGCATCTTCGAGGGCCCCCCCTCCGTTATTACGAAGGTCAAGAATGACTGCATCTACATTCTGTTTTTTTACTCTCTCGAGCTCTTTTCTTACGTCATCTGTACAGTTACGCCCACCGCCTCCGAAGTCACGATAGAACTTAGGAACTGTAATGTAACCAACCTTTAATCCAAGTTTCTTATGTGTAATTACACTTGATTTGGAATAACTAGCAGCGATCTTGATCTTGTCCCTTGTAATGGCAATTGTTTTACGAGATCCATCAGATTTCTTTACTGTCAGCTTTACCACTGATCCTTTTTTACCTCTAATAAATCGAACAGCTTCACCAACACCCATACCAACGAGGTCAACACCTTCTTTGGCCTTAAACTCATCTTTCACAAGAAGGATGACATCGTCGACTTCAAGTTCCTTGCCTCTCCAAGCTGCTCCACCTGGAACAATACTCACAACCTTGATGTAATCACCATCTTCAGACAGGACTGCTCCAATCCCCTCGAGAGAACCTGAGATATCGATATCGAAATCTTCTTTTCTTTTCGGAGGCATATAGGTTGTATGTGGATCATAGATATTCGCAATAGCATTGACGAAAGATTCCATGTAATCGACGTGGTCTCTTTCATGTAGTCGCTTAAAGATTTTTTTGTACTTCTTATTAATTTTATCATGAGCTTCTTTTCGCATTTCTGCGTCAGTAAGCTTCTTCTCTTTTTTCTTCTTTTTCTTTTCTTTGTCGTCTTTGTCGTCTTCTTTTTGTTCATCAATAATCGCAAGATAACGAGTCAATGTATAATTTTTGAAGATCTTTCTCCAATGCTCTTTCATTTCTTTTTCAGTAGAAGTCCACTTTCTCTTTTCAGGATCAAGTTCAAGTTCTTCTTTCTTTGAGAAATCAAATTCTTTTTTGAAGAACTCCTCTCTAAACTTGTCTGCTTGATCAACACGTTTATCCAAGATCTGCTGAGTAAGCTCAATCAAAGTATGCTTGCCATCAGAAAGTTGGTCATCCATTTGTGATCTGAACTTTTCAAGTTTCTTTACATCACTTTTCAAAAGAAACTGTTTTCCGTAATCAACTCTTTTTAGATATTCATCAAAGGCCTTGCGTGAAACTTCATCGTTAATGGTCAATGATTTATAATGATAATTTTCTAGAGCACTTTTAATGAGCATTCCGAGCACTTTATCTTTACGCGGATCAGGCTGAACTTTTTCCTTGGGTCCCTTCGCAACAGCTTGAAACTGGGCCAGTGATAACAACAAAAGGAAAACCAAAAACTTTCTCATTTTAACTCCGTGAAATAGTAACTTTGGTATCTGATCGACAGATACGTATCTTTATATGATACGGCCGACTAAGGGGGGAAAAAAGGGTGAAATTAAGGACTTACGCGCCCTAGCCCGACCATTTTAATAAGTAAAAGAAATCAGGCTGTTTGAGTAGGGCCGATCAGTAAATTTCACAAGAAGTTAACATTCCGTTTACTCCAATGCGATACACTTCAGACTGATCCAGAGCAGCGTTCAAGTCTTCTGTGAAGTCATGCTCTTCAATGTATTCATGCCAATAATCATTCTTTGGCCTAATCACGGGATATTTAGGAGCAAACATGGAGCAGGCGTCATCATGAGGAATGACTGAAATATCGTGAGTTCCAACTTGTTTGGCGAGTGCAATAGTCTCTTTTTTATTGAAACCGATCAAAGGTCTCAGGATTGGATAACGACTTGTTTGGTCAATCAACGAAATATTACCAATGGTCTGACTACTAACTTGACCTAAGGAGTCACCTGTAAGCAGAGCATCTGCTCCAATCCTCTCACAAAGTAGATTTGAACAGTCGACCATAAACTTTCTAAAAAAGCTGGTTCGATAATTTTCACGACAAGTTTTGGCGATCTTTTTTTGAACTTTTCCAAAAGGAACAATCCAGAGTTTGCATCCAGACTGATAACTGGCAAGCACTTTGGCGAGCTCGATGATCTTGTCTTTTACTTCTTCTCCAACAAATGGATAAGCGTAATAAAAAACAAATGTCTGCGAACAACCTCTTTTCGACATCAGATAACTGGCCACCGGAGAATCAAATCCCCCACTTAACATGGTGACAAGACTTCCATTGGTTCCCACTGGTAAGCCACCTGGAGACTTAATACACCTGGTGGAGATATAAAAATGATCCGGAAGCACACGAATGTTTACCTGAACTTCTGGCTTCTTCACATCAACTTTCAGGTCAGGTCTGGCATTCAATATCAAATGTCCCATATGCCTGGAAATTTCCATGCTGTTTTTTGGATACTTCTTGAAAGACCTTAGGGTTTCTACTTTGAAAGTGAAACCTTCTCTTTCATGGCTTGCCAGCTCTTCAAGAATTGGCTCGAGAAGTCTGTCATAATCCAAAGGAATTTCTCTTACAGGAATCAATTCCTGTAGGCCTGGAGTTTTTGCAATCGCTTTCATTGTCTCATCAGAAAATGGAGTTTCGGACCTGATTAGAAGTCTTTGAGACTCGATGACAAGACGAAATTTGGCCTTATGCCAGGCCTTCAAAGTCAATTCGACGTTTTCTTTCAAAGCTCTGAAATATGAACCTCTGTTCTTACCTTTAAGCCAGAGTTCATCAACAAGTAATGCAATCGTTCTATATTCAATCATGAGAGAAAACCTTTCAAGTCGTCGATGGTTTCAACAAGATAAGAGCAGAACTTTTCAACTTCAGATTCTGTATTACCCTTTCCAAAAGAAACTCGGAGATAAAATTTATGATTTTTTTCAGGAATCCCAAGTGCATCAAGGACAGGATTGAAGCCTTTGATCTTGCTGCTGCAAGCACTCCCTGAGGAAAGATAGATTTCTTCTTCTTCCATGTGGCGTAGAATGATATCGGAGCTGATTCCATCAACTTTCATCATCACAATATGAGGAACAGTTTCTTCCTGTCCATATGTGATTGAGATGGTTTCATGTTCGGCCAGTCGTTTTCTGATCAACAGATTGAGCTTGGTACAATTATTGTAAATAGCTTCCCTTCTCTCTGAAATGATCTCAATGGCCTTATCAAATGCTAAAATCAGTGGTGTATTTTCTGTGCTGCTTCGTAGTCCATTCTGCTGGCTTCCACCAATCAACAATGGAGAAACAGTTACTCCCTCGCGAAGATATAGAGCACCTATTCCTTTCGGCCCATAAATTTTGTGTGCACCGATACTATATGAATCAACACCTATTTCATCAAGATTGACTTCTACTTTTCCAAGCGCTTGCATCCCATCGAGATGATAATGACAATCTGGATATTCTTTAAGTAGTTCAGCAATTCTTCGAACGTGTTGCAAACTCCCTGTTTGATTATTTACATGGCAAAGACATACCAAACGTGTTTTTTGAGAAAGTTTTTCAGCAAAGTCATTGAGATTCCAAAGCCCATCGTCGCGATTACTGACAGCAGTGACAACGATTCCTCTTTCCGCCAATGACTCGATAGCAGCTACGATCGAAGGATGGTCGGCCTTGTTATAGAGGATTTCATCACCGCTCTCTAGGCCTAATCCAAAAATCAATGTCGAGTTGGCCTCGGTGGCAGAACTGGTAAAAACCAGCTGACCATCAGGGGCACCCAAACGGGAGAGAATTCGAGTGCGTGCTTGATCGATCAGCTTTCGCTGTTCTTTTCCCAAGCGGTGGGCCGCAGAAGGGTTGGCAAAGTATTTTTTAGAAGCATCAACCAAGACTTCGAGAACCTCTGGGTCCACGGCGGTACTTGCTGCATTGTCTAAATAAATCATATGAATTCCTCGAGGCGAATTATGCCTTTTTAGACACACAAGGTCAATCAAGTAGTTAAACTTTAGTCTTACCCACTTACCTCAAGTCCATTATCATTGAAAATCAAAGTTTAATTCAGGGAAGGAATAATTATGAGTGCCTACTTACAGTCGCCAGATCTCTTCGAAAACCATATCTATTTTCATACCGATGACGATATTTGGAAAGTTGACCTCTATGATGAAGTCGCTCACAGAATGACATCTAGTTTGGGGGCCAGCTATAACCCCAAAGTTTCTCCTGACGGACATCGCCTGGCCTATGTCAGTCTTTCTGACGGACAAAGTGACGTTTATGTGATGCCTTCCATCGGTGGAATCCCCAAACGTCTTACACACTTTGGTGACACTTCTCTTGTGGGGTGGAAAGACAGTAAGCATGTCATCATTCTCACAACTGATCATACATTTCACAGAGCTGTATCTCTCGCCTATCTGGTTGATGTAGACACAATGGAAAGCAAACAAATTAATGTTGGACCGACCCGCTATATTGATTATGGCCCCGACAAGCAAGTTCTTCTTTGTCGCAACATGGGAGATCCGGCCAGATGGAAAAGATATCGTGGAGGAACAGTCGGACGAGTCTGGATAGATACTGCTGGAAAAGGAAATTTCAAGGAAATCCTAAAAGAACTTCCTTCTGATATTGCTTATCCACAGTTCATTGGAAAGAGAATCTTCTTTATTTCTGATCATGAGGGACATGGGAATATCTACTCTTGTAACTACCAAGGGAAAAATATCACTCGACATACCGACCATGATGATTTCTACGTGAGAAAATTCAGTCATCATGATGGAACAATTGTTTATCAAGCAGGGGCACAAATCTTTTTACTGGACCTCGCCGCAAATGAAGTTGAACTGATTGACATCATCGTTCCAGTCAATGGGACTCATGCCAATCCTAAGTTTGAATCTCCGTACAGAAATCTTCAGGACTTCAGCATAGCTCCTGAAGGCGATGAGATTCTGACTCTCAATAGAGGAAATCTCTTTGTCATGCCACCTTGGAGTGGTGCTCCAACTAGTCTAGGGAACAAGCATGGTGTTCGCTACAAAAGACCTGACTATGTTGTGAACACAAAAGATGAAGAAGAAGTCATCGCTGTTGTCATGGACGAGAACACTGAAGAAGAAATTATCATTTTTAACAGAGAAGATGGAGAGAGTAGAAGACTGAAGCTGAATTTCGAGTTGGGAAAAGTCTTTGATTACGAAATCAATCCTGTCCACTACACGATGGCATTAATCAACAATCGCGCAGAGATATGGTACGTGGATCTGAAAACAGGTCGCGGTACATTGATTGAGAAAAATCCAAATATTGAAATGCAAACCGTGAATTGGTCACCTTGTGGAACATGGCTCGCCTATAAAGGAGCTGAGGATAAAGGGCGCAAAGGGATCATGGTCTGGAATGTAAAAACAAAGAAATCCCAACAGTTGATTACACCTGTTCTTTTTGATGGACATCCAGTCTTTCATCCAGGCGGTGAGTACCTCTTCTTTATTGGAAATCGAGAGTTTCACCCAACTCCTTCTGCTATTCACTTTGATCTGAGCTTTCCATTTGCGGCCTGTCCATATGTAGTTTCACTTAAGAAAGGAACACCAAATCTTTTTGAAAGATACCTCGACTTTGAAACAGAAGACAGTACTTCTGATGAGGAGGAGAAAGATGACAAAAAGAAGGTGACCAAAAAGAAAACTAACAAGGTCACAAAGAAAAACACTAAGAAGAATGCAAAGAAAACGACCAAGAAAAAAACAAAAAAGAAAGACGACAAAAAAGACGCTCCCAAGCCGATTCATATCGACTTCGATGGTATTGATGACAGAATCATGCCTCTTCCCCTCGCTTTGAACACTTATCACGACCTGATGGTCACAAAAGACCATTTGTTTTTCGTCAAAGGAGAAGTCAGCGCTTACAACCCTCTTAAAATGAGATGGGCCGAAGAAGTTCTAGATCTATGCTCCTATGAATTCAAGAGCGGAAAATCAACGACAATGCAAAAAGACGTTGGAGGTTGGAGTCTTTCAGGCAACGGAAAATACTTACTTGTTGAAAGTAACGACGAGCTAAGACTTTTCCAAAGTGATGCCAAACCTACTTCAGGTGACGATTTCAATAAAAAAGATGGCTGGGTGGATCTGTCTCGCATCAAGTTCAGAGTACATCCCAGACAGGAATGGAGACAGATGTTCAGAGAAGCTTGGATCCTCCAACGTGAAAACTTCTGGACACCTGACATGTCTAAAATTGATTGGGTTGGCGTCTATGAGAAGTACCTTCCACTTCTTGACAGGGTCAATTCGCGAAAAGAATTTTCAGATCTCATGTGGGAAATGCAAGGAGAATTGGGAACCAGCCATTGTTACGAATTTGGAGGAGACTACTCTAGAAGAGATGTCTCCAATCTCAATGCAAAACTGGGTGCCAGCTTTAAATGGGATTCTAAAGAAAAGGCGATGAAGATCGAACAAATTTTCAGAGGAGACAGCTGGATCGTTGGATTTGGATCTCCACTGACAGCAACCAGCGTTGAACTTCAGCCAGGTGACATGATCTATGAAGTCGATGGTCAGGCCTTTGAAAATCCAAACTCCATGTATGAATTCTTGGATGGAAAGATCCTTCGCAATGTAAATCTCGCTGTAAAACGCAAGGGAAAGAAAGACCTTGAAGATGTTGTGGTTCAGTCCATTGCTTCAAATGAACTCCCTGCTTATAGAGACTGGGTCGAAAAGAACAAGGCCTATGTACACAAGAAATCCCGCGGGAAGATAGGCTATGTTCACATCCCTGATATGAGTATGTTCGGCTTTTCAGAATTCTTCAGAAATTATCTTTCGGAGTTCAGAAAGGAAGGACTCGTTGTAGATGTCAGGTACAATGGAGGTGGTGCCGTCTCTCAATTAATTCTTCGCTACCTTTCACAAAGAATTATTGGTTTTGATGAAACAAGACATTATGGACATGATCCTTATCCAATGTACGCTGTACCTGGGAGTATCACTTGTCTAACCAACGAATATGCAGGAAGTGATGGAGACATTTTCTCTCACTCTTTCAAACTCCTAGGTTTGGGAAAACTTGTAGGAAAGAGAACTTGGGGTGGAGTTATTGGCATCTGGCCTCGTTATGAATTGAATGACGGAACCTGGACCAGTCAACCGGAATTCAGTTTCTGGTTTGAAGATGTTGGCTGGGACGTTGAAAACTATGGAACTGATCCTGATATTGAAATCGACATCAAGCCTCAAGACTGGGCGAAAGGACTTGATCCACAACTCGATAAGGCAATCAGTGTGGCAATGGCCGATCTTAAAAAGAATCCGCCACTCAAATTCGACAAGTCAAAAAAGCCCAATCTCAAAGCTCCCAGACTTCCAAGAAAATAAACATCACAAAAAAGGCCCGGATTTTCCGGGCCTTTCTTTTATCAAATGTAAAAACTGATTATTTCAATTTTCTGATCGTGTACTGAAGAATACCACCATTTGTGAAGTAGTTCAGTTCGTCTTCAGTATCAATTCTTGAAAGAACTTTAGTAGTCTGAGTAGATCCATCAGCTTTGGTTACAGTCAGATCAAATTCCATCTTAGGAGCAAGTGCTCCACATGGCTTCAATGTGATTGTTTCTGTTCCATCGAGAGAGAAAGTTTTTCTACTTTCACCATTCTGGAATTGAAGTGGCATGACACCCATACCAATCAGGTTTGATCTGTGAATTCTTTCAAAGCTTTCTGTAATAACAGCTCTTACACCTTGAAGAATAGTTCCTTTTGCTGCCCAGTCTCTAGAAGAACCTGTTCCGTATTCCTTACCTCCTACAACGACAAGAGGAGTACCTTCTGTTTTGTACTTCATTGCCGCATCGTAGATCGCCATTTGCTCACCACTTGGGATGTGCTTGGTATAACCACCTTCAACACCTGGAACCATTTCATTTTTGATTCTGATGTTGGCGAAAGTTCCTCTCATCATAACTTCGTGGTTACCTCTTCTTGAGCCATAAGAGTTCCAGTCTTGTCTGGCAACTCCATTGGCCTCGAGGTAAGTCGCAGCTGGAGAACCTTTAGAAATTGAACCAGCAGGTGAAATATGGTCAGTTGTCACTGAGTCACCTAGTACCGCTAGTAATCTGGCATTTTCAACAGAGAATTCAGCTTTCACACCTTCTTTGATGTTTTCAAAGAAAGTTGGGTTTCTGATATATGTCGACTTTGGATCCCAGTCATACATCTCACCAGTTGGAGCATCTACTGCTCTCCATTTGTCATCCCCATCAAAAACGTTGGCATATCTCTTCTTATACATCTCACTTGAAATATGAGTATTAACTGCATCAGCGATTTCTTGGTTTGATGGCCAGATGTCTTTCAAATAAACATCTTTTCCATCTTTATCTTGAGCAATAACTCCATTCATCACATCTACTGTAAGATTACCGGCCAAGGCGTAAGCAACAACAAGAGGAGGTGAAGCAAGAAAATTTGCTTTTACATCAGGAGAAATTCTTCCTTCGAAGTTTCTATTTCCAGAAAGAACGGATGTCGCAAGAAGATCATTTTCATTAATACATTTGCTGATTGGTGCCGGTAGTGGTCCGGTGTTTCCAATACAAGTTGTACATCCATAACCTACAAGATTGAATCCCAAAGCATCTAGATGTTGTTGAAGTCCTGACTCTACTAGGTAGTCAGTTACAACTTTTGAACCTGGAGCAAGAGAAGTCTTTACCCATGGCTTGACTGTCATTCCTCTTTCATTTGCTTTCTTGGCCACAAGACCAGCAGCGATAAGAACAGATGGGTTTGAAGTATTTGTACATGAAGTGATGGCCGCAACGACAACGTTACCATTCTTCATTTTGTAATCAGCACCTTCGACATCATACTCTTTTGTCAAAGCATCAGCTGGATAATTGTAAGTATCTTTTGTAATGGTTTCAAAAGCCGCAGCAGCGTCTTTCAAATTGATTCTATCTTGAGGTCTCTTAGGACCAGAGATTGCAGGTTCAACTGAAGCAAGATCAAGCTCAACAACTGAAGTGAAAACAGGGTCAGCGTCATTCGCATCGGCCCATAGACCTTGTTCTTTGGCATAAGCTTCTACAAGAGCGACTGTCTTGTCTTCTCGACCTGAGAACTTCAAATATTCGATTGTCTTCTCATCAATTGGGAAAAAACCACATGTTGCACCATACTCAGGAGCCATGTTGGCCAGGGTTGCTCTGTCGGCAAGAGAAAGATCTCTCATACCTGGTCCGTAGAACTCTACGAACTTCCCTACAACTCCATGCTTTCTAAGTTCTTCAACAACTCTGAGTACCAGGTCAGTTGCTGTTACGCCTTCTTTCAGGTTGCCAGTCATTTTGAATCCAACAACTTCTGGAATCAACATGGTCACAGGCTGTCCAAGCATCGCCGCTTCTGCTTCGATACCACCGACACCCCAACCAAGAACAGAAAGTCCGTTGATCATGGTTGTATGTGAGTCAGTCCCAACACATGTATCTGGGTAAGCATGAGTTTCTCCGTCCTTGTCATTTGTCCAGACAACATCAGCAAGATACTCAAGGTTCACCTGGTGAATAATACCTGTTCCAGGAGGAACAACTCTAAAGTTTTGGAAAGCTTTTTGTCCCCACTTTAGGAACTTATATCTCTCCATGTTTCTTTGATATTCAATTTCAACGTTCTTTTCGAAAGAGTCTTTGTCCCCAAAATGTTCAACTTGGACAGAGTGATCGATAACAAGATCAACAGGTACAAGTGGATTGATTTTTTTAGGGTCTCCACCAAGTTCCTTGATCCCTTCCCTCATGGCTGCAAGGTCAACAACAGCAGGTACACCAGTGAAGTCCTGAAGAACAACACGAGCTGGATTGTAAGCAATTTCATGATCCGATTTCTGGGTCTCCGCCCACTTGTCGAGAGCAACTGCATCTTCCCACTTTACGCTAACACCATTTTCATTTCTTAGAAGGTTTTCAAGTAGAACTTTCAAACTTCTTGGAAGTTTGTCGATATTTGACAGGCCTTGATTCTTTGCTTCTTTCAAAGAATAGATGGCATAATCTTTTCCACCTACGTTGAGCGTCGTTTTGACCTTACTCATGGATCACCTCTTTTTCGAATTAACTTTATTAATGAGGCGAATACTACACCTTTTAGGGAGTTTAGTCATTTCGGGATGTGTAGGAAAAGATGACAAGCAGAAACTAAGAGTTCACAAAATAACGCAACTCATCAGGCGAACTCCCATAAATCTGGACAAAGGCAGGTCTTTCTCCTAAAAAAGACTACGCGGAGCAAACATGTCAAAAAAAGATCAGGTCTTTAACCGACCAATTCAAAATATCAAAGGTTTCGAATTCAATGAAGAAGTCGCTGCTTGTTTTGACGACATGGTCAGTCGCTCGGTCCCCTTTTACGATGAAATTCATCGAATCATTCTAGATTTAATTGATCGGACACAGGCCACACGTGGACCAATCTATGATCTTGGATGCTCCACCGCCACGACATTTACTTTGATCGACAAACATCTCAAAAGCAAAAAAAAGAATGTTCCAACCATGATTGGAATCGACAACAGTGGACCGATGCTTGAAAAGGCCCAAGCAAAAATTGAAGCCAATAGTATGGAGACAGTTGAGCTTCGTTGTCAGGACATTGAAGAAGTTGAGCTCGACAACGCCTCCATGGTCATCATGAACTACACTCTCCAATTTATTCCAGTTGAAAGGCGTGTCGATATATTGAAAAAGATCTACAACTCTTTGGCCGATGAAGGAATTTTTGTTCTTGCAGAGAAATTAAAAAGTCCTACGCGTTCTGTAGATAACCTTTTGACTGATCTCTATTACGACTTCAAAAGAAGAAATGGTTATAGCGAGCTTGAGATTTCTCAAAAACGCGAAGCCTTGGAAAATGTACTGGTACCACTGACTCCAAAACGTCAAATGAACATGTTAAGAGACGCAGGTTTCAAAAGAGTGGAAATGATTTTTCGCTGGTACAATTTCGCCTGCTATGTTGGAATCAAGTAATGGACTGGCTTTCGAAATACTCTTCTTATCTCGACAAGGAAGCTTTACAGAATGTTCTCGAAGAAAAGAAGAAGATGTTTGATTTTGAAGTCAATCAAACTTGTCTGGCTGCCCTAAAAGATCTTCCAATCATCGAATCTAAAAAAGATTTCTCATCCAATCACATCAGAGTGATCGCCGATGTTGATCATCAGAGAATGGAAACGATAAAGCTCAAGGCTGAACAATTAATCCCTTGGCGAAAAGGACCATTCGACCTTTTTGGAATGGAAATCGATGCTGAATGGAGATCAGATAAAAAGTGGGAAAGGCTTGAGAAAATCGTCGACAACCTTGAAGGTAAGCGTGTCCTTGATATAGGCTGTAACAATGGCTATTTCATGTTTCGCATGGCCAATCAAAATCCAGAGTTCGTCCTTGGTATAGATCCTGTTGTCCCTTACTGGTCCCAGTTCAAATTCATCAATCACTTCGCTGGATGTGACAATTTAGAAATGGAACTTCTAGGAGTTGAAGACTGTGTACATTTCGATAAATTATTTGATGTCGTTTTCAGCATGGGAATCATATATCACCATAGAAATCCGATCCAACAACTACTCGACATAAAAAAATCAATGAAACCTGGTGGTCAGTTGATTCTGGAAACTATTGGCATTCCTGGAGATGATCCCGTCGCTCTCTTTCCTGAAGATCGTTATGCCAAGATGAGAAATGTCTGGTTTGTCCCGACTCTTTCTTGTCTGGTTAATTTCGCCAAGAAGGCACGCTTTGGAGATATCGAAATTGTTTCAGATACTCCATTGACATCAGACGAACAGAGACTGACAGACTGGTGTCCTCCACCAAGGCAAAGTCTTGAAGACTTTCTTGATCCAGATGACCCTTCAAAAACAATCGAGGGGCACCCGGCCCCTCGACGATTTCTCATTTCATGTAGGAAAAAAATTGGTGATCAGAACTAATCACTCTTCTAGATTGGCAAGATCAGCAAATTTTGGAACTACCTCACCTTTAATTCCACCAACATCAATGCTCTCGTGAACAGGGTGCTGATAGTCTTGGAATAGACCGGTATCGATATAGAAAACACCTTTCATTTGGTCTTTATCTACACCATAAACGTTACCTTTTTTTCCAATCTTTCTCGACCACTCACCTTTTTCTTTGAATTCGATTGTGTTGGGAAAAGTATCAATTTTATAAGTTCCCCAATCGATGGCATCTTCTTCAGTAATACCAGAAGCAAGAACTTTCTCTCTATCTGAAGTTTGACCACCAATCTTTTGTGAGCCATTTTTAGTTAGAATCCAATCCCAAGTTTTTTCTTCT
>JBFEVX010000183.1:0-4021 GCA_041546685.1 Bacteriovoracaceae bacterium | reverse complement strand
ATCAGTACTAGGAGCTCCAAACGTAGGTAAGAGTTCATTGATCAATTACCTATTGGGAATGGATCTGAGTATTGTAACAAACAAACCACAGACAACGAGAAACAGATTCAACTGTATCTTCACAGTTGATAGAACTGAGATCATTCTTGTCGATACTCCGGGGCTACACAAGTCCAGCCAGGAACTCAACAAGAGGATTAACGAGCAAGCACTTGAAGGAACTGAAGGTTCTGACCTCAACCTTCTTCTTGTTGAACTTACTCAGCCGGTCATGAAGCAGTTCATGGACTACAAAGACAACCTTGGAGAATTTGAGCTAGGTAAGACCTGGGTTGTCTTCACAAAATCAGACAGAGTTGAAAATGCAGAAGAACTTCCATTGAAAGAGGCCATCGATAAGGCCAAGGAATTGATCCCAACTATTGACAAGTATTTTGTCATTTCAACAAAAGCTGGAGACAACGTTCACCTTCTTACTGGAGCATTGTGTGATGAGGCCCAGTTTGGACCACATCTTTATCCTAGAGGTGAAGTATCCAATAAAAACCAAAGATTCTTTGCGACTGAATACATCAGAGAGCAGGCCTTCAATCTTCTTAAAGACGAAATTCCCTATGAAGTGGCCGTCGTTATCGATGAATACAAAGATGTCAGAGACAAAGAAGATAAAAATAAAATCTCTTCCCATATTTCAGCTTCAATCCTTGTGAATAGACCAAGTCAAAGAGCTATTGTTGTTGGATCTAAAGGTTCCATGATCAAAGAAATTGGTATGAGATCAAGAAAGAAAATTGCTGCTATGACAGGTGGTGATGTTCACTTGAATCTTCACGTCAAAGTCACTCCAAAGTGGTTTAAGAACAACTTTGTACTCGAAGAATTGGGACTGCCGCGAGCGAAGAACTCGGCCAGAGTGTGGAGGAAAAAATGAAACCAACGAGAAACATGGTCATCTCGATCATTGGTCGTCCGAATGTAGGGAAGAGTTCCCTGTTCAACAGACTGATGAAGAGACAACATAAGGCCATTACACATGACATGCCGGGGGTGACTCGGGATCGTCACTATGGAATTGCTACTTTTAATGATCTTGGTTCTGAAGAACCAAGAGATGCCATTCTCGTCGATACAGGTGGTTTTTACCCTGAAAAGATCGATGAAAATACTGGTGGCAAGACAGAAATGAATGGAAACAAGTTTTTCAACATCATGACAAATCATGCGAGACAAGCGATTGAAGAATCTGATCTTGTTCTTTTTGTTGTGGATGTTAGAGAAGGAGCACTTCCATTTGACGAGATCATCGCAAACTCCATACGTGGTATGAAAAAACCATACTGGCTTATCGTCAACAAGTACGACAGTGATGCTCAGGCAGGTGAAGAAGCTGACTTTTATTCTCTTGGTGTAAATCCTGATGAAATGTTTGTTTGTTCTTCTGCTCACGGTCTTGGAATCGAAACCCTAAGAGAAAGAATCCACGAAGAAATTTGTGCTTTTGAAAACAGAAATAATCTTGGACCTGATCTTCAAAAAGGTGTGACTCCGAGAGAAGACGTTGTCGGAAGAATTGCTCTGATTGGGGCTCCAAATGCTGGAAAATCAACACTTCTAAACAGACTACTCGGAAGTGAGAGGGCCCTGGTTTCAGACATTCCAGGAACTACTGTTGATCCGATTGAAGGTTTCTTTGATATCTACTTTGGGAAAGAATCAAAGCTTCTCGAGGAAGATCAGAGATTTTCCAAGAACGATGGTCTCCTTTTGAAAAGTTATGAAGATTTCAGAAAGAACAACCAGAAAACATTTGAAAACATGATGGAAGCCTATTCCTTTGAAGAAGGGGATGAAAATATCTCTGATGACGAAGAGATGGAATTTGATTACCAACCTGAGAATGATGATCTGGATAAAACTCAGGAAGTTCTCTTCTCAGATGAAGAGTCCCAAGAACCTGCAGAGGTTCAAGAAGATCAAGTTGAAGATGAAGGTTCTTACTGGCGTTCCATGCACCTTGTTGATACTGCAGGTATCAGAAGGAAAAACGTCGTTGAAGGAACGGTAGAATCACAATCAGTATTTAGATCACTTCGTTGTATCACGGAATCAGATATCGTTGTTTTTATGGTTGATGCGACTAAGGGAATCTCACATCAGGACAGAAGATTGATGGATATCGCTCTTGAAAAAGGCAAATCGATCATTATCTGTATGAACAAGATGGACCTTATGAAGGCCAAGCTTAAAACTGATGAAGATAGAAAAGAGTGGATGGAAGATATGAGATACAAAATTCCATGGCTCACTTTCTGTGATGTTATTCCAATTTCTGCCAAAACAGGGACAGGAATCAAGAGACTCAAAGGCTCACTCAAAAAAACAGTACTCGTACGGAAACTTTCAATTCCAACTGGAGTTTTGAATAGAGCTGTATTTGATCTTGTTGAAAGAAATCCTGTTGTGGTCAAGAAAAGTGGTGGGCGAAGACTCAAAATAAAATACGCCTCCATGGTTAAGTCTGACCCTCCTACATTTCTCCTCTTTTCAAACCGCTCCAGAGGGATTCCTGAGAACTACAGAAGATATCTCCAAAACAACCTCAGACGAGAGTTTGAATTAGTAAATACCCCTGTTCACCTAGTATTCAGAACAGGAACTGATCTTGAAAAGAGAATGAAGAAAATAAAAATATCCAAGTAAGTAGTTGAAAGCCGGGCTAAGGCCCGGTTTTCAATCTTAGTCAAAATCTATTCAAATTAGTCATATCTTATTCATGTCAGTATAATCAGACACTTGCATGTTTTTCAAAATTAGACAAAAACCTGTTCTGTTGTATTATGAGGGCAGGAGATTAGTTATGAAAGACTTCAATATTCAAGTAGCATCAAACCTTACTGGGGTTTCTGTTCACACTCTCAGAACATGGGAAAAGCGTTATCAAGTTGTTACTCCGGCAAGAACTGATTCCGGACGAAGACTTTACAATGAAGAAGACGTTCGAAAGCTCAAGGCGCTAAATGACCTTTGCTCACTAGGGCATAACATCAGTTCCATTGCCAATAAGTCGATGGAAGAACTTGATGAGTTACTTGAGACCTATGGATTGAATGAGATTCATTCTCCCAATATCAATCTTACGAGTAACCCAGAACAGGCCAAAAAATCACTCAATCACTTGTTGCTGGCGCTTGAAAAATACAGGCTGGATGTGGTCTCGCACGAACTGTACAATCTCAAGATGGTCCTCTCTCCAAAAGACCTGGCCCTCAAAGTCATCGCCCCATTGCTCGTTGCAGTTGGACAGAAAGTGAATGAAGGAACACTTTCGATTGCTCAAGAGCACGCTTTATCAAGTGTTATCAAGTTTCATCTGGGACAATTTATTTATAGATCGTATGAAGAAAAAAATAGATCAAAAGATTTATTTGTTTTGGCCACACCAGAAAAAGATTATCATGAATTTGGAATTCTTTTAGCAGCATTACTTTGTTTGAATTATAACAAAAACTTCTTCTATCTAGGGGCCAATATGCCAGCTGAAGCGTTGGTTGAAGCTTCTCTGTCTATTGGGGCCACAGAAATTGTTCTTGGAACAACATATATTGAAGGAAATACTGATTCTGACTTCCTTACTAATTATATTTCTACTTGTTTGAATAACATCAAAAAGAATGCTGATCTGGTTGTTGGAGGATCTGGCTATTTTGAAACTGCAAAATTTCAAAAGGCGAGTAACTTCCTTTATCTACCCACATTGAATCATCTTGATTTACATTTGAAAGGCAAGAGCTAGGTTCAAAAAATGGTATAGATGAAAGGAGCTACGGTCTGTCCTTGTCCAAAGATGGCAAGAACAGCAACCAAAAGTAGAGTCAGTACAATCGGGGTTAACCAGTACTTCTTTCTCACTTTCATGAATTCCCAGAGGTCCTTTAAAAATTCCATCAGAAAGGTTTGCTCCACATAGAGTTGCTTGTTTCTCTTCTAATCATATAGCTGGGACTACTCTTTTTAAAGGGGT
>JBFEVX010000038.1:0-29954 GCA_041546685.1 Bacteriovoracaceae bacterium | reverse complement strand
ATCGGACTCAAGAAAAGAATGAAGAAGATATTGTTCATGATGATCTTCAGGGCCTTTTCCTGATTACTCATATTTTTGGTAGAGCCCGAATACCAAACATCCAAGACAAAAGCGCTGAGTCTTTCGGGCAAGGATTTTTTGATTGTCGGTTCGGGCTTGGTTTGAACTGGATTGTTTTCATTCCTCTTCCAGTTCATATAAACATCATTAAGCATAAGACAAAGAAGCAAAGGCACAGCATAGTCCCCAACGTCGTAAACTCCGTCAGAAAACTCACCTAATCCCAATATAAAAAACAGGATGACGAGAACAAGTTTCAATGGGCTGATCCCAGATTTTATAAGTAGCCTCATATGTGCGCTCCTTGGACTCATTATAAAGCCAAGTAATTCTAAGACCGAGAAAGATAGACTAAACAAGTAATTTCAGAGACTTAACTAAAAAAGAAGCTCCACAGATTTGTGGAGCTTAGAATGCAAATACAGATATTTTTGGCGCTTTTGGCAAATTTATTCTATTTACCCTTTTCGAGGATAGAAATTCATAGGTTGCGACACTTCGACCACACCACCGCCTCTCGGCTCAGGGAACTTGATCCCTTTGAGAACATTCACCACACATCCTTTCACTTTACCAGGAAGTGAAGCTGAAACTGTCTCAACTCCGGCCTTGGTTACGTGTCCGCTGGCCCCAATAATAAAGTCGAGCTTAACAACACCGTTGAAAGCTGCACTCGCTCGATCCAATTCCTTTTGATAACAGTATCTGAACTGTGGAAGGTGTTCGAGGAGAATACGTCTAATGATGTTAGGGTCCATGCCACCTAGGTGAACTGTCTTATATGGAAGACCTGCAAAGAACATTTTGTTCTTTTTGACCAGGCCTTCAACTCCTTTAGAAGAATCGAGAACGCCTTTGGTATCACCGGCGAGGTCACCGATGTTCTTGGTACTTTTCGCCATTTTCACAGTAGCTGATTCACCAAGTGTTGCACCAGAATCTGTTACACTATTGGCAGCTGTTGCATCTGCGGCCTGAGCGCTTTTTGTACTCCCACCTTTCGTCAGAAGTGAGCTAACTGTAGATTTGAAGTCAAACGACTTGTAAGTATCGACCTTTCCCTGGCTCTTTGAAACTTTGTTGGCTGAACGCTGACCAACTCTTGGAGATGGCCTCCCGCCTTGCTTTTTACTATTTGTGGTCGGGCGAACTCTGGTCGTCTTGGTATTAGTTGGTCCCTTATTTGGCTCAGCTTTTTTAACTTTACCGACCTTTTTCGCGTCTTTGGAACCTTTTTGACCTGCAGAAGAAGTATCCGTTTTCTGCGTCACTTTTTCGACCTTCTCTTTAGGCTTATCTTTTGCGATCTTCTGCTCTGGAGTCTTCTGAATTTTCTTCTCAGGCTCTTTCTTGGTAGAGTCTACGACTTTCTTCTCCGTTACAGACATCTTCTTCTTATAAAGGATCGTTGCAATTCTTTCAGGAACTTTTTCTTTTTCGAGTTCTTCATCAACCTCAAGCATTGACATTGACCCAAGGAAAGCAAAAACCAAAAGAAACATCAAAATAAGATATTTTCTAAGATCCCTATCTCTTCTAAAGATAGGAGCTGCTGCTACTTTTGGAGGAGATTGTGTTTGCCTGACGAAAATTTGAATATCACCTTTATCAAATCTCAAAATATCATCGGCCCCTAGATGTACCGGATCATTCGTTTGGATTTCCTTTCTCTCATCTGAAAGCGAGAGTAGTTCATACCCAAATAAAGGATGGACAAAGACTTCATTATTTTCAATAGCAATGAAATCTACCTTCTCGTCTTTTCCTAAATAAGCATATTCAATTTCCCTGTCTCCACTATTGCTTCCGACAAGCTTATAAACGCCTTTTTTCCCAGGAAGATAATCCACCGAATAAACACGGCCTTGAAATAAGATAATGACCTCAACGGCTCCGGAGTCTACTTCGTAATTAAAAATCGGATACAGAGTATCTACGTCTTCAAAAATATACTCACTGAACTCAGCCTTTGGATCTTGGGCCAAAGGATACTCGACTCTCGGTAATTCTTCTTCACTTCCCTCAACTGCAGGTGACTGTTCTGGTAGCTTTGGTACTTTTCTGGTCGGTCTGGCAATTTTTGGTGGAAGTGCCGGATCTAGCATATCCAACACTGGTGGTAATTCATTTGGATCATACTTTCTGAATTCATATTCCTGCCTACCAAAAGTCAGGACGTCTCCAAGCTTGAAGCTAGAAACGATTTCTCTTTTACCGTTTACAAAAGTTCCATGCTCACTGTTCATGTCGAACATCTTGCAACCATTTGGAGTCAGCTCGATAACAGCATGAATAGGGCTTACATCGGGGTGATTAATCACGACATCACAAGCATCTGCGCTTCCAACCATGACTCGTTTCTTGTAAAGGACTGTTCCTCTACCCTCTACCGTCCGTGGCAATAACTCGAATAATGTGGCTTCCCTGCCAATTGACTTTTCCACGCTGCCCTCTCTTAGCGAATTCTCTCAATCCCTTTGCGGATCTCGGCGTTGAAATTCTTTCTATAAGGTAATCTATTTTTGAATTTTGTCTGATAACGGGGAACAATTGAGAGGTCACCAGGACTTCCCGTTTCACCTTCAATCACCATGTCCTCAAAATCAAATTTTTGATACTTCTTATACTTATATTTAATCTTATTCTTCTCATCGATAATGACTCCACCTTCGTTTTTAGGTGCGGCCATTGCACTCAAACTCAAGAAAAAAATCGCTATTACCGCTAACTTCATTTAAAGCTCCAGGTATCTTTTGACTTTTCCATAGTAAGTAGAAGAGTCACCAAGTTTGGTTACATTTATACGTTCAAAAACTGTTTGGGCGTCTTTAACTCTTCCTGAAAGTTTCAACGTCAAAGCATAATTGATTCCAATATCGTATCTTGAATGAAGATCTCGAGGTATCTTGTCATACCATTTAAGTGCTTCAGTATAATTACCTTCAATCATGTAGCTGACAGCTAAAGAATTGATAACATCCATATCCTTACCATTCTTCTTAAAAAGGGCTGCCAACAAAGAACGCGCCTTATCTGTGAACCCGTATTTAAGATACATCTGACTCAAATTGAAAATGGGAGTCAGTGAAAATGAATTCAACTCACTGGCTTTTTTGAAAGCAAGAAGAGCCTTTTGTTCTCTTCCATCTTTTTGATAAATAACACCAAGGTTGTTTATTGGTGGTGCATAATTCTTGTTCAACGAAAGTGACTTGTTGTAATAAAGAAGAGCCCCTCTCATGTTTCCTTGCAAAAAGAAACACGTTCCAACCTGATTCCAATAAGCAGGGTGATTCTTGTACTTCTTGAAAAGAGAGTCCATTACCTGCGATGCTTCTTTAAATTTTTTCTGATAGCAAAGGCTTATAACTTTCCCAATTGTATCTTTACTGGTTGCCACGACCTCAAGTTTAAACTCAGGTAAACGGGCAATCGACTCGCTTGAGAGACTATCGTAACTACTTTCGGATCCTTCAAAGAGGTCTGAATTCTCATCGTACTTTACTGTTTCTCCAGACTCAAAATCATTATTTTCAATCCATGAAAATTCCTGACTTTCAGGACTTTGATTTTCACTTTTTTTGCTACTACTTCCACATGAAGTAACCAGCAAAAGAATCAAAGAAAGACAAAATAGATTTTTCATCTTTTCCCTCCTCTATCCATCAAGACCGCTCCTCTAGAGTAAAAATGCTCTGGAGGGACAGGGAGCTGTTTCGACTGTAAAAAGTAATTGTTATCAATACTAAGGATGTTACTCTTTGAAATTTGTCCAACTGCTTCTTTCCTAAAATCACGGGCCTTGGCAAGTAATGGATTAGTCAGATCAGTCATACTTTTCTTGAATGATTTTATATAATCTTCTGATTTATCTGGAGGAGTAAAGCCCCTGATATCTGCTCCTACACCTTCATAGGACTCAACAAGATACTTATATGCAGCGACAATGCCTCGGCCGGAACCAACTTCAAGGATTTTAAGGGCTGTCGAAGTTACTCTATCTAACTGAGCAAACTTAGCCTTCAAACTATCATTGTAAAGCTTTTCAGGAAATGTGAGCTTTATGGAGTTCAGCTTTGAAACTTCTACTCTAAGATTTCTCATCTTTAGATCAGCAACAACATCTAATGCTTCAAGAGGTATATCTTTGCGACCTCTTTTTGCTGTTGTATAAAAATTCAGAATTTCTGACTCAATAGCTCTTCCGTCTTCTATTCGTCCACTTTGTTTTAGCGCTTCAGCAAGTTGTGACATTGGATAGATGATTTCAGGAAGAACACTACTGTCGTTTCTTACTGAATTGATTCTATCTTTGAGTATTCCCCAATTCTTATTAGAGACAAGATATTTAATGAGATCAATTTGACCTTCTCTTACAAATGAAGATGGAATACCACACGCATTTCCACTATCAACTATATTTTGAGCTGATTTATAATCACCGTTTGCAAGATAAATCACATGAGCATTCTTGAAAAAGTTCTTTTTATTTCGTGACTTACGCTTACATACTTTCTTTAGGAGAATAGCATTCAATTCTGCTGCTTCAGAAAATCTTCTTTTACCAAAGACATCTGTTGCCATGGCAAGGAATGATGATTCGAACTTACTTACATCCCTATTGGACATGAGATTCAATGCCTCTTTTGACCATTTATAGGTCCTTTCTGCATCTCCGAGCTGATAGAAGAGAGTTGCAATATTGTAAGCGGCATTTTTCCTGGCATCTTCGGATGATTCTGGAGCTTTATAAATCTGCACATAGTCAATGAGGGCTTGTTTCTTTTCACCTGTACTGTTCAATTTTTCAACGTCATCAAACTGCATAGTTAAAAGTAATAATTTTAATTTCTTGGCATAACCTTTTGAGACCTTGAACTCACCACGGTTAATGCGTTGGACGTAGGCCTTAATCATGGATTCATTATTAGCTTGCTTATAATGTTCCATGACCTGAGCAAGCATTGCCTCCTGAGTTTTATAATCTCTTGGAAAACTTCCTTTAAATGCATTTAAAGTTTTCTCAGCATTATCAACATCCTTCTTTTCCATATAAGAAGAAAATAAGCGTTGATAGATCTTGTACGATCTTTTTGAAGTAGGCTCATTTTTAATTGTCGCAAGATAAGCAGACTCAAGGTATCTACTTTTTGTTGCCTCTGAAACACCTTTAGAGCCGAGCGAAGCGAGAAGCCCATTAAGAGATAAATTAAGGATTTTCTTGTTACCGGCTGCACTTGATTCATTATAGGCTTGAGCATAAAGCTGGGCACTACGATCAAAGTTCTTTGCCGCGAAATTTGTTTCTGCAGCATGAAAATTGGCCATAAATCCCTTTGAAGGATTGAGATCTGCCAGGATTCCGAAATACGTCTCGGCCTGTTTAGCTTTAAGTGATCTTATCTTGGGTTGGGTTTCATATCTTTTTGCAGCGGCTTGCTTTTGGAGTAAAGCTGCCATCTTTTGTACATGGTATTTCAAAGACTCAAGTTGATTTGCACTAAGCATTCCCTTCTTATGATAAGCGTATAACTTTTGAGCTGCATCAAGGTGCTTTCCGTATTTACCGAATCTTTCGTACAAGCTCATGAGTTGATAATAGATTTCCAACCTTTCAATCTCTGACTTGCTATACTTAAGTGCTTCAGAAAGTGTTCTTTCAGCTGCAGTAAATTTTCCTTGGTTAACCAGATAATTTGAAACTTTCAGTAAGTTTTTGGAGATGTCTCCTCCACGCTCTTTATAAAACTTCACAGCTTCAGATGTGTTACCGGATTCTGTATAAAAATATGCGATATCTCTTTCTACCAGATGGCTCATGTCGACATACTTTGAGTCTTTACTTCTGGCATAGACTTTTTTCATCAATGCAATAGCACGATCAAACTTCTTGGTTCGAAAATAACTCCAAGCAAGGTTAAAAGAGTCTTTAGTCCACCACTTGTCATTAATTTTTCTGAGAGCACTTTCATAGAGTGGTATCGACTTGGAATATCGTTGCTCATTATAGTAGATCTCGGCCAAGGCAAGTCTTGATTTCGAGTTAACCTCTCCCCCCTTCCGGGAATTTCGGATAGCGTACTTGAAATAGTTTTTTGCCTTCTCATGCTGTTGAAACTCTTTCGCGTTATAGGCAAGGATATAATAAACATGACCTTTTTCTTTAAAGCTCTTATGACGCTTTAAAATAAAAAGACATGTCCTTTGTGCCTGTATGAAATACTTATTTGAGTCTTTAAAAAATCTATTCTTATTAAGTTTTACCCTCTTCTCACTCGGAAGAGAGAGAAATCTTTCATTTTCTTGTTCTTTAATATGTCTGGCTTTCTCAAGTAAAAGCTCTGCCATTCTAAGAAGTAGTCTTGGGTTTCTAGACTTTGTTTGTCTATTCAGTCGCGTTACTTCTTTAAGTTCTTCATCAATAACGGCAATCAGCTGAGAACGCCGTTGAGCAACATCATTTGCCTTAACTTCACGTACAGTGACGATAGATAAGAGTAAAAATAATATGAAAAATGTTTTTCGCAAAGAAGCTGTCATCTACACTCCGACTTCAAAGTGAATACATAATCGCCGAGTTCATCGGCCCAAAATTCACCATTAAAATCCCAAAAGTACTGTTTGTCTGTTCGCTGAAGATTTCTGATGTCACCTCTTGACCTAGTATTATTGGCCAATTGATACAACTCTCTCTTCTTGTAGCGAATGACTTCCAATTTGATATAACTCATATCTTGCATGGTCTTATCAACCTGTCTTGCCATCATATGAAGACTTTTTCGAACGTAGGCTCCAATCAAATTCCGATGAAGAAGCATTGATTCCTTCAGGTTGATATTCAAGATCCTGGCAAAGCTTTTATTTCTCATTTTCTTGACGAACTCAAGTTCCTTACGACCACCATGAAAATTGTCATAGAGTTCAAGGAAGGCTGGATCTTTTGTTGCAAAGTCCACCATGTTTCTTAAAAGATCATTTCCTGGTTTCTTTCCATTCTTATAGGACTTGGCCATCAGATAGAAGTACTTATAGTCTTTTCCATGTTTCTTCAAGAACTTCAAAACCTCGTTATAACTACTCTGATACTTTGAGTAAAAGTCATCCACAACTTTTTTCGTGTCATCCCAAAGACAAAGCTCCATATAAGTGAGTGCACGCAAAATTTCCACTTCAGGATTAAAGACATATCTAAGAACTGGAGCCTTGTAGGTTACAAGTTTTCCAAGTGTTCTATTGTAATCTCTTAGATAAAAACTGTTCCATGCTTCTTCGAACAGAATCTCTGGCCAGATGTGCGATGCCTTTTGAAGATCGAGATAGGATAAGTTTGCATCTTCATAGTCACCATTTGCAAATTGTGATCTTGAAATTCCAACAATACAGTAATCCCTATTGATCGAAAGTTGTCTCTTCCTATTGGCATCATTTTGTTTACTCATTTCAGATTCAGACTTACTCACACAAGCCTTGAATGAAGAAATCGCTGACTTGTACTTTTTGAGGATTGAAAAAGATGAACCTTCCAATAGAAGTGCATATGGCTTAGCCGGATGACTTGCAGGGATGGCAGCATTCAACGTCTCCAACACCTTGCCGTATTGACCGACTCTAAAAAGCTTCTTTGCCAAAATATATTTGATCATTGGAGATTTCGATCTGGATAAAAATTTTGAAGGCATTACTTCAAACTGCTTCACACCAACATGTGTTGCAACTTCATCAATCAAATAATCCATTTTTTGATCATACTTTCCTTCATAAACTGTTAGATATTCCTTTATATAAGGAAGTGAAGTGAAATAAAGACCCTCTTTAATAAGATTTTCAACAACAGAAGGGTATGTTGAAACCTCTCCTCTTCTGTTGACGAGATTATTCCAGGCCAATTCAACATTGGCCTTGGCCAATGGTGAAATTAGAGTAAATAGGAGTATATAAAGAGTCTTCTTCATACGCCCACCTAGAAGTTCAACCCAAACGAGAAGGATAGGTCAAAGTTGTCATTCCACAACTCCTCTTTATTATTGACGTCTGGAGAAGTTGCTTTGTAATGGAAGGCTGTCACATCAATTCTGATACTGACCATCTGATTGATATAAATCATTAGTCCGACATCCCACATGTATCCATTATGTGTAAGAGTTTCATCACCCGTGAAACCAATTTGTTGAAATTCATTCAGGTTATTTGTCTCTTGAAGTTGTCCGTAACCGACTCCGAAAATCCAATCGTAATAAACGATGGTATTGAAAGTATTAATTTTTGAATAAAAAGGTGACCAAAGAAACATACCTCCAACATATCCATCCGTAATTCTTCTAAACGGTCTTGAACCAACTCCATTTCCGTTGTCTCTTACAGACTTCGCTGTTACGTTTTCACTACCACTATTTTTTGCATAGACACCTTCAAAGCCCCATTCTTCCTTAAAGAAGTAACCCAACCTGGCCTGAAGAGTTGTTGCATCAACGAATGCTCCAGATAAAGTTTTTCCTCCACCAAGATAAGCATGAAGACGTCCGGCCTTACGATACTTTCTGTTTTGAAGTACATAAACTTCTTTGTCCGGATCCAACCAAGCGAAATCATATGTATCGCCTTCAGCTGCATAACCGTTTGCAATCGGGAATAAGATGGTAAGTACAAGTACTTGAAAAAGGAGTTTTTTCATTTTCGCATCCTGCTTGGAAAAAAACCTAAAAATAAGCGGAGTTAGTCAGACAACTTTCAACTAACTCCTTTAATATTCATATACTTATTTTATCATAGCGCGGGATGCTCGCAACTTACCCCATCTGAGGAAGGCACAATTTTCCAAATGAACAAGACGGACAATGGCTCTCAACTTTTTGTTCAATATTTGACAATTTTTGCCAATAATCAAAAAGCCAGTCATTCAAACTATCGTAGTCAACCATTTCATCCACTCTCTTTTCTTCATCAAGATAGATCAATGAAAGCTTGATTTGTTTTGTCTGAGAAGTGAAGCCAAGCTGATAGCAGGCGTTTGCGTAAGTCTTTAATTGAAACCAATAAGATTTTTCAGTTTGTTCTTTTCGAGTACCAGTTTTGTAATCCCAGATTTCGACGACTTCTTCATCGACTTTGATCATCAAGTCAGGTGTTCCAGAAATTGTGAAATTAAAGAACGGAAATTTAATCAAACTCTCTGCAACGAATTCTGCATTCGTTATATTTTTTAACAACTGAGTTCCGTATTCCAGACATTTCCTGTCGGATTCATCCTCCAAAACTCGTGGTAAAACTAAATTATGATCAGCAATATGGGCCATATACTCATGAATTCTTGTTCCTCGAGCAGCTGAATTTCCAATATTTGTAAAACTGTTTTCTATTGCTGAATTAGAAGATTCAAGTTCATTAGTTGCAAATTCTTCATTCGATTTCAATTGAACTTCTTCCATCCATGAGTCGACTTCATCGGGCGTAAATTTCAAAATATTACCTAAATAAAATTTTCTCGGGCATTGAGCTAGAGAAGCAAGGCGTGTCACTGAAAGTTCTGAAACAAAACCGAGTGAAGATGCTTCTCCATCTTGTTGTCTTGGATAGAGACCAACTGAGTCCCTTTGAAAAAGTGGAGGTATATTCGATAACGTGGAGAGCTTGTCTTCAGAAATATCCCAAGTCCTTTCCTTCTTATTCATCTTCGACTTGATCTCTTTATAGATCTCTTCACTTTCTTTTCTACAAGCATTTTCAAAACTTCTGATGCCATCAATCCAACCATTACCGCCATAACTCATTGGGCCCATGGCCTTTTTCTTTCCTGTTCCTTTCATTGCATTCAGATCAATCCATGTCAGACTCTTTACTGCTCGCGTACCTGCAACATAAAAAAGTCTCTTTGATTCAGAAAAGTCCTTCTTTTTCTCTATATGATACTCCTTGATGTATTCAGGAGTAGTATAAGGTTGTTTTTGATTACTTTCTTTCTTCCACTTAAAACTTCCAGGGAGTTTTCCGAAGTAACCATCCATTCCACCCCAACGACCATTGGAATGCATTCCGCCCAAAATAACATGTTCAAACTCCAAACCTTTTGAAGCGTGAACAGTCATGATGATAACTTTCCCACTATCTTTGCCGAAGCAGAAATCTAGGGAATACTTATCATCGAGGTATTGTTCTAGAAGGGATAATGCCGTATCTGGATTGTCTCCAGCGAGTGACGAGATCGTTGATATGAATGACATATTATTTGAATAATTCGAATTACTGAATCCGCAGTCAAAGACAAAGCTCTCATAGGCAGAAGACAGGCCCAGTGCTACTGTATCTTTCTTGAATTTTTCAATTTTCTCTAGCGGAATTTCAATGTTATCAATTTTCAAATGCTTCAAATAGGCATTAAGAATTTTAAGTATGGCATTCGTACTCTTTGAATCATCCACTATCTTTACGGACTTCAAAAGCAAGCTAAACATCCCCATGAGAGGGTCCTCGCCACCTGGAATTTTCACCTGAGCAGTAAATCCCACATTTTCCTGAATCATATGCCCAATCAGATATGTAGATGGCTTCAGGTTTCTGTACAGCATACAAACTCGATCATCAGGATGAATTTCCCTCAACTCTTTTATTTTTTCCAAGATTTCCAAACTTTCTGCGTAATCAAGATGACTTGGATTAGTCTTTATTGCTGTTTCACCTTCTAGAACTTCTACGTGAATTTTAAAAAGGTCTCCATCACCATGAGAGGTCCCTTCGGGAAATTCTTGATAATCAACGTGAACTGCTCCCTCATCCACTCCTTCGTAACCAAATCCCTTTTTGAAAATGTCTTCAAAAAGATGATTATTGAAATCAATGACGTTTCGAAAGCTTCGGTAATTATTTTTCATCGTCAGGGTCTGTGGAATTTTTTCCATACAGGATTTAAAAACTCCCAACTCTCCCCCTCGAAATCCATAAATTGCCTGTTTAAGGTCTCCCACACAAAAGAGTTTAGTTAAATCTCCATCAAGGATACGATTTACGATATCGAACTGAACTTCTGATGTGTCTTGAAACTCATCAATAATGAAATATCTGTACGTATCACGCACACGTTGACAAACTTCCTTGCTTTCTAGTCCTTTAAGCACAAAATATTCAAGGTCACTGAAAGTTACACCTGGATACTTTTTATAGTTATTTTCTACAAACAAGAAGATGTCTCTGATTGTTGTTTGAAATTCTAATAACGCTGATTCTCTATTGGCTTCATATTCAGATAAACTTTCTCCATAAGAATCAACAAAAGTTCTTATCTCCTTCATGTCCTGCATATACTGATAAACTTCAGGGTATTTATCTTGCGAAGGAGCTCTGACCCCTTTAAAGGCTTCAAAGAACTCTCCAACACTTTTCAAAAATGAAGAATCATATTTTTCTACACCTGATAGTAAATCTCTCCACGCTACAATATATGGATACCATTTTGATTTTTCTTCTTTATTGTAATGATAAATATCGAGCGGCTCTTTGATGACTGACTCTAACTCCATCATTAAAAAGAGATCCTCAAGATGTTTTTCAAGAGGAATCTCCAGACTTGAAGTAATATCGTGATTTTTCCACATTATTCTTAAATCTGGACTGTTGAAAACAGACTTCATGATATCTAAAATCTCTTTTTTATGAGAGACAATAATCTCATACAAAATTGGCGATTCATTTTTGAGCCTAGTTTCATTTTCGAGAAACCAGCCCTCATAAAGATCGTGAATTCTCTCTCCGCTCTCGGCTTCAGAAATCACATTGATCTCACTACTTATGTCTGCAAAGAATCCTTGGCGTAAAAGCTTGAAACAAAAGCCGTGAATCGTTCCTACGGTCATATATTCCAATGCTTTAGTTGCTAGTTTCCACCTTGAAACTTCAGGTTCTACTTTTTGTTGTAATTCAAACCGATCCTTTAGCCTTAGTCCTAGTTCTCCTGCTGCTTTATTAGTGAAAGTCATCATGACAATTCCAGAAAGATATTTCCTTAACTCTTGAAGATATTGATCCTCGTTCAATTCTAATTTCTTTGTATTAAATTCTCTTACCAGATGAACAATATGTTCTACGAGAACAAAGGTTTTTCCTGATCCTGCTCCAGCACTAAGAAGGACTCCTCCATCATGACAGATTGCTACTTTCTGCTCATCATTTGGTTCTCTGACTTTTGGCGCTTCAGACATTTTCGACCTCTGTTCTTGGGCATATGGTTTTAGCTGGACAAAAACCGCAGACATCAGTTTTGACAGGTTTGATTTTGAACACTTTGTCCTCTTTCATCTCCTGCCACTTTTTATCCATAAATGTTGAAAATTCGTTGATCTTTTCAGGAAGTTCATATTTTGGAAGAACTGGTTTAATTGATTTTAAAACAGGTAGATCACCCAAGATTGCAACAAGTTCGTCATGAAAAACCATAAGTTTTGATGTTTTGATATCCGATAAATTCAAATATCCAATCATGGCCAGCTCTGCAGGACTAGCTTTTGAGAATCGACAATAAAACATCAGTTGGATTTTCTTGAAATTTTCAACTTCTGTCGGTGAAGGTATGCTGGCTTCAGATCTTTTAAAATCAATGATGAATGTTCCAAATTTTGTTTGAGCTATGCAATCAATTGAACCGGTAATTTCATCGCCTTCAATTGGTTTTTCAAACTCAAATCGACACCCCTCATCCAGCTGATAGAAGTCGAGTAGTGCTTTCACTCCATTTGCTGAATAGTTACGTATCTCAACGAAATAGGACTCTCTATCCAGATCATTCAGAGAAAGATTCTTCACTTCAATAAAATCATTTAAAATATTATTTGTTATCTCTACATGTTTAGCCTGGTCCCAAGATTTGTGTGACTTCATATAGACTTCGATCACTTTATGCTGGAGACTTCCCAGGTCCATCGCCAAAATTAACTCATTAGAATTAACTCTGATATCCAGATTTTCAATGTATCCATGGAAGTATTTCCGAGGGCAATCAAGGTAAGTCTGAAGTCTCGACGCACTAAGCTTCTTCATGACTATCTCAGTATTCTGAACTCGATGACTTGATACATCCAAGATACGGTTGTCTTTATTCATTTCTCGAAGATCAACAGACTTCAATTGAAAATTCTTGAAAACATTCGCCCAATTCATATCATGTTCAAGAAGGTCCTTTTCAATAAACAAATGAGTGTTTTCTGAAGCAATAATTTCTCTTAATGCCGAAGAAACTATCTGAAATTCGAACTCTGGTCTTTTCACTGGTCCAATACTGGAAAGGATCTCCATTACTTCTTCAGAATAAAAATCATCTTTGCCTTTGAGGGGTGAATATTTCCCTGAGGCAATCAGAATAGTCTCTTTTTTCGGATCAAATGTTTCGAGGGAAGCAAGGCCCTTGATTTCGCCTCGAGATTTTTTCCGACTGAGAGGAATACTCGAAACTCTTGGTGAATTGAGTAAGACAACTTCTTCTAGAAGCCCTATTTCGAAAAGACCAAATTCGGAAAAAGCTTCAGTTAGCTCAGTCATTCTATCCACTTCTTTTAGTATCAAGTCATAGACTTTTAGCTTCCTGAAATTTTTATCTATTTTTTTCAATTCATCTTGAAAGTAACCGAATATCTTTTCTTTTAAGCTGTCACAATGAACACTGCTTTTGATTTCTTTCTTCAACTCATTGAATGTTTCCCTAATAAGAGATGAGAGTAGATCCGCTGAAGTTTTGAAGAATAAGCCCCCCAGAGGAATCTCCAATGCCTGATTGAAGTCTGGCTTTTTTTCAGCGATAAAGACGTCAATGCTTTCAGAGTTCTTTCCTTCCCATTGAAGTAAACTGTCTCCCAATCGGTTCTTTAAAAAAGTGTAATATTTTTTTTCAACAACTTCGCTCTCTTTAAGTTCGGGAGTTTCAAATTCGGCATCCAACCATTTGGGTCAATCGAAATCTATTGCATACTCCAAAGCTGCTCTATTGATAGGAATAAATAACTCATTATTTAAAGCAAGCGACTTCAAAAGGTCGACCTGACTTCCAGAGAGATGGGAAAATCCATAAAAGACAAGATTCACACTTGATTCACTCGCACCAGACTCCTTGATCTTCTCAGCTAAATAAGAATAAGCAGCATGCTCATCTAGAATTCCTAAAACCGGACTGTCTGCAATTTGCCAGAACACAGCAATCACTTCGGCCATCTGCGGTTCCAAATGATTTAAAACTTCATTTATCAGGTTGGCATCCAAGGAATAAGATCTAAGATCAGTGAAAAGAGTGAACGATTGATGAAAGAGCTCATCAGGTAACTCGGCAAAACGAGATTTCCAAACACCCGCCAACAAGACCATCAATTCCGACTTTCTGGTTATCTTCAAATCTTCAGTATGTTTTTTAACCAAGTCGGATACAAATTTTGCAATAGTCACGACTTCCACCTCGGCACCGCCGAAGCTTTGAAGGTCTAACTTTTCCCTGAATCCATCTGCTATCAAAGGGTTTGGACAAACGATAACGCTTGATAAATCCTTGGTATCAGTAAGGAAGCCCAAAGAAGTCAGTTCGCTGGAAGTTTCATATGTTATAATGCTAAGCATCTACACCGCCATGTTTACAAGTGCCTTTATGGAACGTAAGAATGGTCATTCGATATTACTAAAAAAGAGATACGCTAACCATGCTACCTGAATCAAAAGTTCTAAGCTTTCTTGACGAAAAATATGGGTTTTCGCTGAGGTTTCTTGAAGGTCAACGACTTATCCACGACCTGGCCATAATTCACAATGTCAAACAAGAGGGTTTTAGTTTTTTTAGAGAGCTGGTACTTACCGGAATGCATCTCATCAGTTATCTGAAAACTGATGAAGGCTACGGATTTTTCATTGACTCAGACGATCCTTATTTCAGATTTAAAATTGAGGCAAATGAGCACGGTTCAATGAGAACACTTCTCTTTCCAGAAGAGTTCAATACTTTTCCAAAGAAAATTAATGCCAATGTCAGACTATCCAAGATCAACAAAAGCAATCCAGTTCCCTACACTTCCATTATCGAAGTAAAAAATACAAAACCTTCCGAAATTGCCGACCAAATCTTGAAAGAAAGTTTTCAAGTTACTGGAAAGATTTTTCTTTCAGAGAAGAGTGACCAATCTCTTTATTTGACCAAACTTCCAAGAAAAAATGTTAATAAGCAAATTGATGAAGTCACTTTTGAAGAATTCTGGAAAATGAATGGTGATAAAATCATGGAAGTCCTCGATGAAGGACTCACAGACTCTTCAATGATTAAGAATAAACTTTCAAAGCTTGGATTTACTTTCCTACATTCAAAAAATATTGAGTTCAAATGCCCTTGTAGCCGTGAGCAAATGCTGTCAGGCGTACTTTCCCTTATTCATTCACACACTTTGGATGAAATTTTTGAAGGTAAAGAAGATATTGAAACAAGATGCGATTATTGCAAAACTCACTACATGATTCTTAAAGAAGAAATTGAGTCGATGATCAAAAATTGAAAAGATCCAGCTTCTTTCTTTTTGGCTTCCAAAAAACTCTTGGTCCGATTTCATTTTCATTATAAACACCGCAGAAATTTTCTGACGAAGCACCTGAAGCAAATACCGGAGAGATCAAACTCGAATTTCTGAAAATAATATGTTTCCCAGATTTTTCAAATTCAGCCCATTCTTTTCCCTCTTTTGGAAATTCAAATTCCCGAGGATTGGAAGACGAAACCAGAATCAGAGTGTTTGTTCTATCTTTCATATTTTCGTAAAACCAAAAATGTATCTTTTCCAACTCATCCAACATTTCTCGAGCTGCAGCAATATCCTTTTTAATTAACGAATTCATGTAAGATTGATCTCTGATGATAAATATTTTCTTTCCAGATTTGGTTGAAAACTTTTCCCAAACTTTTTTTATATTCACCAAAGGGGAAGCGAAGCAAATTCTACCTTTACAGGATTTGTCATAATAAACATCACCTTCTTCAATGCCTATTTGCTCTTGGTAATGAAATGTTTTTGCATTTAACACTTCAGGCCTCATCACCCAATAGGTTGGATGGTTCCAAAAGTCATCTCTACCTTCACAAGACTTAGATTCAGTAAGTGAATTCTTTTCATCGACTCCTATTTCAAAGATACCAACTGAATAACTTTTCTCATCACTGGTTTTCCAAAAAGGAGATTGATTATAGTCTTCACAAGAAGATTTTATATTATTGCTTCCAATCGTCTGACTCAAAAAGCTGCCTTTTACATCAGGCCTTAAGTCATAAAGATTGAAAGACCATGCCTTTCCAAGGCAGGTCGCCTTTTCAAAAGAAGTTACTTTGTTTGCGCTTTGAAGATTGAATCTCAACATTGCAAGGTGTTCTTCCTGAAGTCCGGCTATTTGAAGCCAAATAACATTTTCAGGCTGTCTTCCGAATGAATGTTCTTTCAAGTTAACAGTCTGGATCTTTGAACAGGACAAAGAAAAAAGACACAGAAGTAAAATATAGTTAAGCTTCAATTTCAGATCCATTTCGTGAGTGAATGTACATTCCAAGCTGAAAACAAAAAGTTAAAAACCAGAATATATTTCGTTGTTCCTCAAAATTATAACTCAAAACAAGAGTTAAAATGAGGCCGATATCTGCGCAAATCAACCCCTTCGATAGTTTTTCTTTATCAAAGGTAAGAATTTGAATCACCACAAAGCTGACACACATGGCAATGAAACCGAAGAGTTCACTGACATGATTCGTAATTGTCATAATAATCAAGGCCACTAAAAATGGAAGTTTTAGAAGTATTCTTCTTTCCACACTATTCCGATCAAAACGATCAAGATCAACAAGTCGCAACATCCACACTAATGAGATAAGTCCCGGATAAACAAAATTGAGAGTTAACTGAATACCTGGTTGCCACCATCTCTCCACTAAAACCACCACCAAAAGGAGGTTGAACGTCACCCAATCCTTATGTCTGGACAAGGATTTGTAGTCCTGCTTGAGTGAGAAGATAAAAATCAGCGAAAGCCCCATCAAAAGGGACAAACTAAGAGGCAAGGTATCTGGGAAAAGTCTTATGAATTTCATAGTTTTTCATTCAAAGTTTAACCTAAATAACTTATCCTATCTTTAACAATTTCAGCAGTTTGTTTATTCCAAGTAAGGAGTTTTTGACAATGACAGATTCATTGCACCTCGCCACGAGAGAAATCATGTGGAACATCCCATCATCCTTCAAAGTTGCCATGTATGCGATGTTGGTAATCAGTAGCGTTATTTGCCTTTGGGGTTTTTACAAAAAGCTCATGTTCGTCACAAACAATGAAGGCTTTGGTGGTTTGAAAAAACTTCTTCCAGAAAAACTTAACTGGGGTAGTTTCTTTCATACAGCTTTTCTCACAGGAAAAGTACCACGCCACAAAAATGTCGCGATCTTTCACGGATTGATCTTTTGGGGATTTGTTGTGCTATGGATTGCAACAGATGTCGTCGCTATTCATTACGATACACCTTTTAAAATTTTTAAAGGGACTACATATATTGTCATATCCTTCCTTGCTGACATTGCCGGTGTAGCACTTCTTCTAGGATTGATTCTCGCTTTCCATAGAAGATACATCAAGAAACCAGACTATCTTTCGGCCACAAAGCCGAAGCAAGAAATGTTCATGTATGGAATGCTGATGTCACTGGTCGTTATTGGTTATTTAATAGAAGGTGTGAGAATTCTTGGAACAGGTATGCCGGAAGGTGAAGCCCAATGGGCACCGGTTGGATACGCTCTCGCGACACTGTTTAATACTTTTGGTCTTGGGGATACAACATGGTCTTCTATTTATAGAGGAATGTGGTTCTATCACATGGTCAACACAATGGTCTTTGTGGCTGCAATCGGACATACAAAGTTTTTCCACATTGTTGCACTTCCATTTGCTGCTCTAATGACTCCAAAAAGAAGAGGAGCTGTTCTTCAGCCGATGGATTTTGAATCTGCCATGGCAGAAGATGCTGCAGAAGAGGATATGTCATTTGGTCTCTCAAAGCTTTCAGGTCTCTCTTTTAAAAACAGACTGGATCTCATCACATGTGTAGAGTGTGGAAGATGTACACAAGTATGTCCTGCAAATCTTGCAGGTAAACCACTTAATCCAAAAACTATTGTAACTAAAACCAGAGATCTTGCTTATAGCAGTGAAGGTGACGCTGATATATGGGGTGAAAATCCGATCTTCGAGAGCAACGAACTCGATTCATGTACAACGTGTGGTGCCTGTATGGAAGAATGTCCTGCAAACATCGAGCACGTCAATCTCATCATGGAAGCAAAGAGATACAAGGCCCTTACACTTGGTGATCTACCAGCTGATGCTGCAACTGCGGTTCAAAAAATTCAAGTAAACGGTAACCCATGGGGTATTACTCAAGATGATCGTTTCAAGTGGGCCGATGGACTTGATATTCCAGTAATCGAAGCCGGTAAAAAAGTTGATTATCTCTACTATGTTGGTTGTGCCGGTTCTTACGATGCAGCTAACCAAAAAGTTGTAGCTGACACGGTCTCAATGCTTAAAAAAGCTGGTGTCGACTTTGCAGTTATGGGAAAAACAGAAAAGTGTAACGGAGATCCGATCAGAAGATTTGGAGATGAATATTCATTCACTGAAATTGCCATCGAAAATATTGCCAATATGAATCAATATGAATTTGGAAAAGTGGTCACGCACTGCCCTCATTGCCTCCATACAATTGGCAAGGAATACGCTAAATTTGATGATGGTCAGTTTGAAACAATCCACCATACTGAACTACTGGCTGACCTACTTAAATCAGGAAAGCTCAAGCCAACGAAAAAAATAGATGAAGATCTGACTTTCCATGATCCATGCTATCTTGGTAGACACCATGGTGAATACAATGCACCAAGAGCGATACTTGAATCCATTCCTGGTGTAAACATGAAAGAAATGGATAAGAATAAAGACGAAGCCCTATGCTGTGGAATGGGCGGTGGTAATATGTGGTATGAACTTCCAGAAGGAAAACATCCAGCCCTCAATCGTCTCGAACATGTTGGAGAAACCAAATCTCCAAAACTGGCAACTGCTTGCTCGTATTGCTTGATCAACTTCAACTCTTCGAAATCCAGCGTTGCCTCAACGGAGAACCTAGAAATCGAAGATGTTGCTTCAATTCTTGCAAAATCCATTGACTAAATTTTTTCTTCTATTGATGCTGGCCCTACATGGGCCGGCATTTGCTCAAAACAAAGAAAAAAATACTCTTGAATTTCCAGGTATTGCCGGATCGCTGGAAGAAATCATCTCAATTCACAGAAATCAGTATGACAGTCTTCTTGAGAAGGTAGGAAAGAATCCGAAGTTGATGAGTCAGCTTGGTAATATCTCTGATGTAAAACTCAATAAATACTTCATGAGATCCATTCTATTTCATTCTGACTACCGTTACTTGAAGTTGGCAGAAGGTAAAGAATGTACCTTCTATGCTCTTATTGAAAATAATTTGATCAAGACGACAAAGGGAAATATAGATAATGTCTTGATCACTTTCAAAAACAAAGACAACAAAAGAGAAAGTGCTCTCGTCATGAAGAGAGACTTTCTAGACTTCGTTTATAAGACAAAGTGTTTTCAAAATAAAGAAATTGCCCTCCTCTTCAACAATGAAAACCTTTCACGAACAATCAAGCAGCTGAAGTTTCAAACACCTAAAACAAAAAAGCAATGCATCGGTATTCTTCGTGAGTGGCAGAGTAATCCTTACACACCTTACTTGTGCAAGATTCCTGAGATTGTACTAGAAGGTAAGAGATCTCGAAACAGATTGCCGTCTATTCCGGACTCAGAAATCCTCAAAAGAAGATATTACAGAGACAAAATTTCACTGGCAGAGGACCTAGCACAAAAAGTTCCTTTTTTTGAAAGAAGCTATCTCGAAAATCTCTGCCTCTCTATAACAGATGAAACTAAATTCTGTTCAGCTTATCTTGCATCTGATGTATGGAGTAAAGTTGTTAACGGAGAAGAACCAAGAGAGAAGCTAGAGTACAAGTGTAGTATTCTCCTTAACAAGCCAAGACCACTTACTCTAACTCAACTTAGGTCTTGTGCAGTCAAGTTTCTCAAAGAACCGGAAACATGTATCGACCTAGGTGCTAAAGACTATCCTTCACTGTTCCCTAGAAGTAGATGTAACGCTATCTCAGATGCACTCTCAATCAGCAACATGAGAACAAACTATCAAGATTGTCCAGCTGAAGTTGACAATGAAGGTATTGTTAATATTCACAGAATTCTCAATCATTTGAACCCAAGAAAGATCACGTCTAATCCTGATACTTGCGCCAATGAGACAAACTACTCTTTTGCCAAGCTGAATATTGATTACAAAAATGCTGATGCCTGGCCGTTAAAAATTTGCTTCTTCGACAAGATTGAGGACAAGGAAATATGTGAGCAGTACATTCCCGGACAAAACCCAAATTCAGACATGAGTGAAGGAAAAGTAATCGCCAGAATCCTTTATCGCATCAAGGGGACTCCTTCCAACATGGTGTGCAAGAGTGTAAAGAAGCAAGATTACAATCCAAACCTCCTTGAATATAAAGTTGGATGCTGGGTTGTTTATGACGATGACATTTGCACGACTCTTCATTGCCCGAAGAGAATATTTGTAGATCAAAAACAAATCACAGAACTCAAATTCAAAGGTAAACCGTTATTTGAATATTTTCCAAATTCGTTCTCCAATGAAAAATTCTCACTTACAAACATCATCAATGAAACTTACAAACTTGAACCAAAAAGAATTCGAAATTTAACAGAACTCAAGTATTTTTTTGACAACACCAAGTCAGGCATCGTTCATGGGATTGGATGCTCAGAGGATCTCTATCCTACTCTATTCCACAAAAAAGCTTTCAATCAATGCTCCCCACTACCGTTTATAATCGATGGTTATAAAATCCAATATGGAAATACTTTTCTAACTTTAAGAACTGGAATAGATGATATTCATTCGCCCAGACCTTTAGTCTGGAATTATCTCTTCAATGCTGTTGCAGGTTATAGAGAAATACATCCTTTAAACTTATGGGCCTTATATGCAATTAAGAAGTAGTTTATTCTTGATAGCGATTCTTTTTTCGTCTGTTGTTTCGGCCCGAAACAGTTCTCTTCCTATTCTCAAAACCAAATCTGATATTCGAGATATCAGATTCATTTCTGCGGACGGGAAGTTTACCTACTACCAAAGAAGATCGGGTACATTATTGCTCTCAACCAATTACAAGGTTCACGAAATATTGAAAGGTGAAATTGGAACCCAGTTCACCATTCACTCCAGCCCTTTGAGTAAAAAACTAATCGTCACCATGGATGAAAGCTTTCACACTTATCTGGGTATACGACACCTTAAAAAGATTTATGTTACAGATGTCGGATCGGAATCCATAGAAGAAGTCGGTAGTGGTTTGAATCCCAAGCTTCACTTGGAAGACACCTGGATGAGTTGGTTTAATCCTTACTCACGCAAGCTGACTTTCACAAATATCAAAAGTCCTACATTGAATTTTGAGATAAAAATTCAGAATATACTTAATGCATACTTTTTTCCTGAAACTATCATGCTTGATGAAAAGTCTGTTCTTTACACGGACATCAACAACAAGGGCATTCCTGCCATTCTGAAATATACGAGAAGAGACAAGAAGATTAATGTTATTTTCAAAAGTGCTTCCATCTCTCAAAGAATTGAACTCTGTAAAAATGATACTCACTTGTTTGTTGCTGAATTTGGATTCAATAATTCTCCAAGAGGAAGCATTATTGCAAAAGTACCCTTGAAAAAATTCAATATCGATAGAGCTGATATTGTTTACCAATCTCGCCAAAATGATTTTGGTAACATTGTTTGCGAGTTCAAGCAGGATCATCTCTACTTCATTAAAAATATCAGTAAAATTGGTGGGAGAATCGAGTCAGAGGTGAATGCGTTTAATCACATAAAAAAATCCTCTCGAGTTATCAGCGATCTCAAGTATGTATCTCAGCTCATTTTCATGGATGGTAGACTTCTAGTTCCATTCAGAGGGGACTATTATGTTCTCGAGGGAGATACAGATCTTACAAAAATCGGACAATTAAAAACTGATTCTGATAAGAAGGCAGAAGAACTGGTAAAGCAACCTGAAGAAAAGAAGGAGGATAAAAAATGAAATGGCTTATTTTTCTCTTATCCTTTTCTGTTTTTGCCAATACCGATATCAACAAAAGAAAGTTTCTTGTGCCAAAGAATAATCTTCCCGTTGAAATGGGCTTTCTCATTCAGTCTCTGCATATGTCCAATCTTTCTCCAACTGAAAAAAGAGTGCTGGATCAATCGTTAGTGAAGCTTGACCAGATGTTTGAAGGATTATCCAAAGAAGAAATATTTTTCATTATTAAGACAGAAGCATACAAAATTATTTTAAAGAACAAGCCAGATCTTCTTATACAGAAAGACAGTTATAACAAAGAAATTATCGGTTTTTTTGACTCTTACATCGACAAAGAACCTATAACTCCATTTGCCAAGTGGGTGCTCTATTCAATAAAGTCTGATCTCGAAGACATTTTGGAATCCCCCATGTTTGCGACATGGCAGGTTAGGAAAAAGTATAATAATCCACTCGATGCGAATCTCAGGAGACTAGAAAAAAAGCTTCAACTCCTGCTCCCGTGGTATGAATATATCAAACTCACTCCACCTAAAGATTTTGATTCCGGGCTCAAGGATGTAATGCTCTCTCTTCTTGATAAGATCAATCTTTATACTATGCAATTGATTGTTTATTCGAGCCCTTCCCCATTAGAGATGTCTCCACTGCGCCCAAAATTTACTTTCTTTGAAGAAAGAGAATTTGATATTTCAAAAAAGTCTGAATTCCAAAAGACTGTTGAAAAGGTTGTGGATTCAGTTCTTAGGGACCAGACTCCTGTAGCGTTACCTACACCTGTAAATGACTGGCTTCCAAAAGATGATGGTTCTCTACCTGAAAGTGCCAGAGCTTATCCAACACCGGACCCGAACTATAAAACACCGGAAGAACTTCCAAAGCCTGTTGATGATTGGTTTGATGAAATTTGATTATTTCTGATAATTACCGAAGGCCAATTTCAATCCATCACATGTTCTTTCAATAAACTCTGGATTGAATTGTTTACCTTTGTCGTACTCTATTACTTTGATTGCTTTGCGATAGACTTCAACACTAGGCTCAGGAATGCCTTTTTTCGAAATTTCTTCTTCTATAATATTATTGAAAATATTTGCCATTGAAACGATCATAGCAAACTTATAGATGCCGTCACCTTTAAGACCATTCGGAAAACCATTACCATTATACTGCTCATGGTGTTGAGCAACGATCATCTGAACTTCTTCTGGAATGTTCTTCATTTTTTTGATCATCCCAACACCTTTGTTCGGGTGATCCTGAATTGCTTGTGAATATCTTACGTTGGTCTTATTTTCTAAAATGTTTGGAGGAATTTTCGCCTTACCATAATCATGAAGGAGTGCACCCATATAGATATTTTCCAAATCATATTGTGCTCCAAAACCACAGCACATCGCTATGTACACGGAAACGTTTGCAGTGTTTACAGAATGGTCAGCTACAGAAGAGTTAAACTTGGTCAGCTTGGCAATGATGGCCTTGTTAACTTTATCTTCAGACGCCATTGCTATGAATTCTTTTGATTGATGCTGAAGTACTTCTACAGATCTGGAATTGAGTTCTTCATCTGCGAATGTTTCATAGATGATTTCCTTGATCTCTTCTCTTGCCTCTACCAGCTCTCTGTTTTCCTCTCCAACTTTTTCTACAATCTCATTAATTGCTTCTTCTTTAGTTGAATCCAGCCACGACATAACTTCTTCGAGAACTTCTTTCATGACAAAGACTTCGGATACATTTTTACTCAGGAAAAGATCATATTTTTCAGAGGTGATAGCATCACCTTTATGACGGTACTTCAAATACTTACTGTCGATTTTCAAATAAAGATCAGCAACAAGCTCTTTTTCCGGATCAAATTTTTTCAAAGGAACTGGGTCGTACAGTTCTTCATTGAATTTATCAGCCAAAGTTTTCTCCTGGTAACTTTAATTGTAACAAATTGAAAACAGATGAAAAGGAGGAGAAAAATTGTTTTATAGTTGGAAATCTGAATGAATCAAGTCAACTACTTGATTAACTGAATCAATACTTCTTGAAGGCTCGTCAGGGGGGTGCATATTAGTGAAGCCCTTCTCATTTAATCCAATTTGAGTTGGTGGATGAACAAATAATTCAAAGTTAATCTTGCTTGGTTTCTTATTTAAAAGGAATACCTTCTTTCCAAGAGCACTTCCTAAAAGGGCGATGATTGGATTTGAAGTTATAACACCAATACTCAAGTAAAGAAGTCTTCTAATCTTATCTGGACTACTATCTCCATGAAGAATATGTCTGTTGCATGGGGAGAAATCTTTGAATAACTCTTTTTTATAATTCTCTTCTGGAAGCCAGTGGACAAATAACTGCTCATCGAATCTGTCCAAAAGCTCATATGCTTGATTAGGAACCTCAGTAATCTGATTACTAAAATGACAAAATACAAATGGTGCTGGTTCAGGAGTTTTAAACAGATCCTCAGTTGTCGTTACAAGATCCTCAGGCATTTCGAATATGACTTTTACCCTGGGAACTTCTTCTTCAAGAAAGTTACTGAAAAGCTGAAGGTGTGATTCAGAATTACGCTTCCCTTCTTCAACTTCGAGTGCTGTTGTATAAAAAACTTTGTTCAGGCCGGAAGCATATCCCACCTTTTTCTGAGCTGCATAGCTGAGAGCGAGAACTCCACTCTTCACACTTCCTTCGAAATCAAAGAAGATCTCTACATCATTCACCATGGGGGTATTGACTGCAAAGTGGTGAATCCCGGCCATGTTATATTTTTCTTCCGGTAAAAGATGAACAAAGAATTTTTCGTAAAGGACATCTACCAGAAAATCTGATTCTTTATGAGAAACGATGTGAAGATTGTGTTCTTTATATTTTTTTGTAAGCTGATGAAGAAAAGGAATAGTCTCCACAACTGCATTGAGCTTCTTTGGTAAAAGAACGACTATATCTCTCAATCAATACTCCAGAACTTTTTGATTCTTAGAAAATAATACCGTGTAATAAATAACAGAATACGGAAGGGCAAAAAGGTTCACTACAGGGATACCTACAAGCACCAGGAAAAGTCCTCCTGAAGCTGTATAAGGCAAAAAACTTCCCCGAACATCAGATAAGCACTTTCTAAAATGAAGATTGTGTCTGCTCCAGGAATAATCGACAAAAGAAATTGCCAACAATAGAGCTGATATCACGACACTGATTGGAGGAAGAAAGAAACTGAAAATGAAACCTATTATTGTCACCAACAAAATGAAAATTACCTTCTTGATTTCATTGATGAACGTATGAACCATTCTCTTCATCATTCTTGAAATTGAGTCAGAAATATCCGGTGGTGCTTGTCCCTTACTTATTTTTTCAGTTCGAGAACTAATCAAATCATTAAAGGGTGAAGCAAAAAGACTAACAGCAATAACAAAAGTCCAATTAATTACAAAGAAAAAGAAAACCGTTAATACTCCGACAAACAATCCTGAGAGAACACTTAACCACCCAGACTCCACCTTGGAAGCAATAATCTGTTTCCCCCATTCATAAACATCGACATAAAGCCATTGTCCAAGAAAATAATAAAGCACAATCCCAATCAAGATTGGAATCATACTGAAAAGAATGATCCATTTATCGGATTTCATTATCCTCAATGCTTCACCAAAACTTTTCATCATATTATTCATCAGGTAACTCCCAGCCGGATGGATCCGGAAATTTATATTCAAACAATTCTTTAAAATCTTCTAAATTTGGTTCTTCTGGAACAGCTCTACAAAGTCGCTTGAAGTTCGACCAATCCAAATATTTTTCTGTCAGTTCATTTTCTACGTAGGCCTTTTCAGCTCTTTCAAGTTTGTTCCATGTTTTAACAATCATTCCTTTGCAGCCAATGAGATTCTCCCGCTCGTAATGATAGAGGCAAGCTGCAACTTGAATGATTGCCCAATAAATAAGCCTAGCCGGATCATGCAAGTCTTCTAACCACCAATGCTCCAACTCTTCATGGCAATCCCAATAATCATCAGAGTTGAAAAGCTCCACTCCACGCTTAACTCGCCTGAGATTCTCTAATGTGAAGCCAAATGATCCAGATGACATGCTGTGGCACTCCTTGGTCACGTCATAGAAGAGAAAAGTATAACAAATGATACCCATAAGGTCGTTTACTTGACGCATAAATACGACCTAAATCATATATTTCATTGTAACGTTTATGCTAAAAATGAGCCCTGAAAGGATACTTTATGTCTGATAGTCAATCGCAACATATTGCCAAAAGTCTGGTACCAGAATACATCCGTGAGCTTCAGGTTTACCAAGCCGGAAAGCCTATTGATGAGCTGGCGAGAGAGAAAGGTCTCACCCGGATTTCCAAGCTTGCAAGTAATGAGAACCCGCTAGGTCCTTCACCGTTTGCTATTCGTGAGATGACAAATGGACTCTGGGAGCTTCACAGATATCCTGACATGCATGCTTATAAACTCAAAACTGCTCTTTCTGAACTTTATAACCTCAAAAGAGAAAATATTGTGCTTGGAAATGGTTCCGAAGGGATTATGGCCTATATCTCACGTGCATTCATCAGACCAGGTGACGAAGTTCTCACTAGTGAAAATACTTTTATCGGATTTTACATTCTTTCAAGAAGTGTTGGGGCAAAGTTAAAGACAGTGCCTTTGACTACTGACTATAAATACGACGTCAAGGCGATGGCAGAAAACATCACAGAAAAAACTAAAGTGATATATATCGCCAATCCAAACAATCCAACTGGAACGTATATAACAAAAGCTGAGTTTGACTCACTGATGGAACATGTACCTGAACACGTTCTTGTCATTCTGGATGAGGCCTATTTTGAATTTGCAAAAGATCACGAAGATTATCCAGACTCAATGGATTACCGTTATGACAATGTCATCACTCTAAGAACATTTTCCAAGGCCTATGGACTTTCAGGAATCAGAGTTGGTTATGGGTTTGGAAATGAGCATCTGATTTCTAATCTTAATAAAGTCAAGCTTCCCTTTGAGCCAAACTTGATTGCCCAATTAGGAGCTGTTGGTGCACTTGAAGATACTCCTCACCTAGAGAGAACACTTAAAAACAACACAGAACTTTACGATAAAACCTTCAAATATCTCGAGGAGAAGGGATTCAAGCCAATTCCTTCACTGACAAACTTCATCACAATTAAAACTGGTACAGAAGAAGCCAGTAATAATCTGTTTCAACTTCTCCTTGAGGAAGGTGTGATCATAAGACCACTCAGGGCCAACGAAATGCCTGACTTTGTAAGGGTCTCAATTGGAACACATGAAGAAATGGATCACTTCTTCGAGGCAATGGATAAGATATTACCAGAGTACGATAAAAAACACGGAAGGGTTTGATTATGAAAATTTGTGGATACAGAACCAAGCCAGACTTCACAAACACTATAAGGATGGGCATTTTACTTAATTCAGGTGAAATCCTTGACCCCAACTTGGTCAAGGCGCTCCTCTATGAACAAGAAGGTCGCTTCAACCCTCATGTCAGAGCAAACCAGAAGATACCGACTAGCTTGCATGCTTTTCTTCAAATCTCAGACAATCCAGTCGCTGAGTTGCAGGAAGTTCTTGATGCCTATGAGAAGTTGAGAAAATCCGGTACTACAAATCTGGCGAATGGAACTTCTGTCGTTCTCACCTCAGACAATCTGACTATGACCAAGCCACTAGATAAAATTTCTGTTTATAGAGATTTCTATGCTCATGAAAAGCATGTCGCCAAGGGATTTGAGAAAAGAAAAGAACCCATTCCAGAAGCCTGGTATGAAATTCCTGCTTACTACAAAGGAGCAACTGAAGGTTTCATTGGTCCAGAAGAAGAGATTCTCTGGCCCTCATACACCAATGTTCTAGATTACGAACTAGAGCTGGCCGTAGTAATTGGAAAAGAAGGCAAGAATATTTCTGCCAAGGAAGCAACCAAACATATTTTTGGATTTACTATTCTCAACGATATTTCAGCCAGAGACATTCAGAAAAAAGAAATGGCTATCAGACTAGGCCCTGCGAAAGGAAAAGATTTCTGTTCCATTATTGGGCCAGTTATTACAACCATTGATGAGTTCGACGGTAAGGAACCTGACCTACTAATGACAGCTAAGATTAATGGAGAAGAATGGAGTCGAGGACAATCTGGTGATTCTCATTTCTCTTTCTCTCAAATGATCGAGCACGTTGCTATGGATGAATGGGTACTTCCTGGAGATCTCATGGGATCAGGTACAGTAGGAACAGGATGTGGACTAGAGCTCGATAGGTGGATTCAAGAAGGTGATGTTCTTGAACTTGAAGTAGAGAACATCGGTGTACTTAAGAATAAAGTTGGAAAGAAAAGGAAATAGCATGGAATCATTTAAAGCAAGTGGTACTTATACCAAGCAAGCTCACGTAAAAATTCCTGAGGGTCTATATGAAGAAGAACACGGAAGAAAGGGATTCTTCGGAAGAGTCAGTCAACTTTATCATGAAAAGCCACCTGTTGGTTGGACAAACATCGAAGGAGACCTCAAGCCTAGATGTCTTCCTCCAGTTTATGGTGAGCAACTCAAAAAAAATAATTTCATGCCTATCCTTGAAAATAATGATTGCATCATTTCTGTAGGTCATTTTACTGATTCTTATAAGTGCTTTTTTAGAAATGCAGATTTTGATGAAGTCTTCTTCATTCATGATGGCTCCGGAAAAGTTGAAACCATTTACGGGCACCTCGAATATGTCAAAGGCGATTACATCGTCATGCCAAGAGGAACAACTTATAAATTTTTTGTGGGACAACCAACAAAGTTCTTGAGAGTCGAGTCTTCCTCAGAATTTGAAGAGCCTTCAAGAGGAATTCTCGGACCAAACGCTCTTTACGATCAGACCGCAAAAGTAACTCCTGAAGCAGCACTTGGATCTGAACAAGATGCCAAGGAATACGTAGTTGAAATAAAGAGACAAGGGAAAATTTCAGCAGTGACGTATCCTTTCAATCCTCTTACGGCCAGAGGATGGAAAGGATCGCTGTACCCATGGAAAGTTTCTATCTATGACTACTGCCCTATTATGAGTCATCGATACCATATTCCACCATCAGGCCATACTACCTTCGTTGCTCAAAACTTCATTATTTGTTCTTTTGTCGAAAGGCCTCTTGAAGATTCAGAGCACGGAGTACTTAAAGTACCTTTCTATCATTCGAATATCGATTACGATGAAGTTCTCTTTTATCATCAAGGAAACTTCTTCAGTAGAGATAATATTGATGCTGGGGCCGTAACTTTTCATCCTCAAGGAATTCACCACGGTCCTCATCCCAAGGCCTTCGAAAATTCTGACAACGTAGAGTATACAGATGAATATGCTGTAATGATTGATACAAAGTATCCATTGAATCCGACCAAATGGTTCAGTGAAGTTGAAAACCAAGACTACTGGAAAAGCTGGATTACAGAATGAAAATGTTGAGTTTTGATACCAATGGCGAATTCGCCAACAACTATAAGTTTCTGATTGGAAGTATATCTCTTACTATCTTTTATCCCTATTTTCATAAACTCTTCTAGAATTTCATCATTAACAGCACAGGCACCAATAACCATCGGTCCAATTATTAATCCCCTGCCTGCTTCATCTGCCCCTACAACAATCT
>JBFEVX010000041.1:0-28058 GCA_041546685.1 Bacteriovoracaceae bacterium | reverse complement strand
TACCTACTGGAAAAATCCTGGAGACGCCGGACTTCCGATCAAAAATAAGTTCCTTTCAAACTCCACTGAACAAACTCTTGAAGAACTCGAGTGGCCAGCTCCAAAAAGATATATCGAACAAGGAAACATGTGGGCCTACGGATATGGAACCGAGCACACACTTTTCTACAGGATGACAGGCGATCAGGTTTCAAGTTTCAACGGAAACAAATTTGAAATTCATTCCAACTGGCTGGTTTGTAAACACATTTGTGTACCTGGAAAATTTGAAGTCACCGGAAAGTTTGATGATGGAACTTTTAAAGCTGACAACAACCAGATCAAAGTTGAAATTGACGAACTGACAAGTCGTCTCAGCAAACTTCCAACTGCCACAGAATTCCCTTCTAATCTGGACATGGTTCTGGCCAAGGATCCATCAAAGGATGCTCTCGTTCTTTACTACAATCTCTCAAGTGTGGATGGGAAAGACCCTCTACCAGAAAAGAATCTTTTGACCCCTTTTCCTGTCTCTCCATTCACCTTCACCCACGAAGAACTTTATAGGGACAAGAAAGGAAACATCTACGCCAAATTTCCAATCGACTGGGACGGCGAATACGTGGAACCCGAAGTAGCCTTTCCTGCTGACGGAAAATTCGCCTCTCCTTATGAATTGAAATTTCTTTTTGCAGACCCACTGACAAAAAGAATTAATGTCATCAAAAAAACTTTTACCGAATTCAACCTCACAGTAGCAAACTCATCCAATGACTTCCTCAAAATGTTGACTCCGATTTCATCAGCTAAAGCCGGCACCGGCGAGGAAAAGAAAGAAGAAGTCGCCCCAATCCAGGAAGAAAAGAAAGAAGGCGGTCTCCTCTACTATATGTTGTTTGCATTCGTTGGTGGTTTGATCCTCAATATCATGCCTTGTGTCCTTCCGGTTATTTCATTGAAGTTGTTTGGGCTAGTCCAACATTCTGCTGAATCCAACACCCGAATTTTCAAACACAACATGTTCTACTCCCTCGGAGTACTTTTCTCTTTCCTAGTTCTTGCCCTAGCGGTTTTTGCCCTCAAATCAGCTGGAGAAACTGTTGGCTGGGGATTCCAGCTTCAATCACCACTATTTGTTGCCTTAATGGTGATCGTTCTTTTTGCCATGGCCTTGAATCTATTTGGACTTTATGAGTTCAGAACACCAGGTGGTAGCAAGCTTGGAAACGTGGACATCAAAGATGGCTACGCTGGTGACTTTTTCAGTGGAATCCTGGCAACTATCCTTTCAACTCCTTGTTCAGCACCTTTTCTTGGAACCGCACTGACTTTTGCATTTACTTCAAGCAACACGGCCATACTTCTGGTCTTCATGATGATCGGTCTCGGTCTAGCTTTCCCATTTATCCTGACTGGTATTTTTCCATCTACCATCAAGTTTCTTCCAAAGCCGGGAATGTGGATGGAGCATGTGAAGAAGTTTCTTGGTTTAACTCTTCTTCTCACCATGGTCTGGCTACTCGACGTATTCATTTCTTTAGTTGATGGAACTCTTCCGTTTCTCAAACTTTCAACAGTGATCACTCTTACTTTCTTTGCGTTTTATTACAGAGCGAAGATCAGCAAGAGCTTATTCTGGAATGCAGTTTTCTTTGGTCTTCCGTTGATCCTCTTCATCAACATGGCGACCAGCCCTCTTCAACAAACAACATCAGGTGGGCAAAGTGAATTACTCGCTGACAAAAGAAGTCAGGGCGTTCTCTGGGAGAAGTTTTCCCAGGCCAAGCTCGATGAGTACAAGGCCCAAGGAGAATTGGTTTTTATCGACTTCACCGCCAAGTGGTGCTTCACCTGTAAAGTGAATGAAAGAGTTGTCATTGATACCAATGGATTTAGAGAACTGGCCAAGAACAAGAACCTCAAGCTTCTCCTAGGAGATTGGACCAAGCGCGACAAAGTCATTGGTGACTGGCTCAAGGCCCATGGAATGGTTGGAGTTCCTGCCTATTTCATCCAAAAACGCGATGGGACGCTGGTAAACCTCGGTGAGACAATCACCCTGAAAGAGATCGCCTCACATCTATAGTTTTGACAGTCTGTTTCAATACTTTCTATCATTAAAAGAAAAAAGGGATTTTTTTTATGATGAAAGTATTGATGCTGACTGCAGTTCTTATTTCCTCAACGGCCTTCGCCGATGTTGGTTTCAAATCAGGCAATAAACTTCAAGCGCAAACATTGCGTGGATCTTTTACAGCTTTCTGTCCTCAAGGAAGCCGTACACAATATTGTGCTATCGATACATTGAGCCCAGGCGTTCGTGACAAGTTCGTAGCTCCTGGAATTGATGCAGACGAAGTGGTCCTCGTGGCCGAGCACCAACAAGGTTCAAGAAGATCAAAGTCTTCTGCCTTCAATTCAAATGATGGTGAATCAAAGAAATGGTTCAACCTCTGGTTGGCTTCACTTTTCCAAAGACCACTTCTAAGAGATGGCGTGAACAGAATCTCTTACTCATTAAAAAAAGATGGAAATGTTGTTGATGCTGGAGTTTTCGAAGCTCATGTTGAAAGACTTGAGGATGCCAGATGTCGTCACAGACATTACACTTTTCACTCGCAAAACGACTGTAACAGTCTAGCGACTCACTGTACTCGATACTTTCTCGACGAAAGATACTGCGAATAAAAAAGCTCCGAAAGGAGCTTTTTTTAACTAGCATCTTTTTCTTCATCAAGACTAAGATCTTTAAAGAAATATTTCACTCGATCATCACCGACTTGATTCGACAGATATAGCACTTCTTTTTCCACTTCCTTTGGTTGATCCTCTTCAGAATTTGATCCAGAAGTTAATGTATGTATCATTTTTTCAAGATTCTTAGTTCTTCTAAAGGCCATATACCAAGAGAAGCCCACGAGTAAGAATATTATCAAAGTTATGGAAGTATATCTAAAAATTGAATCACCAAGCTCATTATTAAGTTTGTACCAATATTTAAAATCCTCGAAGAAGTGAGGACTATTAAAGTACTGTGGATATGCCACCATTCGGTACTGAAATATATTAATTTGACTGACATTAACGAAGGGAGTTTCGTTTAAAATAATTCCCCTCATTTGCTTTACAACTGACTTTTCGACAACGGGATGGACAAATAATACGACATCAACATTTGTAAGCCTCTTCACGAGTGGCAAATCTTCATAGACTGCTTTTTTCTTTTTTGCCTTTAGAGATTGATCTCCCAGTTTTCCAAGGTGCATCACCTCAGCTTTCGGAGCGACTAACTTTCTGTCACGAGATGCTACGCGGACATAAAAAGTATAATGATCTTTAATTAAAACCTCAGAAAACTTCTTATCTAGAATTGTTTCTATATAGCTATTGATCTTAGATCGTCGGTTCAACTTCTCTTTTGCGTTGACCTCGTTTATGAAACAAGAAATGGCAAACGAACTTACTGTAAGCAGGAATGTAAAGTTTATTAAAGTTTTCATATGACTAGATTATCATGAAGCAAAAGACAGAAAGGAAAAGGAACTGATTAATTTAAGAAACTTAAAGATTCAATTACAATTCTATGTAAAGTTTAGTGGTTACGATTGTAAAAAAATAATGAATATCGTTTTGTAAAGAGAACTTCAAACTACTAAGGAATTAGAGCGATTTTAGTGCCAACTTTTGTAACACGAAATAATCTGTATCTACTTGAAACTATTTTTCAATCGATTAACTCACACTCGAAAGACCAGCTTTTCTCTTTGCTACTACCCAACATAGAATAATTCAAAGTACCACTTCCAACATAGCTGACGGCCGAAACGACGGTTTCAAAGCTATAAATGACTTTCAAATCGTTTCTTTCTGCTTTTGATATGAACTTAACAGTGTCACGCTCTATAATCTTCTTGGTTATTTTTTCAGTGAAATAGATTACCTTCTGAACTTTCCAGTCATAAAAAAAAGTCTTATCCAACTCCAAGTCCATGACATAGGCAAACCTTCCAGCACCTTCTTCGACACATAGTACATGGGGATGATTTTTTATATCTTTGTAAAAACTTAATGGTTTGATTTCATAAAGGCTTTTACCTTCGAAAGGCATAATCCCCTGGAAATATCTTTTTTTATCTCCAGAAAGTCCCTCAAAAAATATTTCCAATTTACTTTTCCCTTCGCTCATCTGCTCATTTGCAAAAACTACTTTGATTCGTTTCTTTATCTCATACTTACTTATTTTCTCTTCTTTTTTAGGAGAGCTCTCCTCCTTTACAGGAGTAGTATTACTCGTAAGATTTGTCGAGACAGTTGCATTTATATCAGACGAGACACTGCCTTCGATCTTTACCTTATTCGAATTCACGAAGATAAAGACTCCAACAGCGATCATTGAAAGGACTGTACTGGAAAGAAATATCTTTTTCATTATTCAAGTTCGAACTTGCTCGGTACCTGCATCATCTTCTCGATCACCTGCTTGGGATTTCCACCCTCATAAAGCACATGATAAACACCATCGAAAATTCGCGCGCGAACATCATACTTCTCAATTACACGGTGTACGGCTTGAGCCGTCTTATAACCTTCAACAACAGTACGCTGGCTTTTGATAATCTCTTCCGGAGAACGTCCTTTGGCCAGTTCAAGACCAAACTGCTTGTTACGAGACAAATCCCCCGTAGTTGTCAGAATCAAATCCCCCATCCCTGACAAACCATAGAAAGTTTCTGGACGAGCGTTGTAAACCAGGCCAAAGCGAAGCATTTCTGCAATTCCTCTGGTAATCATTGCAGCACGAGTATTGTGATTGTAGCCAAGTCCTTCAATCACACCTCCGGCAATCGCCAGAATGTTTTTTAAGGCACCACCAAGAAGTACTCCTTTGACATCGTAACTTGGAAGAACTTTAAAGTAAGGAGCTTCGAGCATATCTGAAATTTTCAAAAGCTCTCTTCTAGAACGACCCGCAAGCGTACAAAGCGTGATCTGCTCTTGCATGATTTCTTTGGCAAACGATGGACCAGATAGAAAAGTGAAAAGTTCTTTATTATTTGGAAACATTTCAAAGAATCGATCATCAGCGAGTTCTAAAGTTTCTGGATCAATCCCTTTTGAAAGAGAAACCAAAGGAATCCCTTCATTCAGATATCCCTGAAAGCGCTTATGGTTCTCAGTAAAGAAGGCAGAAATACCTGCAGTTGGAAGTCCTGAGACCATCAACTCAAGCTTGTGACCTTTCATAATGTCATCAAGTTCATCCCAAGTCAGGGCCGCATCGATATTATCAGCGAGCTTCAGGCCTGGTAGATAGACCGCATTCTCATGATCATTCTTGATATGGGTATAAACGTCTTCTGATCTGACTTTCAGAACAACTTTCTTGAATGTGTTGGCAAGAATTGAGGCAATGGAAGTTCCGAAGGCACCAGCACCGACAACAAGTGCAGTATCGTATGACATGTAAACATCCTTGTTTGTTTTTTATCAAAGAGAAATGAGGCCTTCAATCACTTGAACTCGCTCGTACACTTCGATCACATGTTCACTGGAATTTACTTCCATGACAATCGTGAGGCTGATGTACTTGCCAGAGCTCGATGGACGTCTCGACTGACTTCCCTCTTTGACAAGATTTTCCAATGTTTCAATTTTATCAGCGGGTACGACAAACTTAAAGGTATAGGAACATGGAAAATCATGCTGATCATCCAAGAGGGCCTTCATTTTCTGAAATTTATCACCGACCACTTCTCTCTCCCTTAGGAATCAAAGTCAGGAATCTGCGGAGTAATATTCTGTGCATAACGGAGAATATCGATCACTTCACGAGCAGCCGCAAAACCGGCCTGTCTCTCAGTGACATAATCAACCGACTCTTGTACTTCAGGACTCGAATGCGGGACAGTTGCTGCAAATCCACAACGCTTCAACAATGGAACATCAAAAAACTCATCCCCCATGTAGAGAATTTCTTCATCTTTGAATCCCATTTCCAAAAGTTTTTTATAAGCAACACGTTTATCTTCGTCTCCGAAAAAGGTGAAGTCCATTTCGAGGTTTTCTCTAAATCTCTTTGAAAGTCCTAGTGAATCACCACCGGAAATCACTCCAACCTTGAGCCCTGCTCTTCTTAGAACCAACATTCCATATCCATCAGAAGTGTGAAATGCTCTGTTCCAGCCAACTTCCTCTGAATCATAATGAATATGACCAGTTGTCAGGATTCCATCACAATCGAAGGCCACACATTTGATCTTCGAAAGCTTGTCCTTATGTTCTTTTGCTATTTCTCTAAGGTCACGCATGATCAGTCCAATGCTCGTTTGATTTTAAGAAGTGAGTTCACAATTTCTTTCACCTTGGTGGTTTCAAGACAAGTCGTAGCATCACTCAAGGCCTTGTCCGGCTCAGGATGTGTTTCCATGAAGATCCCATCAGCACCTGCGGCAACTGCGGCCCTGGCAAGTACCAAAATCTGATCTCTTTTCCCACCAGTTGCACTTCCAAGCCCACCTGGCTTTTGAACACAATGAGTGGCATCGTGAACAGTCTTCACACCAAATTCTTTCATGATTTTGAAAGAGGCCATATCAACAACCATGTTGTTGTAACCGAACGAAGTTCCTCGCTCGGTCAAAAGGATTTTATCCAGAGGAAGAAAGTTTGAAGCTTTTTCAACAATGTTCTTGGCATCCCATGGAGCCAGGAACTGTCCCTTTTTAATTTTCAAAATTCTTCCATATTTTTTAGCTGCTTCTGCACCAGCAACGATCATGTCTGTCTGGCGACAAAGAAACGCTGGAATCTGCATGACATCAACCACGCTTCCAACAGCATCAGCTTGATCTGGAGTATGAAAATCTGTCAAAACAGGAAGTCCAGTCTCATTTCTCACTTTTTCAAGAATACGAAGACCTTCTTCAAGCCCTGGTCCTCTGTAACTGTTGATACTGGTTCTGTTTGCTTTGTCGAAACTTCCCTTGAACGTCAAAGTAATTTCGTCACCAAACTCTTCAAGATCTTTTTTGACCTTGGTTGCGATTCCAAGAGCAAGTTCTTCACTCTCAAGAACACATGGCCCAATATAAAAATCAAGCAATGCCATTATTGTTTCCTTTCCTTGTCTGCTGCTTCAATAAAAGTTTTGAACAACGGATGCGGTTCGTATGGTCTAGACTTGAATTCAGGGTGATACTGACAAGCGATGAAGTATGGATGATCTTCAAGCTCGATGACTTCAACCAGATTCAAAGTTTCATTAACACCAGAGATAACCATCCCTTGTGCCTTAATCTTGTTGATGTACTCATTATTCACTTCAAGTCTGTGTCTATGTCTTTCGCTAATTTCATCAGCTCCATAAATTTTTCTTGCGAGAGTTCCTTTCTGTAGTTGGCAATCATAAGCCCCAAGTCTCATCGAGCCACCTTTGGAACCATCTCTGGTTTGCCCTGGCATGTAATGAATCACATGATCTCCGCTCTCACTGAACTCTTCAGAAGTCGCCTCTTTCAAACCGGCTACGTTTCTGGCAAATTCAACCATCGCCAATTGCATACCTAGACAAATTCCAAAGAATGGAATCTTGTTTTCTCTTGCATACTGAATGGCCTTGATCTTTCCTTCAGTTCCTCTCTCTCCGAAACCTCCAGGAACTAGAATCCCGTGAATTTCACTTAGAACCTCTTGCCTTCTTGAATCGTCTTCGAGTTCAGCGGCGTCGATATATACCGGAGTAAGTTTCAACTGGTTTTCAATCGCCCCATGCTGAAGGGCCTCGTCAAGAGACTTGTATGATTCGATAAGATCAGTGTACTTTCCGACAATCCCAATCTTCACTTCGCGAAGTGGGTGTTCCCAATTATAAACAACTTTGTCGAGATCCTTGGTGTTTGGTCTTGCTGTCCACATCCCCAGAAGCTCAGTGACCTTCTCATCAAGTCCTTGCTGATGAAACTTGAGTGGAACTTTATAAATAGAATCAACATCGATTGAATGGAAGACGTGATCCTTTGGAACGTTACAAAAGAGTGAAAGCTTATCGAGAGTTTCTTGTTCAATTTCTCTGTCGGAACGACAGATGATCATGTTAGGGAAAAGACCCAATGATCTAAGTTCTTTTACTGAGTGTTGAGCCGGTTTAGTCTTCAACTCTCCAGCGGCATTGATATACGGAAGAAGAACCAGGTGAACAAATAGAACGTTTTCAGGACCAACATCCTGAGCAAACTGTCTGATTGATTCAACATATGGAAGAGATTCAATATCTCCAACAGTACCACCGATCTCTCCGATCAAGAGGTCTGCACCCTCAGCAGCAATATGAATTCTTCTTTTTATTTCATTAGTGATATGCGGGACAACCTGAACAGTTTTACCAAGATACTTTCCTTCCCTCTCATTCTCAATCACACGAAGGTAAACTTGACCAGTCGTGAAGTTTGACTCTCTTGATAAAGTCAACGAAGTGAATCTTTCATAGTGACCGAGATCCAGATCTGTTTCAGCACCATCATCAGTCACGAACACTTCTCCGTGCTGAGTTGGACTCATCGTTCCTGGATCAACGTTGATGTATGGATCCATCTTCAACATATTGATCTTGATTCCACGTCTCTCAAGAAGGGCACCGATACTTGCAGCTGCCAATCCCTTTCCTAGGGAGGATGCCACACCACCAGTGATAAAAATGAATTTCTTGTTGGTTTTTGGGTTTTTACGTACCACTTAAAACTCCTTCCAATTTCTTGAGATCTTCAGGTGTATCTACACCCATAAGTTGTGTGTTTGTCTGTATGGCCCCGATAGAAAGACCATGCTCGATGGCCCGAAGCTGTTCCAATTTCTCTACTTGTTCATAATAAGTCTCAGGACTTTCGCAGTAGTCGATCAATGCCTGAGTTTTGTAAGAGTAAACTCCTATATGCAGAAACCATTCTTTGATTTCAGCGTCATCCCTATCATGCGGAACTGCTGCTCGAGTGAAAAAATGGCAAGCTCCAGTTGTCGGAGAATAAATCGCTTTCACTTTATTTGGATCTTTAAACTCTGCACCAAATCCACTCATGGAACGAACCATGGTGGTGATGTCGTAATCAGCAGCATAATGAAACTCGAGGAGCTTTACCAACTCCTCACCAGAAAGAAGAGGTTCATCACCCTGCACATTCACAATGTAATCAAAATTCTGATCTTTGAAGTGGCGTTTGTAAGCCAGTTCAATTCTAAGTGTCCCACTGGTGACATCGTCATCAATACGAACAACATTTCCAAAATTTTTAACGTGATTTTCAATGCGATCGTCGTCTGTTACGACGGCAACTTCAAGCTCTAGGGTAAAATTTGAGGGAGCGAAGCCCTGGGCCGAATGACAGTTTTCATAGACCCTTTGAATCATGGATTTGCCGGAAATTTCCGCTAACGGTTTTCCCGGAAACCTAGATGAAGCGTAACGGGCCGGGATCAGTACCAACGCCCTTTTCACTTCCACAGTGGCTCCTCTTTGAGGGGTTTTCGTATCGGTAGAATCTACCACTCGAAAAGACGTATTGAAAAGCAATGATAAAATTTACGCATGACATTTCGAAAGGTTCTGACATTTCTGACTATTTCAGTCCTCTATGTAGCGGCGCAGTCATTCGCTGCACAATTTATCGAAGAAGAGGACGACTTTCGACAGACGATGATCGAGGCCAATGTCCTCTCACTAAGATGCAACGAGTTAAACACTCGTCGCCAAAGAAAAGTCCAACACAAACAAAGACTCCAAGGCCTGATCGCTAGAAATATGAAAGTTCTCAAGCTGATCGACATCAAAGAAGATCCGGAGTTCTACAACAAGATGACAAAAACTGGAATTCGTCTACGTTACGAGATGGAACTCGCACTCCAAAAAATTATCAACTCCGAGGAAGATCTGGTTAGAACCGGATGTCCGAACCTACTTCTTCAATAAAGAATAATTCTTTCCACTCTCTGTCCCCTGGTCTATGATTTTTCAATATGATTATAGAGACACTTACGAGACACACACACCTCGTCAGGAATCTAACCCTTTCACTACTGACTCTGAGTTGCTTGAGTTCTTATGCTCAAGACGGAGAGGCCGATTCAGCTGCTGAGTTGTCAGACAAAAATGCATCTTTCGTTCAAGAAAGAATGGACTCCTTCAAATTCGACGACAAATTCAAGGCGCTAACTTTGAACGATGCTCTCGAACAAGGTCTACGTGAAAACTTTGATCAACAAATCAGAAATTATCAAAACACCCAAATCGAATTAAATTGGCTGGACACAGATACAGAATTTTGGTTTCCAACCATTTCTTTAACTCTTTCTTCCAGCACTCAGAGAATTGGAACAATAAGAGATGGAGACACTGAACCGGTCAAGTCCTCCAACCTACCTGGCGGAACTGTCAGCCTCAATATTGAAGACTATACTGTGTTTAACTGGGGTAAAGACTATCTGGCTTACTTGAACTCCAAAGAAACTTATCAGCGTGAAAAACAACAACTAGATGAGAAGAAGCGAGACCTTCGTCACGAAATCATCAAGTCCTACTTTGAGTCCATCTTTTACCACCAGGTGGAGAAGATCAAACGAGTTCAACTTCGCCACGCTTCATTTCTCTACAGCATGAACCGCGAGAAAGTAACTCTCAAAAAAGTGACCAAAAGAGAATATTATCAGGCCCGAAGTGAATACCTTCGCTCACAGAATGAATTCTATGAAGCACGCTTGAACTCTTCCAAAGCGGATGAAGCATTGGCAAAACTTCTCAAAGACGAAGCCGGTACACGTTACATTTACAGAGAGAAATTAAACTATCTTCCAATCAAAACCACTCTAGAAGAAGCAACGAGAATCTCGACCAAAGAGAACAGTAATGTCAAAGATGCAGTTGTTGACCTACACAAAGCCAGTAGAAATCTCGACATCACCAATAGAGAAAACCTTCCACTTCCAAAGTTCACCATGAACCTTGGAGCCTACACTCATACCTTCGGTCGTCAAGCCTGGGCCACACGCTACAGCACAGGCTCAGCTAATGATACTGATATCGAACTTGTTGCCACAGTGAATGCCACCTGGACCATCAGTGGTGCTGGTGGCCTATTCAACAGTAGAAAAACAAAACTTTCTAGTATCGATAAAATGATAAGTCAGAAGAAGCTGGATCAAGCGAAATTCTCTGCTAGATCCGATGTTCGCTCTTACTACCATGGACTTGAACAACTTCAGAATGAAATGAAAGTTCTAGGAGCCAGAACAGTCTCCCTACAGAAAATGTTTGATACTGCTCTTGAGGATTACCTCAACAAGCGCGGTGACTTCCAGGATTTCAGACAGTCACTTCTTGAGATGACTGAAACTGATGTACTTTATGAATACACCAAATTTCGACACCTTCAAGAAAAAGTAAATCTCGCCAACACTATGGGGCTTGAAGATTTTCCAGGTGAAAACTTTGAAGATCTGGCGGTCAAGGAGAAAGGGAAATGAAATATTTGCTGATCATCCTTCTTCAACTCATGGTACTCAACGCCAACGCCCAGTACGTGGGCGACAGATATGCTGAAACCACAGAAGACAATGACGAGCTTCTCACACGTGAACGTGATGATGAAACTGGTCTCCTGCGAGAAGCTTATAATATCAAGCAGGACAACGGTCGTTACAGTTTCCTTTACCACTTCAACACGGATTTAAAAGACGTGACCTCCATCTCGACTTTTGAATTCATCTACGGTCAAAAGAGGGATTTTGGCTGGCTCGAATTTTCCATAGCCAAGATATCTGGAGAATTCCAGGAGCTGACAGAGAACAATGCTTCCCTCGGCGGAGAGAGTCTTGAGTTGGTAGAGGAATCGGCCGGGGTTCTAGTACTTGGAGTTGGACTCGGATGGAGAACCAAATATGTACGCCATCTGGTCGCTATGGACACGCTCTATGAGACTGTTTCTGCACAACTTACCTACAATCAATTCGATGAAAATTTTCGTGGTGAATCATTCTCTGGCCCAGGAATCAAGGCCGATTTCGGAATTCACAAAAGAACCAGTGAAGCGTTTCACTTTGGGGTCAGAATGAGCTATAACCTTGCGCATGTAAAGAAAGCTCAAGAGTTTGAGGGGCACTCAAGCACGGCCAGATCACTTCTGCTGACTTGGTTGAGCCTCGGTCTTGACCTAACCTTCTACTACTAATCGAGGTAGCTATGATCCCACGTTATGACCGAAAAGAGATCTCCAAGATCTGGACTGACCACCATAAATTCTCAACTTATTTGAAAGTCGAGTTGGCCATTCTCAAGGCGATGGAAGGAAGTAAAGTTCCTGAAGGTGTCGCTGATAAAGTTGCCGCCAAGGCCGTTATCAATCCAGAGCGAATTGATGAAATCGAAAGAACAACAAAGCACGATGTGATTGCATTCTGTACTTCTATTACAGAAAACCTTGAACCTGAAGTTGCCAAGTACTTCCACTACGGTGTCACCAGTTCCGATGTTATCGACAGTTCACTGACTCTTCAAATCAAGGAATCACTCGAAGAAATTTTTCCAACTTTCAAAAGACTTCTTCAAAGCCTCCATAAGCGTGCAGAGGAAATGAAAAATGTCATCACCATCGGAAGAAGCCACGGAATGTATGCCGAGCCAATGAGCTTCGGACAAAAACTTCTCGGTCACTATAACGAATTCGCGAGACGCTACAAAGAATTCGAAGACTACTACAACACTGAGCTGACAATTCAATTCAGTGGAGCTGTTGGTAACTACACCATCATGACTCCTGAATTTGAAAAGAAGGCCGCTGACACTCTTGGTGTTTCTGTCGAGCCGGTTTCGACTCAGGTGATTCCAAGAGATAGAATCGCCAAGCTCGTTAACTTAGGGGCACTTATTGGTTGTGCAATTGAAAGACTTTCAGTTGAAATCAGACACCTTCACAGAAGTGATGTGAATGAACTGCACGAAGGCTTCTCCAAAGGTCAGAAAGGTTCATCTATCATGCCACACAAGAAAAATCCGATCAGTGGGGAGAATCTTACTGGTCAAGCCAGAATGCTTCGCTCACACGCGATCGTTGCTCAAGAGAATGTCGTCCTCTGGCATGAAAGAGATATCTCTCATTCTTCTGCTGAAAGAATGTATCTTCCAGACCATCTCGGCATTCTCCAGTACTCACTCAGCAGACTTGCCGACACTGTCGACAGACTTGAGTTTCATACTGAAGTGATTGAGAACCGTGTTCGTGAAAATTTCACTTACCTTTCAAGTTACTACCTACACCTTTTGATTTCAGGATCTGATTTCAGAAGAGAAGATCTTTACATGGTCATGCAGGAAGCTTCTTTCGAAGGAAGCAAAGAAAAATCAGTTGATGTCTTTTACGACACCATGATGAAACTTTTGAAAGAAAAGAACATCAATATGGATCTTCCAAGACCGACTTTTGAAGAGCTCAAAAGAATCTATCTTGGAAGTGTTGATCAGGTCTTCAGCAGAAGTCTTGAACTCTATCCAGTTCCAAACTAAAGTAAATCATCTGCGTGGGGTCCTTCAGCGAGGGACTCCACAATTTTCTTCACTTTCTGCGATTCACTCTTTGGCAAAACCATCAAAGCTTTATCATTAGATACAACAATAAGATCTTTTACATTGATTAAAGAAACGAATTTCCCTGGAGCAAAAACGATATTTCCTTCGGCTTCCAAAGTGAATTCACCGGCACTCCCAACCAAAGTGTTCTTTCCAGTTTTCTCAACAACACTTTCAAGGGCATCCCAACTTCCAAGATCATTCCAATCGAACTCAGCAGACTTGACCATCACTGTTTCAGATTTTTCCATGATGGCGTAGTCGATGGATTCTTTTCTAAGTTTCCCGTAAATCTCAGTCGTCTTCTCGAAATCTTCTGCTGAATCAACCAGTGACTTATAATGATCAAACATATCAGGAGCGTGCTTTTCAAACTCGCGTTTTAAAGTTCCAAGGCTCGCCACAAACATTCCCGCATTCCAGAAATACTCTCCAGACTCAAGATATGTCTTCGCCGTTTCAAAGTCCGGCTTCTCGACAAATTTGTCCACATGAAATGAACCTGCATCAACTGAGTCACCTTTCCTGATGTAGCCATAACCTGTATGCGGAAAATTTGGGACAATCCCGATAGTCACAATCGATTCTTTGGTGGCCGCAAGCTCGTAAGCTTCCCTCACGGTTTTTTGAAAGCCACCCTTATTCAAAATCACGTGGTCAGATGGAACAATCGCCATCACATCTCGATCAGTAAGCCCCTGGGCCTCAAGTTGTGCCATTGATAGCAATATACAAGGAGCGGTATTTCTTCCAGACGGCTCAAAGATCAGTCCCTTCTCAGCAATATTTTTGCGGGTACATTCTCTCGCTAATGTTTCCTGTTCTTTGACTGTCACAACAAAGCGATGACCAGCTTCTATCAGACCTTCAAATCGAAGAGCTGTCTCTTCTAGCAGTGAGTTTTCACTGACTAATGACAAATACTGCTTTGGTTTCTTTGAAGTAGATTCCGGCCAGAATCGTGTACCTTTTCCACCGGCCATAATGACTGCATAAAGCTTGGCGTCACCAACATTTTGGCTCATCGTTTCATTCCTTTGTTGGGGACTATTTAAGCACGAGGGAGGGATTTAATCAAAGCGCCCTATGACGTAGTCTTGACCTTGAAAGAGCTCTCTTTCCTTGTCGATATAGCTTTTCGCCTGACCGGCAGACTCGAAGACTCCAAGACTGACTCTGTACCAGGTACCTCGACCTGGAATTTGAACTTCATTAATGATTGGGTCGTAACCTCTGATGGTGAACCCGTTAGCAAACTCTTCAGCTTCTTGTTTACTTCTGTGCGAACTCAACTGAATAGTGAATTTTCCTGCATACTGATCTTTACTTGGAGCAGGAGCTTTTGCCGAATCATCAATCAGATCGGTATTGTCCAGTGGCTTGGTGTCGTTGATCGGTTGAGTCTCTTGCGGAACTACCGGCTTGGTTTCCTTATTGAGCTCATCTTCGATCTTGGCCTTAAGGCTTTCATGCATCTTCTCTTTCAACTCTTCAGGAGACAACTGCTTGGCCTCTCCCTGAGTCTTCTCTTCAACCACCTTATTGACCATCTCTTCCTGACCGGAAAGTAAATCAACATTCTGGCGATCTTCTGTGGAAAAACCAGATGCCTGATAAGAATAGTTCTTCCCTACTCTTACACCAAACATAAAAGATGTAATCGCGATCAAGATCATAAAGATGAAGATCAGCGCGACCTCTTTTTTCTCAAAAACATAAAGCTTTGTTTTTTCGTCCATAGATTTATTTTAAACATCTCCGAAATTTCTGCAATCTCCTTTTTTATCAGGAATTTATGTCCAGATCTCAATTCCTGATCTTTTCATTTTTTCATTTCAATAAATTCACCGAGTTTTGTGATCAGTTACATCATCAAAAGCTGAAAGAGGCGTTATTAATAATCCATAGCACAGGAGCTTGTATGAAGAATCTGAAGAAAATCTTTAAAAATCAAAAAGGACAGGGAGTTATGGAGTACGTGATTCTCGCCTCACTCATAGGAATTTTTTGCCTTGGCGCAGTCAAGCAATTCGGAGAAGTAGTGAATAAACGAATTACATACATGAAATCTGAAATCGTAGACAACATCAAGACTAGATAGATTGCAGATTCTTACAACTATTTTTTTATCTTCATTGCTTTTCATGGCTGCCTGGCAATTTAAGGGCCTCGGAAGCGAAATAAAATGTCAGATAAATAATAAATTTCAAAAAAGAAATGAATTTTTGTTGAATCTTGCTACTCCTTCAAAAAACAAAATGATCTTGCTTAATTGCAGATCGAGAATCAAATACCAACAAAAAGCAAATGAACATCTTTTTATCTATGGTAAACAACGAATCAAATATTTTGCGTCCCCTCTTCAATAATGAGAGGGGAAGTTTGTCATTTTTAGGTCTTTCAACATTTCTCATGTTTTTTTGTTTGTTCTTTTTTTACTTCTTTTTTCATATCGAGAAGATTCAGCAGACGAAAACGCATATAAAATCCCTTCTTTGCTTAAAACGTTTTGTGACCTACTCTAACAACCATATCAAAAGGATAGATAACCTCAATAAAGTAATAATGTCAGCAAATGCAGCTGCGCTCTTCCCCCCGACTCGCCCTGCTGCACAAGTTACCAAAAAAACGGCTCAACTCGCACAGCAGTTCTCACATGTTTCATACTTGAAAAAAGCTATTCTTAACAACACCTGTCAGGTGCAAAACAAGACTCAATTCTATAAACATCTCTTGCTGAAAACAAAAGGCATCGCCTTTTTAAAAAGGGACCAACCTCATGGTACGGCCCAAAGGAATCTGAATTGGAAATTGAAGTTTCTCATAGTTCACAAGAGAAAAATCATCGATATTTTGGAGTTGAGTATAAGGCAAGGAAAAATTGTTTTATCAAGAAAAACCAATGTGGCTTCAGCGTTTTGGAACTTGTCCTTTGGATCTCTCTAATTTTTGGTTTGATCCTCTCTTTTATTTCACTCGAAAAGTATACAGAGGAGAAACATGAACAAATCATTTCCGAATTCATCAGAAAATGGAATTCAATCAATTGAAGAAAAAATTCAAGAAAAAATTGAAAATATTAAGAAAACATATCGAATGCGCTTCATTCTCCTCTCAATTGGATTCCTTATCATTACTCTCTGTTCTAGCCAGGAAAAAGAACCCCCTAAAGAAACTCACGTAAAAAAAATGTGGAGGGGGGCGACTCCCGACCATCAAAAAATCATTATTCCAGTAATCTCATTTATTGATGAAGAAGAAAGTCAATTTCCAATTTTTGTGGATATATATAGTCACGGGAAAAGAGCAATAATCAGTAGAGCAAAACTACATAGCTTGCAGAAGAATTCTGACTCCTTACAAGAGGAAGCAAAAGCCTATATTGAAGTATCAAAAGACCAACTTTCAAAAATTCCGAAAGAGCTCAACACTCTTACATTTAAACTCTACCCCCATCTTGAAGTCAGGCAAGTAGCAAAAGGAAAAAGCTATGAAGTTATTTTTTAGTCTCTTTTTAATCACAAATATTATCCATGCCAGAGACCTATTTATACTATCAGGTCCACCATCTCAAAAAAAAGTTATCGAGACTCTCGCCAAAGCAATGGAGATTGAAGAGCCATTCACTCAAGGACTTATCACGATTAGAGTTCAAGAAGATTGCAACATCGACAAAGAGTCTTTGCTACAAATATGTATTACAAAAAGTGGAGAACAAACAATCGTCCATAGCAATGGAGAAATTTTAAATCGAATTTTCAGTGAGATAAAAAAAGAAGAGCTCTCGTTAGAGAGCTCCGAAATATAGGACTTTTAGCTATGAATTATTTTTCAAGATGGATAGCAAACTTAGGTGTTGTACCTTTATTGTTGTTTGCAGCTTTTCTTTTCTTTCCAGCTTTTACTTTTTTAGCAGCTCTTCTATTTCTTGTAACACGTGTATTAGAAACCATATATCCACTCCAGTTTTCAACTTCAGCAGTTCTATTCAGTATTAGAGAGATGGTTTTACCCACTCAGTCATCAGCTGTCAAAATTTTTCTCCTCATTTCAGTGAGTTGTGCAGCTAATTATGTGGATGCAGAGGTCCAAGATATTGAAAAGACGACAATAATCTTATCAAAAGGTCAGCACCATGAAATTCAATTGGATAAAATTAGCCACTATTCAATCACCAATAAAGACACACTTGGTCATAAATTTGCACCAAGTGAGAAGAAGTTATACCTAAAAGGGAAGAAGTTAGGATTTGCTGAAGTCATTATTTGGCATGGCCCAAAAAGTAAAAAAGTCTTCAAGGTTTATGTCCTCCAAAAAAACCGACACCTGAAAATCATTCAGCTCGGTGAGATCTTTGAACAGATGGGATTAAAAATAAAGTTGGTTGGTCCAATCCTTGAACTAAAAGGAATTGTTAGTGACTATCCTATTTACAAAAAAATAAAGCAAATTACTGATAAGAATAATGAACAGATCATCTCAAAAGTTTCACTAAGTAAAAACTTAAAGTCCTTTATCCTATCTGAAACTTACAAAGAATTCCTTAAAAGATATGTCGACTCAATTGATTGCCAAATTCGCTACATTAATATCGAGTGCAGCTATTCGAATCATGTAAATATTAAGGCTGCAGAGAAGCTGAAAAAGAAATATTTTATTGATTTCACCAACCTGGGAATTGAAAACAAGAATAGTAATCTCAGAATTCATTTTGATATTAAAAAAGTCATTATAAATACAAGCAAGAATGTTGATCCAGGTCTTGATGAATACAAAGGTCAGTTACAATCCTTGATTAACAAAGATTTCATGACTCCTCTCTATAATAATAAGTTTAATTTCAAAGGACTAGAGGGGCACTTGATGACTATAGCAAAGCCAAGCATATTAGTCATTCCAGGTGAAGAGTCGAAACTTCTTCTTGGAAGTGAGGTCCCATATGACCTCGGTGAAGAGAAGGGAACTGGATTTAAATTTGCAGGCTTAAAGATTATTACAAAGGCCTTACCAAGAGGTCGTAACTACCTTTGTGATTTTTCGATAAGTTTGTCGAAACCAAGAGCAGGGGGAGATTCCAGTTTTGAAGAAAACCAACAATCATCAAAAGTCATTTTAGCACCGGGAGAAACAGCAAATGTATTCAGCATAGATATCACGAATAGTATTTCTAACAAAGAGATGACTCCATATATCTCTAAAATTCCTCTTCTCGGTCATTTATTCACTTCACACAACAATGGAAACTCTATCCAAAAGGTCATAGCTTATGTTCGCATTGAAAGAATTGACTCAAACTGAAAATCTAGAATCAGAAATTCATGAGATCTTTCTAAAGAGATACAAACATACTATTCAACATAAGAATAGAGTAACATTCGAAGAAATCCTCATTTCATCCTTTTCACAACTTGGGATCGAACACGGAGGATTGAGCTTTCCACAATTAGAAAAGTGGTTTGATAAAATTTATAATATGTCATTTTTCAAAGGAATAATCACTGACTGCACTGAAGAAATTATCTTCCACTCACCTTTCAAATTGCAAAAGGTATCAAAACGAGGAAAACAAATGGAGGACATTGAGCATCTAAGTTTAGTCGATGATTATTCATTGATATTAGAGACACTATGTCAAAAATGTTCAATAGATTGGAATACAAAGAATCCATTTGTCAGCTTCAAAACAATTATTTGTGGTAACCAATTCCGCGTAACTTTAATTCACAAATCTACACTTGCTACAAACTCACATAAAGCCTTCTTTCGAATGCAAAATAACTCAGTATTCCCGATAGATTCTTATACATCTCAAGTAAGTTTTATAGAAAGAACGATTTCTGAAAAACAAAATGTCTTAATAAGTGGATCTACAGGTTCTGGAAAAACTTCTTTTATGAAGTCGTTATTGAACTTAGTAGACCGTGATGATCACATAATACTAATGGAGGATACAGAAGAGTTAGCCAACAGCTTTGAAAATATAACCTGTATGCTCTCTAAGGACATGGATGGTTATTCTTTGAAGAATTACTGTGAATACTCCATGAGAATGAGACCAGATCGCTTGATTCTTGGAGAAATGCGCTCACACGAAGTTGTTCCATTTCTACTCTCCATGAACAATGGGCATAAAGGTCTGATGAGTACAATCCACGCCAATAATGCTCATGACGCCATTTTACGCTCTGCCCTTTTATTTGAATTCTATAATGAATCGAAGAGCATTACCTATGAACAAATTCTGAAGCTCATATCTAAAGACCTGGATTACGTTATTCATATGGAAAACAAAAATGTTGTTGAGATTATCAAGGTTATTGGTTTTTCCAACCAACAAGTCAGATATGAAGTTATTTACTCTTCGAAGAGCCAGGCGTGAAGTGTTCTAAATGCAACAATCGTCTGGGCCTCTTCAAATTCCAGCGTCAGCTCATGAACATTTGATCTGAGGACTTCTACTTTATAGTCCTTTAAGAACTCCATTATCTTATCTTTGAAGCTTTGTACTTCAACACCTGAGATTGTTATTCGATTAAACTCAGTGGCCATTCCGCTCAAACGGGCCGCTTCATTTGAGCAAACGATCATCGTTCCGGTAACCTCAGGATTCAATGAAGAACCTACATATACAGGACAATCAATCCTCTTAGCTGGCTCCAAGGTTTCAGGAAAGAGAACTTTGGCTCCATTTCTCGCAAGTACAGAGGCCTCATCAAAACTCATCTCTTTGATGAACTGGGCGTTCTCAATTTTTCGAGGATCAGCTGTAGCTATTCCAGGAACATCAGTCCAGATCTGGATAAGATCTGCATTTAAAGCTTCACCTAAAAGAGCTGCTGAATAGTCAGATCCCTCTCTTCCAAGAGTTGTTGTCTTCCCCTCTGGAGAACAACCGACAAAGCCTTGAGTAACAACAAGTCTTGATTCAGTAATCAGAGATTTTAGATGAGCCTCTGAAGACTTTTTGATCTCTGTAATATTTGGAATCGCACGACCATAAGTCGAATCAGTGTGAAGAACTCGCCTAATATCAAAATAAGTTACTGTTTCAGGAAAGACTTGATTCAAATAATCTGAAAAGATTGCAGAAGAAAGTCTTTCTCCAAGGCTGTAAACCTGATCCATAACTTCTTTATCATAGTGACCGACAGTGTTCATCTTTCCGGCTAACCCAGTAGCTTCTTCTTGAAGTTCATCAATCATCTTGTAACAAGCTGGAGAGCATTCAAGCTCAACAGCAAGATCTCGATGGCGTTGCCATGTCTTACACATGAAGTTCAATGCTTCATCTATATTCTTCAATGAAAGCCCAGCAAACTCTTCCAATTCATTTGTAGTATTGTAAGTCGCTGAGATGATGACAAGTTTGATATTCGGATTATTTTCAAGGATTCGAGAGCAGCGTCTCATCGCCGAGGCGTCACGAACACTGCTCCCACCGAATTTGCAAACAATCAGAGAGCTCATTAGTCTCGCTTGAGCTTTTTGTAAGAAACTCTATGCGGAACAAGTGCTTGCTCGCCAAGTCTTCTTTTCTTGTCTTCTTCGTAGTCTGAAAAGTTTCCATCAAACCAAACGGCAGTTGAATCACCTTCGAAGGCAAGAATATGAGTTGCAATTCTATCTAGGAAATAACGATCGTGGGAAATGATAACCGCACATCCAGGGTAATCAATCAGAGCATCTTCTAGTGCTCTTAGTGTATTTACATCAAGGTCGTTGGTAGGCTCATCCAGAAGCAATACGTTTCCTTCACTTCTAAGCATTTTTGCCAAGTGAACTCTGTTTCTTTCCCCACCTGAAAGTTCAGAAACTTTTTTCTTCTGATCTTCACCTGAGAAGTTAAATTTAGCGATATAGGCTCTTGAGTTGACTTCAGTTCCACCAATGGCCAAGACATCTGACCCATCAGCAACTTCTTCAAAGATGGTTTTGTTTGGATCCATCTCTCTTCCCTGATCAACGTAAGCGAGTTTAACTGTCTCACCTACTTTGAAAGTTCCTGATGTTGGTTGTTCTGTACCAATCATCATCTTAAAGAGAGTCGTCTTACCAGCACCGTTTGGACCGATAATACCTACGATCCCCCCAGGAGGAAGTTTGAAGTTAAGATTTTCATAGAGAAGTTTGTCATCAAAAGCTTTAGATACATTTTCCGCTTCAACAACAACGTTACCAAGTCTTGGTCCTGGTGGAATCCAAAGTTCGTTGGTTTCATTTCTTTTCTCTGAAGAATATTTCATTCTCTCTTCGTAATCTCTAATTCTGGCTTTCGATTTGGCTTGTCTGGCTTTAGGAGAAGACTGAATCCACTCAAGTTCTTTCTTAAGTGCTTTAGCTCTTTTACTTTCTTGCTTCTCTTCAACAGCAAGTCTCTTGGCCTTGGCTTCTAGCCAGTCAGTATAGTTTCCTTGGAAAGGAATCCCCATCCCTCTATCGAGTTCAAGAATCCAACCTGCAACGTTATCGAGGAAGTATCTATCGTGGGTAATCGCAATAACAGTTCCCTTATAGTTCTGCAGGTGTCTTTCAAGCCAAAAAACAGTTTCAGCATCAAGGTGGTTGGTCGGTTCATCGAGCAGCAGCAGGTTGCACGGTGACACCAGGATCTTGCCAAGGAGCACGCGGCTCTTCTCCCCACCTGAAAGAACTCCACATTTCTGATCAGAAGGAGGACATCTTAGAGCATCCATTGCAAGCTCTAGTCTTGAATCAAGATCCCAAGCATTGGAAGCATCAAGCTTATCTTGAAGCTTGGCTTGCTTGGCAAGAAGCTTGTCCATTTCTTCATCGCTCATTGGCTCTGCAAACTTTTCATTCACTTCATCAAAGTCTTTGAGAAGTTGAACAATCTCAGCACAACCTTCCTGAACGATTTCTTTTACTGTTTTATCTGGATCAAGAGTTGGTTCCTGTTCGAGGTATCCAACTTTGTAACCTTTAGCGATGTGTGTTTCACCAAGATGGTCTTGGTCAATTCCCGCCATGATTCTAAGTAGAGTAGATTTACCGGCACCGTTAAGACCTAGAACACCGATCTTGGCTCCGTAGAAATATGAAAGACTGATATCTTTGAGGACATGTTTTTGTTTATAAACTTTCCCCACTCTGTTCATTGAGTAAATGATCTGTTTGTCATTTGTCGTGCTCATGAGAACCCCTTTAAATAAAGCTTTTCGGCTATTTAAAGTAGTATAGGCACGGCTCTTATTCAATCAAAAATGAGTTAAAAAGACTGAGAATCAAGACAAAATAGCTAGGGAGAAAAAAGAGACACAGAGTCAAAAATTGCAATGCCTTCATCTTCTTATTCAGTTTTTCCGACAACTCTTCTCGAAGATAACTCAGGCGGATTTCATACAGACCAAGTTCTGTTTCAATGCTGTCGCCAGTAGTCCTCCAATCACATATCAGTACCTTGACGCGCAAGTACAATTCATCAAATTCTTTAGGTAGTTTCAAATCTGAAAGTGACATAATTGAGCTCTCACGTATTATGTGATTCATATCGAGATTGGCTGAATAAAGATTACGAAAATAAACCATGGCCTTAACAAGAGAGTCGGTTCCCTTGAAAAGTCGTTTCTCTATTAATGATTTAAACAATTCAAAGAAGAATCCACCAGTCACCTGAAAGACTACTATAACAAGGTATGTCCATGTAGGAAGCTCCTCTTGCAATACCCAACGAACTCCAAAAACAAATATCCAGATAAATGCCGACGTAAGTAAAAACTGTATCCAAGAGGATCTGAAAATTTCCTTTTTCTTTTGATTAAATTTGAAATCAGTATTCAAGGAACTTTGAAGTTGATCCAATGACTCCGTATGGATTTCCCCGTTCTGCTTAAAAAGATTGGTCAATTTTTGAATGAGTTCACCATAGAACTTGAAGTCGCCTTTAGGAGTTCCCTCAATTTTTCCAAACTTAAGATCGAAAATGGCCTTCTCAATTTCGTAAATCGCATTTACACTATTCTTTCTTTTTACGTGAATACAAGTATTTAGCTTCTGTAGCCAGGAGCTTGGCAAAATAATAACAACAAGCATTACAAGAAGTACCCAAAGCATAAGACCTCCGATTGACGGTATGTAGCAAATTTGAGAGAAATCCCTAATGAAAACAAGTTTAGAAAGCCAAGATCTTTCAAATCTGAACCACACACAACAACCGAAAACCAAAGAAGAAAGGATCCTTGAGCTCCAAGAGCTAATCGAATCTTTGAACCAAATCTGTTCAAATCTCGATCCTTATCAGCCAATAAGCGACAATATGAAGCTTAGTCTTGAGAAGTTGAATATCGTTATGACTGACGATCCATTCACTCTCACCAATCAGCTCGTGGTCTTGCTTGAAGACGCTGTTGAGGAACTCCATAGTCTCGATCTAAGACATGAATAATATTTTTGAGAGACCCTACCCTAGGGTTGAGCTACACCCAGCAACTTTAAAACACCTCAAGAAAGGTCATCCGTGGACGACAAAAGATCGTTTTACCGAAACCTTTCCAAAGAATAGACTTTTTCTGATCGGAACTGATCGAAATGGAAATGAAACTGTTCTGATCATGCACGATCCGAATCATCCGAAAGTCAAGGCCAGGGCCTGGACGTTGAAACCACCATTTGTCGAGGCCGTTAAGAACTTCCGAGACGAGCTCTATCAACGTCTGGTAGCTGCATTCAAAAAACGAACGGACTCCGATTATTTTGATATAAGAGAAAACCTCTATCTTGTTTTCGGAGAAGGTGATTATCTTCCAGGACTCTTTGTTCAAAAGCTAGGCGATACATACCTCATTCAGTTTTATGCACGTTTCTGGCTTCAGATGGAAGATGTCTTCCTAAGAATTTTCAGAAAAGTCATGAAAGAAAATGATTTCAATGGACAGATTCTGATTCAGGAAAGATATCCAAACGCTAAAAGTAAAACCAGAAGAATAGACAGAAAAGGCCAAATCGATTCCTCTACGGTTAACGAGAATGGAATCGTGATGGAAGTTCATCCTGGACGTGCGCACGATCCAGGTATCTATACAGATGCGGCTTCAATCAGATCACGCATGAGTAGATTTCTGAAGAAATCAAATACTGTATTGAATCTTTACTGTTATACAGGGGCCTTCAGTCTTCAAGCGATGAAGGAAGGTGCCGAAAGAGTCGTTTCTGTCGACCTTTCCGGAAAGTACTTGAAGCAGTTGGAAAAAAATATCATGCTTAATGAAGACTTAAACCCAGGTTTTCATGAGTCAATTGAAGGTGATGTAAACAAGGTCATCTCAGATATGATCAAGGCCCAAGATTCGTTTGATCTGGTTATATGTGATCCTCCTTCAGCCAGCTCTGACGGAAAGAAAATGTCGAGTGCGGTAAAAAACTACGATACTCTACTTCCAAAATTGAATAAAATTACTAATGCCAACGGACATATTGCTATTTTTCTCAACACCCATAATGTGACTAGAAATAGCTTCAAAACAAAAGTTCAGGACACTATCAAAAAAGAAAAGCTTAAATTAAATATTGTTGCTGAATGGTCTCTGGCCGATGACTGCCCTGTTACCAAAGGCTTCCCAGAGGGCGATTATCTCAAGGTTCTTGTTTTAGAGAAGAGATAATGTCAAAGTCGCATTTCTCTTTGTAACCAAACTCTTCTAAATGAGACTTTGCAATAAATTTTGGCTGGCCGGCTTTCCAGTTTCCGTCCTTTTGAAAATACTCCACAATTCTGTACTGAATTCGATCGATACCTTCAATATAAATGAAGTTCGCCTCTCCCTTCTTTATTCTTGCATGTGCCTGAATCACACAATCACCAACTTCGAACTTCGAAGCCCTATTAGTAAGAGCAAAGACGAAAAGCCCGACAACAGAGAGTAGTATAAAGGGAACGACATATTTAATCATGGGCCGACCACACTCGGATTTTTGACCAAAAAAAAGCGCCCTAAATTGGGCGCTTTGTTTCTTTTTTATTTAACGATTCTGTCTCGCCACTGCTTAAGCTCTGGAGTCATGTAATCATACTTCATCTGATCAAGAGTATAGGAAGCGAACTCGTAATCAGTAGTGTGAGTCAGACATTCAGTAGGACAAACTGTAGTACAAAGACCACAGTAGCAGCAAAGAGCTGTATCAATTGTGTACTGGTGAAGATCAAGTTTGATCGCCTGCCCACCATCTGTTTTAAGTGGTGGTGCATCCTTGTCTCTTCTCTCTGCAGCGATATAGATACAGTCGACAGGACATGCAGTTGCACACTGGTAACATGAAATACAGTTTTGAACGTCGTTATAAAGTCTGTGTCTAGAGTTGGCCGGAAGCTCTTCACGAACCTCAGGATACTCAATAGTCACAGGCTTCACACCGTAAACATATTTGAAAGTGATTCCCATTCCTTTCAGAGCAGTAGACATCCCTTTCCAGATGTTCCAAAGCCATTTTCCGAAAGTCAGTTTTTCTTCTCTATATTGAGTATGGTTTGTTGGTGTTGCTTCCATTATCTATCCACCTCTCCAAGAACGATATCGATACTCCCAATTGTAGCAACAAAGTCAGCAATCATCTGACCTTCAGCAACTTCAGGAAGCATTGATGTATGGGTAAAACATGAAGACTTGACCTTCAGCCTGTATGGAGTTTTTCCTCCATCAGAGATCAAGTGGTAACCTAGCTCCCCTCTTGGGCATTCAGTTCTCATATAAACTTCGCCTTCAGGCAATTTGAGAATTTTTTTCACTTTGCCCATGATTGGACCTTCTTCGATCCCCTCAAGGCACTGTCTGATGATCTTAATTGATTCGTTGATCTCTCTGACTCTGACCCAGTATCTGTCCCAGGCGTCGCCGAGTGTTCCTTTGGTACCTTCACCAACTGGAACATCAAAATCAAATTCTTCGTAGATTGAGTATGGTCTCTTCTTTCTTAGATCCCAATCAACTCCAGCACCTCTTAGGACAGCACCTGTTCCACCGTATTGATAGCAGTAGTCTTTGTCCATAATACCGACGTTGGATGTACGTCCAACGAAGATATGGTTTTCACCAACAAGGGCATGGTACTTTTTCATTTTTTCTTCGATGTCATCAACAAGAGCACCAATTCTTCTCAAGTGGTCATCAGTCATGTCATTCCAAACACCACCGATCCAGATGTAGTTATAAAGAAGTCTTGCACCAGAAAGTTCTTCGAAAATTCTGAGGATTTGTTCTCTATCCTGGAATGCATAAAGGAATGGTGAGAAGGCACCGAGGTCAATCGCGTAAACTCCAAAGAACATCAAGTGTGATGCAACTCTTTGAAGCTCAGCAACCATGACTCTGATGTACTCAGCTCTTCTTGGAATTTCAACGTCGAGCATTTTCTCAACAGTAAGACAGTAACCGTGCTCCATGTTCATGGCCGCAAGGTAATCCATTCTGTCTACGTAAGGAATTACTTGTCTGAATTCAAGATTCTCAGAGTGCTTTTCCATACATCTGTGAAGATAACCAAGGTGAGGTCTGGCAGTAGCAACGATCTCTGAATCGGTTTGGATTTCAACACGAAGAACCCCGTGGGTTGCAGGGTGCTGAGGACCCATATTCAAGGTTAGAAGGTCAGACTTGATTTTCTCCAAGTCTGCACCATCACCAATCCACTTTGTTTCAAGATTTGTATCGGCCATCGCTTACTCGCCTTCCGTTGTGGTTTCAGTTGTTGGTTGAGCTCCCTCTGGATAGAACTCAGGTTTCTTCCAACTGTAAGAAAATTTCTTAGGATCAGCTGCAGAACTTTTGAGTTTTTCCCCAAAGTAGATATCTGCTGTATTGATTTTATGAGCAGGATAAACTTCCATCCCAGCATACTCTTTCTGAACTTGGTAATCTTTTCTAAGTGGCCAACCTTCCCAGTCTTGTGGACAAAGAAGTCTTCTTAGATCCGGGTGATTCTTGAAGATCACACCAACCATGTCATAGCATTCTCTCTCTTGAAAGTTTGCTGCTTTCCAAACACTACAAACCGATTCAATTTCCGGAGTAGCGTCTTTGGAAGCTTTTGGAAGCTTAACTTTAAGGATCAATTCCAGATTGTTGATGAATGAAGCAAGAATGTAACTTACTTCGATTCTGTCCTGATAATCACATCCAGTGATAACCTGAAGAACGTTGAATTCCAAACCTTCTGCTGAGTAAAGAAACTTACAGACGTCTAGAATTTTTTCTGGAGCGACGAAAACCGTATCGTCACCAAACTCACCGGCCGCTACGTGTTCAGCGTTAGCTCCACTGACGGCCGCATTGATCTTGGATACCCATTCACTATGCATTTTTAACCCACTTATCTCTTAGTAGTCTTTCGTTTGCGATTTTCTTTTGAAGAGTCATGATTCCTTCGATCAAGGATTCAGGTCTCGGAGGACAACCAGGAACATAGACGTCCACTGGAATGATTTCATCAACACCTTTCAATACGTGGTAACCATGTTCCCAGT
>JBFEVX010000011.1:0-55575 GCA_041546685.1 Bacteriovoracaceae bacterium | reverse complement strand
GTTCCCATTGTCTCCATTGTTACCGTTGGAGCCATTGTTCCCGTTAGAACCGTTGTTTCCGTTGTTCCCGTTAGAACCGTTGTTTCCGTTGTTTCCGTTGTTCCCGTTAGAACCGTTGTTTCCGTTAGAACCGTTGTTTCCGTTGTTCCCGTTGTTTCCGTTGTTCCCGTTGTTTCCGTTGTTCCCGTTGTTTCCGTTGTTTCCGTTGTTCCCGTTGTTTCCGTTGTTCCCGTTGTTTCCGTTGTTTCCGTTGTTTCCGTTGTTTCCGTTAGAGCCATTTGATCCGTTAGAGCCATTTGATCCATTGTCTCCGTTAGAACCGTTAGAACCATTTGATCCGTTAGAACCGTTAGAACCATTTGATCCGTTAGATCCGTTAGATCCGTTAGAACCATTTGATCCGTTAGAACCATTTGATCCATCAGTTCCTGATGTTCCACCGTTGGCGTTACCGTTAGTAGTATCGTTACCCATGTTCCCGTCGCCAGTGTTACCTACACCGTTACCTTGGTTACCGTTACCGGTATTACCAACGTCTCCAATCTGGTCTTCACTTCCTGGGTTGTTGTTTCCTGAGTTTCCACTTCCGCCATTGTTGTTACCACTGTTGCCATTGGCAGCAGCAATAGTTCGGTAGTTGGAATCATTGGCTGAGACATTTTGAGAATAGGTTCCTGCGAGTACTAGTACTGCAAGAAGTAGTGTTACTACTGGTGTACGTCTTTTCATTTTAGGCCCTCGAACATGCGTATTTTGCATAGAATAAATTTTTGAATTAACGCCTAATATCAAGGCGTATAAGAAAAGTCGAGCTTTTTAGTAATTTATTTACACCAATTTTTGGTCAGTTAACCTTTACATTGGGAGATTTATTTGAAAATTGTATAGATCTCATCTCAATATTTGATGTTTGGAATGTCCCTAAGTGGCTGAAAATATGGGCATCATTGGGAGGTGTAACCCTTTGATAATTCTTTCCGGCTTCGAACTTGTCAGGATACTGACTACAATAATGATGTAGTGATTCGAAACCTAGGTGAGCTGGTGAGAAAGTTGAGTTTAGTGTGTTTTTTGTTTATGTCGATGCTCGTCATTTCTTGTAATCAACAAGACTATAAACCACCTTCAGTAGATGAAATGATTGAACAGGATTTAAATAATGCTGACAGAGAAGAACGTCTTCGAGAGCTAGGTGAAAACGAGGAAGTCATTAAGAAAATGACTAATAACTATAAAACACTTCCAACCGTTCATGAAGTAACTGAAAGAATTAATGAAGTAACAGATCCTCCTGTTGTTCCGTGTGACCCATCGACAGTTCATCGTGAAGAAACAATTACGGAGACCACGGGTGATGATGGTTCAAATGAAAATGTAGTTCCTGATGTCGTAGAGGAGATAGTTGCAGTTGAACCTATTCCTCTTCATCCAGCTGCTAGGGGAGCTCGCAAGTTGTTAGCCTCATTCTATCAATCATGTAAGGCCATTGATTTACCTATTGAAGATGGAGCTGAAACTCTTAAAGGAGTACTCGTTGGGGATTCAATTGATGGGCAATCTGGTCTGCAAGGTGGAAAGATTAGAAAAATTACCAACCTTGATGCCTTTGTTGATTCACATAGAGTCTTGAGTGAATTGAAAAAAGATGAAAATTATCCGGGACCGCAGTGTAAGGATGCTACCAAGCAACCACCGCTGTTTGCATATGCATCTAGAAAGTATCCAACTCGAAGTACTGGCGAATTTAAAATCTTCTCCAAAGGAGGAGGGATTACAAGAAGCTCGCCACCTGCATCTGGAATTGATTGTTCTAGCTTCGTTAGTGTTGCCCTAGCTTCACAAGGCCTGAAAATGTCCAAAGAACAAACAGGCTTTAGAGATATGACAACTAGAAGCTTGAAAACTCAAGCAGCTAAATCGAATAGCTGTATTGAAAATGCCAAAGTTTCTCCTAATGAGCCTTTGAAGGCTGGTGATATAATCAACGTTGCAACTACCCATACTGTGATTATAGACAGTGTCGGTAAGGATCCACTCGGAGTTGAAAAATATGCAGCTGCAGGTAATTGCAATGCTATAAGCCCGAAAGATTTTAATTTCACATATGTCCACAGTGGAGCGATCAGGAATTCTTATGGTCCATCAAGAGTTAAAGCAAACTATCATCGTTCTGGAGTCATGTGGAACAATCTTGCAGTAATGGCAAAACGATTGTGTCATGAGAAGGTTTCTGGAAATAACGGTAGAAGAGACAGTCGATTAAGTGGAATGAATGAAAACTTCGGATTACTCCGTCACAAGTCTGAAGATCCTGAGTGTATTTCTGACAAAAAGTACAAGATTGAAGGACAACAGTGTATCGATGGTTGCGAAAATACTGACAAGGATTTTCAAAATGTCTAAATTCATCTTTATTATTTCAATCTTTTTTGTAACATCGGCATTCGCTCTTGAATGTCCTTCAAAATATAAAGTGGAAGATGTTGCCATGGATATGATTAGAGCTGAGCTTTCAGGAATTCAGCTTGAAGAAATGGAAAACCACGAATGTTTATCGCAAAAGAAATTTCCTCATCTCTTGATAGTTCAAGACAATTCAAATGAACTTACAAGAGTCGTTGCGGGGCATGTGGAGAGCATGAAAGATGTCAAGATAACGAAAGTTGAAACGGTAGATCCAACGGTTCATTCTTATAAAGTTCAATTCGAGGTCAAGTACAAGAAGACCAAGGGTGGTAAGTCTGCAACGATTTCGGACAGTATCAGCTTTTTCCTCTATAAGGACGCTCCTAATCAATCGATTTATGGGTGTGGTGGCGTTCTCCAACATCCTGAAAAGATTCTTCTCTTAAAGAATTGTAAAAAGTGATCAAGATCAAATTTTGAAAAATTGAATTATGCTATCCTTTCAGAAAGGAGTCTGTATGGAATCAATGCAATCTGAAAAAGTCGTCGTTTTAGGGGCGAGTGATAAACCAGAAAGATATAGTCACAAAGCTATGGTGATGCTCCAAGAGCATGGTCATACTCCAATTCTGGTTCACCCTCGAATTGAATGTATCAATGGTATTCCTGTTCATCACTCTCTGGCAGATCTGGGGGAAGTCGATACTTTAACCGTTTACGTAAATCCAGAGTTATCAATGAATATGAAAGAAGAGATTCTCAACCTTGGAGCGAAGAGAGTCATTTTCAATCCAGGGACTGAAAATGAACCCCTTAAAAATGAGTTGATTGATAAAGGAGTAGAAGTTGAATATGCCTGTACCCTTGTTCTTCTTTCAACTGGTCAGTTCTAGAATAAAGATTTGCTTTTAATCTGATCTAGGATTTCGCTGATTGATTTTTGGAGTCCGTCTTGGTTGGGGCTGTCTCCAAAAGCTGTATGTTGTCTTTTTCCAATTGTCTGTTTGAATTCTTTCTTTTCACTTTTTGCTGCGACGTTGCCTGCATCATAAGCGAGCTTTTTAAGCTTGAAGATATATTTGATATTTAAGTCATCACCATCCATTGCTGCATTGAGATTCAATTGCTCGACAGCACCAAGTTCTTTTGAATCTGGGGCCGTCATTTTTATATCAATGAAACCTTTTTTGTTTTTGATCGTTTTGACTTTGAATTTGAAAAAGTTCTCAAAGATTTCAAGATAGTTATTGATGACATTGATAGGTTTGACATCTAATTGTAGATGACCACCATTGAATGGGTCTTCAAATTCCCCACAGTTGATGTAGAGACTAGAAGCTTTTTCAGTAATGGGACAATCTTTTTCAAGTGGAAATTCAAACAGCAGAGTCTCTTCACCTCCTGCAGGTACTGTCATTCCTGAAGTGTACTCTTGCTTTGCCACTGGAGTGATTCCTGCAGGATCCTTGGCTTTGAACTTCTTTGCATCAGTCAGGCAAAGTGAAACACCTTTACCTTCAAGTTGAATATCTTCTGAACCATGATTTCTGATTGTAAGGTTACCTGTCACTACACCACCTTGATTCCAGGATTCACCCTGTACTTCAATGTTGTATTCAAGAGGTTTTTGGAAGAAAGTACCTTTCATTTCAGTTCTCCAGAGAATTTGGACCAAGCCTGTTGATACAGGAGTCCAGTGAAAATTGATCCACCAATGATATTTCCAATGGTCACTGGTAGCAAGTTTGAAAATAGAAATTGATAAATTGTAATGGGGTCCACATAAGGGCCTTGCACCATCATTCCCATGGGGATGAAAAACATGTTGGCAACACTATGTTCAAATCCCATGGCAACAAAAGCACTGATTGGAAAAATGATACTTAGAATTTTTCCAGCAACTGTTGTTGCTGCTTGAGAAATAAGAACTGCAAGACATACCAGCATATTACAAAGAATCCCTTTCGATAATGCAGTAAAAAAGGGGAGTCCAACCTTGTGCTCAGCAATCGCGACCATATGAGAAGCTAATTTTCCGTCTCCCATCAGATGATGCTCTCCGAAGTAAACCAAGATGACGACGAAGATTGAACCGATTAGGTTTCCAATAAAAACTAAAACCCAGTTTTTTGTAATGTCTTTAAATGAGAGTTTCCTTTCCATCAAGGCTGCAATCATTAGGTTATTACCTGTGAAGAGTTCGGCACCTGTCAGTACGACAAGAATCAGTCCCAAGGAAAAACAAACTCCGCCTATGACTTTAAAAGTCCCTTGGTTCGTCGAGTAAGCTGTTATTGTTGTGAAGAAGATTGCACCAAGAGCGATAAAGATCCCTGCAAAAAGAGAAAGTATAAAAAGTGTTTTAAATGAGTATCCTGTTTTTTTGATTGACCAAGCAATCAAGTTATTGAGGATTTGTGCAGGTGAATTCATATTCAACCTTTGACACTAAAACCTTTTTTTGTCAAAAGTTCCCGTATCTTATCAAGGTTGTCCCCCTGAATTTCCATTTGCCCTGGCTTTATGGTCCCACCTGTTCCACATTGTGCTTTTAGTTCCTTGAGTAACTTTTTGAAATAGGGTGGATTGTTTGGAACTTCATAGATAACTGTCACAGCTTTTCCGCCCCGCCCTTTTTTTTCGATTCTAAGTTTGAGAGTCGTTTTTGCTGGATCGATATCAGGGAAACTCTGTTTCTTCTTATTCTTCTTCGCCAGATTGACGCCAGAACCATCAGATGAATATAGAATTTCCCCGTCAGACATGTTGATTACTTCACGATATCAAATTTGTGGATACCTTTGGAATGGTCGTCAGCGCGCAATTCACTGAATGTTCTTCCGTTTCTTTTAAGTACCCATTTGTCTCCCTCTCTATCAAGAAGGACATTGAAGTCAGCGTATTCATTTTTACCGATCAATTTAAACTTTTTAAGATATTTGATGGTCATGTTACCACCATTATGTTCAGCAAAGTTGTCGGACTTGATGGAAATAACATCAATACCCATCTTCTCTAGAACTACTTTTCCTTCAGGAAGATCATTTGGTCTTACAAGAATTTCTCTGTCCAGACTTCCATCTTCTTCGAAAATCTTGAAAGTGAAAGATGTCGCATCAGCTTTATCATCTTTGGCAATCTCAAGTGTAGACTTCACACCATCAGTCTTTCTGGTAATTGTTGCCAGAAGTTGAACTTCGGCCAGTACTGATTGGGCTGCAAAAAGCAGAAAAACAACCAATAGCTTTTTCATTTGAACCCCCGTCTTTATATCGTTCCCCGCGAATGGGCGACTATCCCCTTATTTGGGATGGGATTCAACTAATGTGAAATTCTTTCATTGTCTCAACTAATTGGATTTATTGTCTTTGTCAGGAGATGTTTGATTTCGCCAGTCTATATCTTTGAATATCTGGCCAGGAACAATGTCATTCTTTTCAAGTTGGGAGTTAAGCCTTTTGATGAACTTAAAGGGCCATTGCTTTTGGATCAAATTGATAAGCCAAGCAGGCATCCAGCCTTGCATATCACCCAGAAAAATGAACTCAAAAGCAGTTTGGTTTTCATTTATCTTCTCAATGGTGACAATTAGTTTACGAATATCGACTTGAATATGCTCCTTGTCTGCAAGCTCAGGATCGATATGGGTCGTAGCTGTCAGGGTGAATTTATCTTTCTCTGGATAAAGTTCACCAAGCATTAAAAATTCTCTATCTGTGGCAGGCCACGGAGTATTATAGTACTCACTCAAGATGTATTTAGTGGCAGATATCTTCTTATGGACTTTGGTGGATTTGAGTTTAGGAGACCATTCAGGCTTTCTATCTGCATCGAGAAGGACTGTTAGCACCCTTTCAAAAGGATGATTTAAAACGGCCTTCGAACGAAAGGGAATTAATCCATCGGTGGTGGCCTCTGCACCATAAACCTGAATCCCATGTTTCTCTACTAATAGTTCCCAGTTCTCGCCAAAGGCAAATGAACTGTTGAGAATCAATAGGCTGAGCAAGAGCATTTTCATAGTCTAATTATAAACCACGTTTTTGAACCAAGTAATTACATAAACTTGTCATGTTAAAACGAGGTCAAGGCCCCCACCCTAGGGTGAGGGCAGAGCTAGGTACCTACGTGAAGGGTTTGGCGTAACTTTGGAGAAGAAGATTGGAATCAATGGCATCGGTGTCCCGATCTTCAGGGAGTGGTTCATAGCTCTCGTCGATAAAAGCATCGGCCAATAATCTCGTGATTAATCCTCGAAATTTAGGCCGAATTTCGTTAAAATCAGTTTGTGTGTCCATGCTCAACCTCCTTATAGTTGCATTGGTGCGTACGAGTCCCTCGTCCCCAATTTTGGGGAATGAGAAAAGTCGAAATATCTGTTCCGGGTGGGAAGAAATCCCTTGTGTGTGTTGTTAAGACTATAATAACTTACGCAAAACTTACGCACAATCCGCATCGCTTCACGACTCAATCACTTCTCTCAACTAATGTCTCCAAGTGTTCACAAATTCGAAATTATCACGTCTTATGCTGTGAACATTAGATTGTTACTTTTGATTTAGGGGAATTACTAATAGCCACCAAGGAGTAAACACTATGGAAATGAAATCAAAAGTTGCAAAAATTCTCATCACTCTCATCTGTCTTTCATCATTCATTGGATGCGGAAAGCAAAATTCAGATCCTGCTGAAGCTGGAAATGTGACTTTGGTATTGGGTAATCATACCGTTGCATCAAATGGTCTACTGGATATGATTTTTCCACCGGCCTATGCAGCATTAAATCAAATGGATCTTTGTTTCAAAAGACTACGTTTCAAGATGGATGATACTTTGACGAACCTTCCTGAAGACAATGTCGATATTTCAGTAAAGCATGTAACATTGGATTCATCTGGAACATCAAAAGTTTTTCAATCAATAGTCATTCCAAACAAAACCTACTTCCGTCTTGAGTTTGATTTGGAAGATTCATGTGGAACAGGGTACAGCGTAAGGGTAAAAAATGATCAGTTGAGTATGCCAGTGGAGACTGACAAAAGAGTGACAATCAAGTTCACTGGGCGATTCAACTCAGCAAACCCTGTCCTGACTCTCAGTGTTCAAAACATTGTCGATGCGGTTAAAAACTATGCCGGAGCTGGAGGCGATGATCTTAGAAATGTTCTTCAAGGAGTCTCTGGGACATTCTAATCTAGAGTGACCCAGGAACGTTTTCTAGAATTTCTTTTACCTCTTCATCCGAATTCACTGTTGCAAGACTTTGCATAATGGACTGGGTGAAGAGGGTTATCTGCTGATTGGATTGTGTATGGTTAAAATGTCCAAAAAACTTCATGGATGTTCTATCGGGAGTTTGAAAAGTTCCTTGTTTATTTAGTAAAGAAACGCTGTAATTGGATCCGCATTTGTCATCAAGCTCAACTTCAATTCTTTTATAAACGCCAGGAGGAAGAGCTACTGCTGGTAGCGATTTTCCTGTCTCATCTAAAGTTATCTGACCGACGTTGAAATCAACATTATCTTCAAAGAATCCGTCTCTTTTAAATCGAAGCCTCTTAATACATAGAGTTGCTTGAAGCTCACCTGGAGAATAACCACTCACAGAAAATGATGCGAGTTTAAGAGTGGTCATTGGATTTCCAGTAGTTGTTCCTGAAGTCCCTTGGTTAGGAGAGATACTTGGAGAAGAGTTTCCAGTGTCTTTTCCACATGAAAAGAGAATTGTCGTTAAAAGAAAGAGAATCGATATTGAACTTTTCATACTACTCCTATCGGCAACTTACTTACTTTGTTAAAGGGAAGGCAGCAAGCTCAACGTGAATGACCTTGTCATTTTTACGTTTCTTTTTTTCAAGTTCCCTAATTTTTTCAAGGGCTTCTTGAAGGATATCAAATACCTGACCCATTTGCTCGTCAGCAATCGCTACGGTGTGACCTAGGAGCAGACGCTTGTCTCTCTCAACTTCACCTATTGAATCAGAAGCCTTTTTAAGCATGAGAGAGTGAAATTGACCTAAGCTGAGTCTGTAAACTCCATCTGTACAATTAAGTTCTTTCTTCAAGTTTATTTCTTTTCTGGATTTACTGATATTGATGAAGTTATTTGAAATGAGAAATCTCAGCGCTTCCTTGATATCTTTTGTTTCAACATCTGAAATCAACTTTTCTTGAATCCAGGAAGGATCAGGCTCAAAGTTTTTCAAGTGAACCATTTCCCTAATGACTACATTGTACCAGTTTGTAAGGTACTTGAAAGCTTCGTGATCAGCAGGGGAGTTCTTCTGGTAGTCCTTGTTCATTTCCAGTTTTTTGAATGGATTATTTGAGTGGTCGTCGTTTGCATTCTTCATATCATGCAAAAGTTCGAGATAGCCTCTCTCCCTCGATGACAAATTAAGCGCTCTTGAGATTGATGAGAGTGTCTTTACCTTGGGACTTCTCGTTCCTTTACTTATCATAGAGAGATTTGCAGGGGATACTCCTGCACGAGAGGCAATTTCCCTTAGAGACAGTCCTTCATCTTGTTTCAACCATACAAGCATATCTGAAATAAAATCCTTAAATTCTGTGTATTCGAAAACATTTGGTCTCATGCTTTCCTCTTCGGTTATGTTCTCTTTAAACTGTTCACTTTTCTTAAGTTAATTCAATAAAATGTGAACAGCTCTGATAACATTTACCTTTAAATATCAGTAGGATAGGCTGTGTCAGGGAGATGTTTTTGTGTTCACAAGTTTACAAAAACAATTTCAACTTGCTGTTAAAGAATACTGTCGTGAGTTATGCAGGGGGAACAAAAAATAGATTTCTTATTGGAGGTATTTATGAAATCGAAGCACTTGGCGGCGATCATTTTGATTGCAGGAGTAACCCTTCTTCAATCATGTAAAAATGATTCACCTACTTATTCTTATCACACGACACCCTCGATTACTGCTCAGCGGTTTGTTGAGGCCTTGAATTCTGTTGATGCAGATCCGTCTGACCCATCTGTCTTAAAGAAGCCTGAATCTTTGAGGGAAGGATACATGGTCATTTACGATGCTGAAGATGATCATTATCGAGCTGTCAGTTTGGAATTTTTGAGAAATCTCGAATACTGGTCGACTCATTCATCAGATGTCGGGACAGCTTCTGAGTATAGACATATGGAGTTTGATAATCTTCTTGGCATGCATGAGTCAGAGAGAGTTGTTTATGATGAAGCTCTTTCACTCTCAAATGGGTTTGATACTTATGTTGGAGTTCAGACAGGTCTTTCTTATGAAGATGAGACAGAAAACTTCGATGTTGCACTTTCTAACAGAGAAGCTGAAGATAAGACTTTCTACGAAAAAGCGGCAAGTGTTTCAATTGCCTACAATGTGAAAATTGAATCGGCCCTCCAGTTAGTAAAGCTTGGGCAAAAAGTTGAGATTATGATGGGAAGATCTGGTGAACTCACTAATGAAGATTCGGAATATGTCATGAGCAATTTGAAAGAAATCGCTGGAGTTGATTCTGAAGATATCATGGGAGCAATGATGGACTCTGAAAAGAAATCAGAAGTGATTTCAAAGATTGCAGACAAAATAGGAACAAGTTCTCAAAAGCTGGAAGATCATATACTTCCAGAACTTCTTGGGATGTAATTCCACCAACTTGGGAGAGGAGTGGCCCCCTCTCCCATTTCACGTCCTGTGAAACTGTTGTGATGCTACTTTTTTCACTTTCATTGTTCATAATTCAGAATTCTCGTATTCATGGTTTTGCTTAACAAAAGGATTTCCATGAAAAAATCAATCGCACTTCTGGCCCTTCTCTCTCTGACATCTGTCTCAGCTGAAGAAATGGTACGTAAAAGTCATTGTGGAGTTCAACCTAAAGATGAAGCCGCTGTTTTTTCAAGTGACTTCAGCTGGGGAATGAAACTTGATGAAATCAAGCAGAAGTATCAGGAGATTTATAAAAGTGGAAAGCGACTTAAGTATCGCGCTTGGTTTGATGGAGAAAATATTGTCATGCCTCACAAGGGGAGTGGACAAACTATCAATAAGGTTAAGTTGACTGACACGTTTATTAAGAGTGTCAGGGGTCACGTAGAAAATGCAATTCGTTTGGGTTATGTGGATGCTCTCATCTTCCCAGATATGGGACACTCTCATCTCTTTATTCCGCATGACACTTACACTAAAGTTCAAGGAGCTTCTGGGGGGCAAACCTGGAAGTTCTACGAGCTTATTTTTCAGCAGCCAGATCTAAAGATGCTTTACCATACGGCTGAGCAACTTGAGATGTTAGATGAAGATAAAAAGCCTATTGGTGACAGAAAAATTCAATGGCGCTTCTTTACGAGAAATCTGGTTGGTGGGAATCAGGCCTTGGGAAAAGTTGAACTTCTACATAATGAGGGACATTCGCATAATACTGCCCGTGAATATGATGAGAATCATAGGTATTACGGAGCAGGTTTTAATATATCGGCGTCTGTTGATGGATGCTTTCCGTTCAAGGTCAACGGTGAGACTTTTTACTTTGACTTGAGCTTTTATGATTTGGAGCCTGGCCCTAGCTCAGGCTCCGGTGGATGGGGATTCTAGTATCTAGATTTGTTCTCTTCCAGCTTGAGTACGTAAGTTTTAGAATTCGTTTTCAAGTGCATTGAAGTCACAATCTTACGGTTCATATCGTAGATGAACTTCCCAGGAAGAGAGCTTCCTCCTTCATCTTCTTTCCAGTTAGCAGTTTTAACATGCTTGAGTACGTCAATTTTGACTTCTAGGTTTACTGCTTTTTGAGAGATGTTAAGTCTTACTTTGAAAATCTCATTTAATCCAGTCACATATACAATCTTCTGGTTGTAATGAGCTCCAAAATCTTTCTGAGCAGTGATGAAGAAAAGACCGGTGATATTGTAAACATTGTTTACGGTAGAATCATACTCAGGGAAAGCCGAAGCGATATCAACAGTCTGAGCCCCTGCTGTTGATGGAGTAATTGAACTGTCGATAACAGGATTAGTTGCATTGTATTCTTTTAGAACAAAACGACCATTGTCATAAAACTTTCTTGAGTAGCATCCATAAGTGGCTCCACTTTTCTTTGGATTTCTACACCTGGCATCGAGCATTGGAATGAAATCTTCGTTGGCCTTGGCCGTTTCATGATAACCACCGGCTTTGATACCAATGATTTTGACTTTCAAATATGAATTGATGTCAAAGATCTCCTGACCATCAATAATAGTTGAGTCAGCTGTGAATGTTTGAGTGATTGACCTTGCAAATCCTTTGTCAGAATAAACGTATTTTTGGAAAGCTTGGGCCTGAAATGTGAGGGCAAATACAGCTACGGCAATTAGAGTCTTCACGCGAAATTCCTTTTCTAATGGGTGATCTATTCTTTAATATTAAAGTTCACTCAGATACTCTGTCACTTTTGGGAGCGCTTTGATTGAAAGTGTAAGATTGTCAGAGCAAACTTGTCGGAGAAAGCATGAGAGTCAATTCTGCAATTTCAACAGATAAGGTCATCGGTCTTTTACTTGGTGCTCATAGTGGGGAAGCATTGGGGGCCAGTTTTGAATTTGGGCCGGCCAATAATCCCGATAATTTTCAAACGGAAATTATTGGAGGTGGGCCATTTGATTGGGAGCCAGGCGCAGCTACAGATGACATGGACATGATGATGTGTCTTTTACGTTCATTTACGAGTGCAAATGATTTTGATCACGATGATCTCGCGAGAAAGTTTGTGGATTGGTATGAAACCGAGCCAGCTGATATTGGCTCAACAGTTGCTCCTGCGCTTGCAAAAATGAGCGAAGGAAAGACGCCAACTGAGTGTGGAAATCCGACAGAGTCAGCTCAAGGGAATGGTTCATTGATGAGGTGTGCACCCATCAGTTTGTTTTTTGAAGGCGAGAGTCTTGAAAGAGTTGCAAGAGAGCAATGTGTGTTCACACATGGAAGTAGTACTTGTCAGGATGCCGATGTGATTTTTTTGGAATCCTTACATGATTGTTTTAAAGGTCTTTCAAAAAATCAAATTTTCGAGAAGGCTAAGTTGAGAGCAGAAGAATTGAATGCTGACTTGGCAGAATACTTTCACAAACTTCAAAATATCGAATGGGATGAGTTGCCAACCAGTGGATGGGTTGTTCACACACTTGGTGCAGCTTATTGGGCGCTCCTTCAATCTGAAAGCTTCGAAGAAGGTGTCATTCTTATTGCCAATAAAGGTGATGATTCAGACACTTGTGCTTGTGTTACAGGGGCCCTACTTGGGGCCTGGTATGGATTGAAAGCTATTCCTGAGAGATGGATTGAGACACTTCAATATAGAGAGGAAATCAAGACTTTATTGGGCGATCTTTAAGCGTGAGCGTCGTGTTCTCTTGATGAAATGCGACCGTCGATAAGATAGATTTCCCTTTCGGCCATTGAGGCGTAGTCCGGTTCGTGGGTAACCAGTACGATGGCCGTACCGTCTTCTTTGTTGATCTTTTGAAGAAACTTCATCACTTTCAGACCTGTAATACTATCGAGATTCCCAGTCGGCTCATCTGCAAATATATATCGAGGTTTCATAATCAAGGCCCGGGCAATGGCAACTCTTTGTTGTTGACCACCACTCATCTGGCTGGGGTACTTGTGAATTTGATCGCCGATTTCAAATTCTTCCATAAGCTCTATCGCTCGTTGACGGTACTCCTCCTGTAGTCCTAGATTTCTTGGACCAAGAAGCACATTTTCGAGTGCAGTGAGTTCAGGAAGAAGGTAATGAAATTGAAAAATGAATCCGACAGAACGATTTCTATACTCATGGAGTTCATTGTTTCCAAGTTCGTAAGGGTTCAGTCCATCGATTTCAATTTCACCGGTAGTTGGTTTGTCTAAAGTTGAAAGAATATAAAGTAGTGTCGATTTCCCAGAGCCTGATCGGCCGGAGATTGAAACAAATTCTCCATCGTGGATGACGAGATCCAGTCCGTGGAGGATTTCAACAGCAGGATCTCCAAATGACTTAATGATCTGTTTACCAACAATACTCATCCCATCTCCGATCTGATGATTTCGAGCGGTGTCAGTTTTGATGCTGCTCGTGCAGGAAGATAACTTGCTATGGCCGCTGCGATCTGGGCAGCAGCAAATGCCGTAATGTAAATAGAGATGTCGTAACTGACAGGAAGATGATTACTTTTCCCAATTTGCATGGAGAGTTCAATGCTTTCCATGAACAAGTTGATGATGAAGCCCAGAGATATCCCGAGCAATCCTCCTCCAAATCCCAGCATCAAACCTTGAAAAAGAAAGAGTTCAAGAATCTTGTCAGGTGCGTACCCAATTGAGCGAAGAATTGCGATTTCTTTTTGTTTTTGAGAAATCATGATGGTGAGAATATTGTAAATTCCAAAACCAGCGACCAATAGGATTGCACCGGTGATGACTAATCTCATGATGTCCTGAATAGTGATCATTTGCATGAACTGCGCGTTGGCTTCTTCCCAACTTTCGACGTTGTCGTTGGAATAGATGGACCATCTTTCAGCTTTTTCTTTTGAGAGATCAATATCTATCAGTGCAACTGTTATTTCTCCAATTCGCCCTGGAGTTCTGTTGAGAGTCTGAATATCTCTGATATTTCCAAGGACCATGACCTTGTCGATTTGTTCGTTGCCCATTTCAATTTTGCCAACGATTTTGAATGGTCGATTTTCACCTAGTCCTGTCGAAAGGTTGATACTTTCTCCAACTTTGGCCCCAAGTTCCTTGAGGACACCACTCCCGACTATCAGCTTGTTCCCCCCTCCAGAAAGATCAAGAATACTTCCTTCTTTCATATAGTCTTCAAGGGATGTGATTTTGATTTGTCTGGCAGGGATGATGCCGGTGATATTTATGTTGGTTCGATGTCTTGATTTTGATGCCATCCCACTAATTGTAAGTCTTGGAGCATAAGAGACGACATCTGGATCGGCTGATAGCCTGTCAAACCAACTTTGAGGGTTCTCAAGTTTGCTCTCACTTCTTTTTCCTTGAGGAGGTATCACCCAACGGACATATTCGTTTTCACTAAAAAATCGGGGAGTGATCTCCTTTTCAACAATATTACCCTCTTTTCCAGTTATGAGTACGTGTGATGTGTTGTTGAGGAGCTGTTCATAGAGATATGATCTGAATCCAAATTGTAGTCCGGCGATAACAATGTATATCATTGTTCCGAAACTCACTCCGAGAAAGATCAGAGCAGTCTGTTTCTTTCTAGAGAGCATTTGTCTGAAGGCGAGATAGAGCATTTACTTCTCAGCCTTCTTGGTGACAACTTTATCACTCAAGCGAATATCTCCTTCGAGAACTTCAGCCCATGCTCCATCAACACTTCCAATTTTTACAGCGACTTTTTCTTTCTTATTGTTTTCTCTTTTGACAAGCACAATGCCATTGCTTACTCCTGAAACAGGAATCAACAATGCGTTTTCGTGAGTGCTGACAGTTATGGATACATCAGCAGTCATGCCCGGCAAAACTTCACTGCCAAGACCTTCAACTTCTATATGAGTGATAAACTCATCATTCTTGGGAAAGATGGCCTGAACTTCACCCTTGAATACATTTCCTCTAATACTCTCAAAGAGAACTTTTACTTTTTGACCTTCTCTCACTCTCAAGGCTCCTTCTTGCTCTAGAGAGACCTCGATATACTTGTCAGATAGGTCTTCCATCGAAAGTACAGTAGTCTGAGGAAGAACAGTTTGGGGAGGTTGATAGGCAATATTGGTTACTGTTCCATCAAATGGTGCTTTGAAGATTCCTGAGTCATCAAAAGCGACCAGGGCCGAACCTTGAGTTACTTTTTGACCTTCCTGTACATAAACCTTCCTCACTTTGGACATGACTCCAATTTTAACTTCGTATTGTCTTCTACTTTTGACTTTTCCTAGTCCATAGATGGCTTCGACTATACTTCCTTTACGGGGGCTGATGTATTCATATCCATTTTTGACTTTGATTGTAATGACTGAACCGATGATGAGAACTACGATGGCAACACCAAGAAAGAGCCATAATTTGTAGTGAGAATTCTTTTTGTTAAGGTTGTTCATTTTTGACCTAGAGAGTTTTTAGATATTCAATGATATCCATTCTGTCTTGATGGGTGAGCTTTCCAAACTTATCTTCGAAGTAATGACCTTGATTGGATTGCCCTTCTCTGTTTATGTAATAAATGTCCCTGTCTCCCTTTTTTGCTTTCTTCAACTTGGATCTGAATTCATCTTTTGTGTAGAGAGAGAGACCGCCATTCTCTTTGTCATACCTGTATTCTTCACCAGCATCCACCATGGAAAAAATTATGGATCTCTTCTTCGCAGGGATCATGACTTGATAAAGGTTTGGAATGGAAGCATTGTGCATATATGGGAATCTTGACCAGATACCCCAAAGTTTTGGTGCAAAATAACCTTTTTGAATATTTTCTTGCTTGAAGCCTAGAACATCACCGAGGCTACTCGTCTCTACAAGGCGTACAAACTCTGGAGAGATGGCGTTGAGTTTATCTTCATCAGTTTTAACCACATGTTTGGGGATCACTTTTGGAGCTGTATAAATTGGATGTCCATTGGCGTCTCGATCATGATCACCGTGGCATTTGAGACATGAGTTCGCAAAGAGTTCTTTACCTCTGGCAACTCTGTTCATTTTTATATTGAATGGATATTTTGGAGGTAGAAGATTTCCCAGAACTTCATCTGTCAACCACTTAACTTTGGGAAGGACCGCTCTCAAATGTTCTCCTGAGTCAGATGCAAAAAGCTCTGCGCCGAAAATCCATGCATAGCTGTCTCCACTCAAGGAACCATCATTGAAAACACCGGCCTCTCTTTTCTGCTTGATTCCCCATAGGTGTGGAGCTTTGACTTGAGCTCTTCCCATATCTTTTGGGTAATCTATGCCATGATCTTTATAGAAAAAAGTTTTGATGGTCGAGTCAGGGACGAGACCTCTTGTTAGTGAGGAAATCTTGGCGTCACTTGTGACTTCAGAGAAGTACATCGCTTTGTCATGAATGTACTTATAATCAGGGTTACGATTTCCCCATCCCCAGAAGCGTTGAATTCGAAGAACATCTTTCCCAACTTTATATGGATCGATTGTTTTGTTTCCTAGACCTGGAACAAAAACTCCAGCAGCTTTTCCTGAGTGACATGCTGTACATCCCAAAACACCAACTGACATATTCTTGTATTTTACATTGAAGACACCCATTAGTTTGTCGTCTTTCACGATGAAGCCATAGCGCTTTTCAATGAAGCGTGTAACTGGGTCGGCTTTATTCTGACGATCTTCACCAAGCATCCACATCAGTCGAGACATGTTAGGGGAGATTGTCATTCCTCTTCCATTTTCGAAGAAGTGCCAGTTGGTAAAAACTTCTGCCGCTTTTTCATGTTTTTGAAGTCTTTCGTCAGCAAAAAGTGAGCTGGAAAAAATGAGTGTAATAAAGGTGAGTTTTTTCATGTAGTTATTTTCATTCACTTGTTAAAGATCCGTCAAAGCACGGCCCATATTTTTCCGACGGTTTTTCTCGGATAAAGGGCAGCAAGAAATCTTTCAAAGTATCCGATATTATTAGATGCAGGGAGCAAGAAGAATTCCCTGTAAGTAAATGCAAGCATCTTTAGCTTCAAAGCTCCTTTTAGCTTTTGAACAATAGGAACACATAACAATTTCTAAATTTTTCGGAGTGTCAGGATGGCGCGATATATTTTTATCTTTTTTGCAGCTTTGCTGTTACATGGTTCACTAGCTCAAAAAGTTGAGGCTAGAGAAGTCAAGGCCCTTACATATAATATTTGGGGACTACCTTATCCGATCTCTAAAAGAATGGGTCGTTTCCCACTAATAAGAAAAAAGCTTCCACAGTTTGGAGCTGACATCATAGCATTGCAAGAAGCATTTACTGATCAAGCAAAAGTTTCTACCAAGTCCAAAGAATATCCCTATAAGGCACATGGGCCTGGTGCAAGTTTTTTCAATCTTTCAAGTGGATTGGTTGTCATGTCAAAACATCCAATCATAAAAAAGAAAATTATTAAGTTCAACGAGTGTCAGGGGTGGGACTGCTTTGCCAACAAAGGAGTTCTCTTTGTTCGTATTTTGATAGATGGAGAAGAATTGGACGTCTATGTCACTCATTTGAATGCTGAAGGTGAAGATGAAGGTCCTCGATTTTATCAGATCATGGATTTCCTGGTATTTTTTAAAGAGAATTCTCTAGGTCGAAAAACAATATTGATGGGAGATTTTAATTTCCCAGATACGAGCTTCCTACATTCTTTATTAACCCAAGATTTGGGAGTGAACGATTCACATCAGGAATACATCCTCGATAATCCTGACCTTCCTGATGATATTCAGAGAGGATCAACCAGTAAGTCTGGCAAGAGAATTGACTATGTCTTTGTGACTCCGGATCTGCCTGTCAGAAATGTGGAAGTGGTTTTTAAAGAAAAGGCCTATGAAGGGGAGCAGCTCTCTGATCATCGTGCTGTTCTTACTACTTTTGACCTTTGATATTTTCCTTCAGGTCCCGCTGAAAATGGTCGAAAAGCAGATATGAAATATCTACTAATATTTGTACTTGTTTTAAGTTTTTCCTGTTCTACTCAGGAAAGAACACCAGCTTCTTCATATAAATCAGTACTCTATGTCGGAGACTCTCAGAGTGCTGGATTTTTAGGTCGCTATGTTTACGATCATCTGGTTAAAACTTTTGATTCAAAAGACATTCAAGTATATGGAATAGGTTCAAGTTCTCCAAGGCACTGGGGAGATCCGGGGACTTCCAAGAATGGAGAGTGGCTGTGCAAAAGAAGTGGCCGTTTCAACACCGAGTTCAATGTTCCTTTGAAAGACAGAATTTGTGCTGGAGACAAAAATAATTCAGCTTTTCATTACATCAATAGAAAGAAGCCTGACCTGGTCATTTTTCAATTTTTGGGTAATTCAATGGGCTTTAATGGAAGTTACATCAAGAAGAAGGTGAAACAACTTCTAGACGAAATAGAAGGACAGGATTGTATTTTTATTACTTCTCCTCCTTATTACAAGGATCTTGCTGAAAAGAACAAACTTAGAATTGAAACTGAACAGCACTTCAAAGATGCTGTTGGTGAGCGTTGCCAGTTTGTTCAAGGAATGAGTGAACATAATTTGGCCACATTTCTTCTTGAAAGAGATCATTATGTTGGGGACAAGATTCACCTCTCTAAAAAAGGCGCTTCTGTATTTTTTGAACAAGTAAGACCGTTTTTGCCTTAAAAAAAATCATATTTCGCCTGTTTTCAAAAGGATAACTCCTCATTTTAGAAGAATCCTTGTGTTTTCAAGTGATTAAGATTTTTTCATTCTGACATCTCCTTTCAAATTGCTGAAAAACCCCTCTAATATTAAGGTTTTGACGTTTTTACATGGTCTTTTTGCGCCATGGTGAATTCCTCTGCTAGCATTTTTGTCAATCAAGGAGGGAATCATGAGGATTCGTTTTATTGCACTGATTGCAGCTCTTGTTTCTACAAATTTATTTGCTACGACACTTGTACAAGACCTGCAAAACCAAAACAGACGTCTACAAAAAATCATCGACAAGAACAATTTGATCATCAAGAAGAAGCTTGGTGCTGAAGTCACTGAAGTTACAGATCAGACTTCACTTATCAAAAGTGCTCCTGTTAGAAGAAACAACACAACTCAGGATGCGACTCCCGAGAACAACTATGCTGCTCCTACTGCAGATCAGCTGACTTTGATGAGTGACCTCAATAAGTATCTTGGGGCATTACCAAAGAGAGCTATTCCGCAAAACTTCATTGTTGGAACAGGTATTTCAACAATTGATGGGAAAACTGCTCCTGTTGATACCTACAACTACACGGGACAACAAGACATTCTATATATTGCTCCAACGTTGATGCTCGGATGGCAGGCATTGGATAACCTCTGGGTTGAAGGATCGTATGCGAGAAGAGTTGCTTCAAACGTTCCGGCACCAGGAATTGATGTGACTTATGAAACTCTTGCTGTGAGATTCAAGTACAACTACCAGACACCTTGGTACAACATCAATCTTCAACCGTATATGGGTTATCAAGCGACTCTTGTTGATTCTCCTGGACTAGGCGAGGCCCCTTCAAACAATATTTGGGTAGATCCGGCTAAACTTCAAAGAGAAAAAGATTACATCGAAAACCAAAAAGAAAATAAACTGATCCTTGGTCTTACAGTTATCAAGCCTTTCATGAAGAGTTTCTTCGTAAGAGGTGACTTGGGTACAGACTGGAGATCTGCCTCCCTCGGCATGCTCTTTTAGAAACTGACAATTGCTTAGAAAAGATGCAAAAATAGCACATGAGATTTTTTCTTCATGTGCTATTTGTTTTATTGCTGACAGTAAATGCTCAAGCGACCATCTCTTGGGGCTGGAGCGGAGTTGCCGGAGTCTATTTGACAGATGGGAAGACCCACCTGTTTTTTGATCCTGTTTTTTCAAGACCATCCATACCTCAAATTCTTATGGGGTCTTCATATGAAGTCGATGAAAAGTATGTTCGCTCTCAGTTGAGTGAGATGGGAATCTCCAGACTGGATGGGATCTTCATCGGGCATTCTCATTTCGATCATGCTTTGGATATGCACACTGTAAACAGACTGGTGGGCGGGCGTATTCATGGGACTCGTACTACCGCCTTTCTTGCTGAGGCCCATGGTCTTCGAGATGATCAGTATCAGATCGTCAAAAATGAAGATGTCATCATTTTGGGTGATTTTAAAGTTAGAATAGTAGACTCCGAACACGGAATGATTATGGGCTTTTACGAGTACCAAGGAGGCGAACTGACAGCGCCTTTAAAGCGGAAACCGGACCTTTCTGACTATGTAATGGGAGGAAGTTTCAGTTTTTATGTAACCCATCCTGAAGGCGATTTTTTCGTTCATCAGGCATCACGAACATCGAGCGAGATTCAAAGACTATTGAAAGGCAAAACGATTGATATTTTGTTTCAGGGAATAGCTAATCGGAAAAGCTCAGAAGATCTTCACACCGGAATCATTCAACACGCCGATAAGGTCAAACTCATTGTGCCGATCCATCACGACAATTTTTTTCTACCAAAAAATAATAAAGAAATGAGTCTGCTTTGGGGGGTGGATCTGGATGAATTTTTGGAATACTCAAAAAAGAGTGGGCTGAATGTCCTGCTTCCGTCTTATAACTCAATTAAAAAGAAATAAAAAAGCCCTTCCTTGATTGGGAGAGGAGGGAAGGGCTTTGTTAGTTCAGGCCGCCAAAACTATCTGGGGAGAGAGTAATACCTGAACTTATATAGGCAACTCAAAACCGGGAAAGGATCTGAGATGAATACAATGTAGATTCCTTTCCATTCTACGTCATTGGAAAATCCCTTTTTTGAAGAGATTGTTTGAACTTCAGGTAAATACAAAAAACAATGAATTAGCTTTGTCGGTGTCATTTAGACTCCGGAAATTCTGTTAATTTTTTACTTTTGGTGAAGATGGGCTCGAATCTTAATCACATTTTGTGAAATAATTCACATTTCATTTTTACGGCCTATAATCAGTTTCGATGAAAGCGATACTGATCTTGTCATTCATTTTGTTTAGTCTGCCCGTTCGCGCCGCTTACTATACAACTCTACCAAAGGGAGTGAGAAACCTCACTTATCGTTATGTCATAACTAACGAGATTACTGGAAGCTATAACACCGCAGGAGATTACGAAGGTTATAACATCAATGCCAATATTAATGCTGATGTTATCAAAGGACTTAACACTGCAGTTGATACATATCTAAATGGTTTGAGCTCAGATGATTATAATTCATTCAGTTTTGGAACTTTTGAAGGAGCAGCAACTTCCAAAGTTCAGGCCCATGCTTTTGGTGGCGGCTGGGGAATTACAGACAATATAACTGTTTATGGTTTCATTCCTTTTTATGATGCCGTTGTAGATTTGAACCTGGTGAGAACAGAAAAGGGAAGAAAAAATGTTGGCTCGTCTATCGCACTAGAAAATCTTCCTGACATCGATGTTCGAATCATTCAGAACCTCTTTGTAAATTATTACAACTACCAGCCTCTTGGAAAGTGGGAGGCGACAGGCTGGGGGGATGCAGAACTTGGGACCATGTGGTCTTACTATAAACAAAAAAATCATGGGGCCATGACGATCTTAGGTGTAGTTGCTCCTACAGGAAGAGAAGATAACCCAGATATTCTTCAGGATATCAATTTTGGAGATGGGCAGTGGGATATCTTTATTGAGAATGGTGGTGGTTACCGCCCATGGAGTCTGGTGAGTTTTGATGCTTTCTTCCGATTCACCTTGCAACTGCCACATGAAAAGACTGTACGCCTTCCTGAGTCAGAAGCATTTCCTGTAACTTCTAGAAAAGGGAATGCTAAGATTGATCTTGGAGATAAACTCTTGGTCAACTCCCAAATGAATGTCCACTTGAGTGATGAATGGACTACGTCTTTCATCTACATCTATGAATTCAAGGGGAAAGACGATTATCGGAGTGCTTATCCTGAAGCAGATGCTATTCTTGAAAAAGAAACACAGTTCAAATCTCATACATTGAGATTCAATGTGAACTTTTCAACAGTCTCCTTATTCAAGAAAAAGAAATTTTTAGCACCATTGGACTTGAATGCAGCTATTCAAAGTATTGTAGGTGGAACAAATACTCCAAAGTATGAAAGAGTCGACTTGGAGTTAAGAATGTTCTTTTAAAGTGGAAGTTTCAATCCAATCTGAAGTTCTACTTGTCCTTTGATTTTAAGATCAGTTACTTCTGGAAGGTGAGCAACTGAAAGCAAAGGTTTGACTCTGATCTCTTTTTTCCCTTCAATAAGCTTTAAAAGATTTCCTTCGTGAACTTCAAAAACCATGCATTTGTACAGACAACGATTTCTCTTTTTTCTGTAACTGAAGAGAAGATCATCAATTGTTCCAATACCAGGAAGATGAACAGGTCTTGCAATATCCAAACTATTAATGAAAGAGAAGTCCGCTGCAAAATCACTTCCTGTGTCTACATCATCTGCAAATTGAAGAAAGATTTTATGGATACGAACTGAGCGGACAATTTCTTTGTCAATATCGAGTTCTGGAATCTTAAGTACGAACTCATCGAGATCGACATCTTGAGGACCACTGACTCCAAGGACAATCCTTGTCATCAATCCTAAGAAAGAATCTGCCAGTTCTTCAAACTGATTTGGAATTTCAGCTTCCTGAAAGATATCAATGTCTTCAATGTTGTATTTGACCTTGAGGTAATAGACGTCATCCTCTCCAAATTCAATACTTGTCAGAGTAGAGTCATCAAGAGGTCCTTGTCCTTGGTTCTCAAGCTCTTTTAATAGTTGTTCGCGCTGAAGTTCGGCCAGAGTGATGGGTTCAGCCAGCGGCGTGATTTTCTCTTCCACCTGACATGAAATCAATAGAAGCAAAAAGATAAATACAAGAATGCGTTTCATAAAAAATAACCCCGCGGGAACGAGGTTATTATAGGGAATGGGAGACCCGAGGGAAGGGCCTCCCTTTAATGCACACTTACGCCTTTATTGGGGTTGAAAAGCGCCAATATTTTGGGTTTTATCAATAGATTCAATGTATTTTCTTCGGTCCATCACTTTGGGATCCATGATCAATCTCCAAAGAGGCGGAACTGTGGCCAGAAGTACAGCTGTGGAGTAACCAAATGAAAGTTTTGGATTGTCTTCCTTGTTTTCCAAGTAGGGAAACTCAACTGAGGCCTTGGCGTGATGATTACTATGCTTTCCAATATTGAACAGAGAAAAGTTTGTGACAGCGTAATCACAGTCCCAACTGTGCCATTCCCTGACAGGTTCCCAGTTGCCATTAGATAGTTTTGATCGACTCAGTCCATAATGTTCGATGTAGTTGATCACTTCCAGAAGAAAGATTGCAAAAGCAGATTGTCCATAAAAGGCCCAAAGCCCGTTAAGTCCATAGATCGAGAAGAACAGTGAACTCAAGACAATGAAGTAAAGCATGTAGTGATACATTCTGTTGGATAAAATTTTATCAAGCCCTGACTTTCTTTGAACTCTTTTAGCTTCATAGTTCCAAGCACTCATAAATGAACCCTTTATTGTTTTGGGTAGAAACTGATAGAGAGTCATTCCAAAGGGAGCTGAAGCTGGATCTTCAGGTGTAGAAACATATTTGTGATGCCCATGAACATGCTCAATTCGAAAGTGAGTATAATTCACTAATGCCATCAGATAGATACCAAGTCCTCTTTGCCAAGCTACTGGTCGGTGAATTAATTCGTGCGCTCCAACAATACCAAGACCACCCGTTCCAGTTCCCATGCTAATCATTAAGAGGATTTTTTCCAATAGACTCTCAGAGGCCATGAATTTTTCGACTCCATGGTAAAGAAATAAAGTGATGGCAATGGGAAGAATGTAAAGTGTGACATTCAAAAAGCTTGCTCTTTCCGGACCATCATCGTTGGCAATATTGTTCCTGATCAAATTATCAAGAAGAGGATGAACGCCGAATACAATGATTGGTCCAAGTGCAATCATCCACCCACTCAGAGTGTTGGCGTACCAAATCCCACCAAGAAGAACATAAGGAAGTAAGCGTAAGAGATAATTCATAAAAAACTCTATGGTTGATTAATTATTATTTTACAGGTAAAAATCCTGACCTCTGTTATAATATGAGCAATTGCTCATATTCAACAACTCGCATTTAAAAGGTGTGTAATTATGGAAAATACTGAGCTAAGTCCTCGTAAACAGGCAAAGCAAAGGCGTTCAAAAGAGACAGTAAGAGCAATCCTTGAGGCCGCTACTCACATTTTGAACTCCACAGGGGCCAGCGGACTTACCACAAACCATATAGCGAGGAAGGCCGGTGTTTCTATTGGGAGTGTCTATCAATACTTTCCTAATAAGGAGTCGATCACCTCGAGATTATTTGAAGACTTTATTGAGGCCCAGGGAAAGGTTGTTTTGGGAGTTTTAGCAGAGGTCGAAGATGAGAAAAGCTTTTATGACAGTATCCCTGTCATACTCAAGGAACTTTTCCGGTATAGAACAGAAGAAATTGTTGTCGCAAGAGCGATAGCCCATGAAATTTCAAAAGGTCAGTTCCATCGCAAATTGATGGAAATCAAAAGTGAACTCTCAAAATACATACTGACTTTTTTAAATGAATTGATTGGAGCAAAAATAAATCTCATGAATCAGATTAAAGTCGATCTCATGGTTGATGGTATGGATAACATGATTTTTTATATGGCCGAAAAAGAGTTGAGCGAAGAAGAAATTGAAGAGGCCATCAACTTTATGTACCGAACATTGAGGCACGGTATGGATGACCTTGAAAAATAATCAATCAGCTTTTTCTTCGAGGCGTGTCCATTCTTCAAAGAGCTCATCAAGTTTTTGTTTTTCTTTATCAAGCCTTTTTTGAAGTTCAAGAAGATCATCTTTAGCTTTGGTGTCCATTGAGTTGTAATCGAACTGATCCAATTTCTCTTCAAGTTCTGAAACCAGCCCCTCCTGCTTCTCGATAATTCCTTGAATCTCATCGTAACGGAGCTTTTCCTTATACGACATTTTTTCCACTTTAGGTTCTTGAACTTTTTGCTTGATCTGCTGTTTGGCTTCTAAGTCGCGGAGTTTGTCTTCAAGAACCATGGCATCCATATAGAGTTTTGCCTGAGAAAAACCACCCTCGAAGTTCTCCAAGGTTTGATCATGAATCAACCATGCCTTGTCTGTGACGTTTTCAATAAATGCTCTATCGTGACCAATAACTATCAAAGCACCTTTGTAGTTTTTGAGCTCTTCTTCAAGTACTCCAATCGTTTCTAGATCGAGATCGTTGGTAGGTTCATCAAAGATCCATATGTCTTGAGAGTTTCTCATGAACTTTGCCAGTTGAAGTCGATTCTTCTCTCCACCAGAGAAAGTAGAGATGGGACGCTTCAACTCTTCAGATTTGAATAGAAAACTTTCGAGATACCCAGCAACGTGTTTGTTCATGCCTGTATTGGAGACTACGTAGTCTGTACCTTCTCCAATCAACTCCCAGGGAGTCATGTCATCTTTCAATGCTTCTCTTTTTTGAGAGAAGAAACCAGTTGTCAATTGGTGGGCCCGAGTCACATTACCTTCGGTTTGTTTAATATCTCCGAGAATTATTTTTAAAAGTGTTGATTTCCCAACACCATTACGGCCGAGTAAGGCAATCTTATCTCCTTTATGAACTTCAAAATTAACTCCTTTGAAAAGAGTCTTGTCCCCGAAGCTCATACCGAGGTTCTCTGCTTTGGCGAGGATCTTCGTCTTTCTTCCACTTGAGGCGATATTCATGGAAACTTTTTTATGGGCCTGAGCTTTTAGGCTGCTGATCTCGCTTGAGAGAGTTGAGTAGTCTTCAACTCTTTTTTTACTTTTTGTTCTTCTCGCGCTGACTCCACGTCTAATCCATGCCGTTTCTCTTCTGTGTACGTTCGAGAGCTTGGCAATTTCTTTCTCTCTTCTTTCCTCTTCTTCTTGAAGAAATGTGAGGTATTCATTGTAGGTACCGGAGAATGAATTCAGTTTGCCATTTTTGATATGAACGATTCGATCAACTGTATTGTTAAGAAATGTTCTATCGTGAGAGATGATCATAAAGGTTTTATCCTGACCACGTAGCTCATCTTCAAATTCTTCGATGGCTTCAACGTCAAGATGGTTGGTAGGCTCATCCCAAAGAACAACTTTTTGAGGAGCTGAAAGTCCTAGTGAAAGGGCTACTTTTCTTTGCTCTCCACCAGAAAGGTTGGTGATGTCTTGTTCATGGTCAGTTATTCCATAAGCTTTGAGATAGCTGATGTATTGATTGTAAGCAATATCCTCTCCAAGAGAGTGAAGCTTCTCATAAAGAGTAGTTTGTTTTTCAATTAGTTTATCGAGGTCTGCATCGGGGTCGGCCATTTTGGCCTCCACATCATCAAGCTCAACTTTTACTTCCTTGAATTGCGGATGGAATTCAAAAAAATAGTCTGCTAGTGAGACATTCTTAATGACTGGGAGCTCCTGGGGAACAAGGAAGATGGAATAGTCTTTGCTCTTGTCATAAATGAAAGGAGGAACTGTCGTATCTGGTTTTATTTCTTCCGTCAGTACGTTGAAGAAAGAGGATTTTCCATGACCGTTGAGTCCGAGGACGCCAATCCTGTCTCCTTGATTCAAGGTAAAATTGACCTCTTTGAAAATAGTTTTCAAAGGAAAGGTCAGGGTTAGATTTTTTAAAGAGCAAATTGGTGTCATGGGCCTCACTCATAAAGAGTCAGGAGCTACTTTTTCTCAAATCCATGAGTTTGTCGAGTTCTCTGGTGAGATTCTGGTAGCTAAGTGAGATAAATCTGGGGTCGGGAGCTGGTTCACCGCTGTGTGTGAGAAAGATTCCGTGAACCTTGAGCTTACCGTTGTAATAGTGATTTGCCTCGTCATAGATGGCGCGACATCTATGACGATACTCCTCATCCAGAAGAATCAAGACGTTGTCTGTTCCAAAGACAACAAACTTAGCGCTTAGGTGACGAAAGAGGCCATGGGGGTTCCATTTCTTCAAAGAGAAATTCTTCTCTACGTGAAGAGGAGAGTCTTTTTTCCAACCATAAGAAAAATGTCCTAGTTGATTAAAAAGTTTGTCTGCAAAGTATCCGACTTTCTTTTGATCAAAAAGGTGAGCAAATTTCTCTGGGGAAAATGACATCCGGTCTCCATTTATTGCAGGTGGCTAAGTATAGTCATAATCGGCTGCTTGGAGTTTTGACGAAGAGTTTCTTTTATAAATTTTTTGGGGGAGAAATTTTTCCATTGAGAAATTCTTTGAACAATTTTCTAATAGCGCTTCTTGTCACGAGTAAATTAGTCAAAAAAAGGTTCCCATCTGATGCATGTATGCTACGTTGTTAAATGAACACAATAAAAAAAGGGTATTTAACACAATGAATCTTAAAATCGGTGATTTTGTTTCAGGTAATGGAATATCAATTGGAGAATTTCTAGGCATTCAGGAGCTTGGAATCCAAGGAGCAGACCACTTCATGAAGATAAAGGATAGCCATAAGCAGGCAATTCATTATCTACCCGTGTCAAGTGAATCGAATTTCAGAAAACTACCATCTAAGTCAACTATTACGAGAAATCTTGGAATCCTAAAAGATGAAAAGGCGATCGATATTGGTGAGATTGAGGGTAGTCGTTATAACTACTTCAAGGCCAAGCTTGAAAAAAATGAATTCAAGTCTGAAATCGAAGTATTCCATGATCTTCAAGTTCTCAAGCGTGACAAAGAAGCTACGCTTGGCGAAAAGAAGCTTCTCAATAGTCTTAAAGAGAAATTGGTCTACGAGCTAGGGCATATTCTTGCTAGAGACGCCAAGGAAGTTGAAGGAATGCTAGAGCTTCAGTAGAAGCGCAGATTCCTTAGGGGTTTATTCTTTAGAGAAATAATCCGATCAGGCGTTGTATGAAGAATTTTGTTCGTCCTCTTTTTCTTTTGGGGATCGTCTTAGGTTTGACTATGGTCGCATGTATGAAGCAGGAAACACGTATTCCTGCTTCTGATAATTATTCACCAGAAGTCATCAAGCTTATTAAATCAAAAAAGAATTAAACGTAGAAAGTTTGGTATGAATGGTACGGCGGAAGTATATCGAATAATCCGTCGATCTGAAATTCAGAAGCATCCATATCGAATGCATCATCTCCAGTACACTCCATGAACATATCAGTGTTTTCAAAGTAGATTTTAATTTCAGGAATTGTGCGATAGCGATGTCCGCCGTATGGGCTGATACCTTCTTCAGCTTCCTTTACTTCAATCTCATCAATAATGAGTTGTGATCTGTAAGGCATGTATTGAGATCTAATTCCTACATGATCTAGGTGAAGCCAGCATTTTTTGTTTCCAACAACCAGACCAGTTTGACCGTCATTGAGTGGGACATTTTGTCTGAAGACAAATGTTGTCCCTGCCGGCAGGTTTCTGATCAGCTCAGCGGATGCCTGAAGGCTCATGAATGTGAGAAAAAGGACAATCCATTTTTTCATAAGGGGAATATAGCGAAATTTGAGGGAAACACAGCATTCTGTGTAAACCTTATAGCCAAAGTAGATTTCTTGAGTACATGATATCAGTAGCTTAAGAGAGATGATTTTTCTTAGAGTCTTTTAAATTCGGCCTCAAAGACGTTTCCACCTCTTTTTACGACATCATAGCGGTTGCGGACAACGACTTTTTCCCCTGATTCACCACCAATTGCCATGAGCCATGAGATAACGACTAGAACCGGATTTTGTTCCCAGTATGAGACGGTGGCAAGTATGGCGACCAAAATTCTTGGGGCAAAAAAGAAACCAAGCCACCAGAAAAATCCCCCAAAGGGAACACTTGAAAAGAGGAGAGTAAGCCTGGGGAACATCGTAATGAAAATCAAAAACCAAACACCGTGATTGTCCCAATAGTTTTCAATACCAAATTTCACATCAGTGAAGTTCATCAGCAATGTTGCTGCTCCGGTGATGGCCAGGAATGTGATTAAAATCTTGATCATGTTTGGAAGATACAGAAATGGGGCCTGAAGTTCAAGCCCCAGTTATTATCAAACCTCTTCGAGGAAGATATGCCATTCAACTTTTGTATATGGATCGTTTTCCTTTTCTTTCTTTAGAACTTTGAACTTGGTTCCTGGTCCGAAAAGAACTTCTTCTTCATTTGGAAATGCTGAAATGAATCCAACAAATTTACCAGTCTTAGATTTGATGAACATCTTCACATTTCCCTTCCATTTGAAACCTTTCTTCTTTGAAGTGGAAGTGTAGCTTTTAAATGTTTTGATCTTTCCTGGTGTCCAGCTGTTTACGGACTTTTTTGTTTCATAACGAACAACATCGCCTTTGTAAGCAGGAAACTTGTCTAGTGCCTTATTGATCATTTCGATCGCTGGACCATACTTTTTTGAGTCTGCAGCTCTTCTTGAACGAAGAGTTCTGTTGTAATCATCATAAAGCTTGTATGTCCCATCAGTTGTGTAAGAGTGAATAGCAAGTACACCTTCAACGGAAAGCTTGTTGAAAAGTGAGCTACTGTGGCTTTTTAAACGTGAACAAATCGTGTCTTTCTTATAGTAGAAAGCGTCACTTCCGACGATGTCGAGTAGTGTATTCACTTTGGTTTCATTTTCAGTTTTACAGGCCAGTGCGGCCATGGAGTTGATCAATACCAGAATGGCGATCAACAGTTTCCAATTGTTCATTTTAGTCCCCCCGAAATAAATGAATTTCGAGGGTTATACATCATTGTGGGATTGGGTTGAATGGGTCTTGTAAAAGCTATAAAGAGGGGGGATAAGTCGTTCTAAGAAGTTGAAATCAATAGATATCTTTCTCAAATTCTTCCTCTTCCTCGTCGACTGAGACAATCGAACAGCCAAACCTTGGGTTCTCATTGAGCTTTCCAACTGATTTGTGACCAACACCTCTGGCCTCAACGGACTTCTCTTCCCAATTAACTTTATATTTGGCGAAGGTTCTCGACTCTTTAGTCACTTCTTTGCAGAAGTTCATGGTCTGCTCTCCAACAAATAGGCATGAGCACATTTCTTTGGCGAGTCCCATTGAAGGTGCCTCAAGATATTTACAGCCAGATAGAAAAAGTAAACTTGTGACAATAAGGAGTTTCTTCATCAGTATTCTCCTTCAAGTCTTTTGTGACCTTCTTGATTGTAGTTTTTCCCCATCGATTTGAAGAGGAGCTTATACATTTTATCGCGCTTGACCTTGGTCTTGGGTTTTCTTCCATCACTTCCCATTCTCAAGACAATAATATTTTGTGAAGGAATAATCCCCATCGTCTGACCTCTAAATCCCATGGCTTGGTAAAGATCTTCAGGTGCATTTGGATAAGGTCTGTGTTTATTCATAGGTAGTTTATAATTGAGCCACCAATAACCACCGTAAGACTCGCGATTGAGTCGTCTCTCTTTCTTTTCCTTTTTGGCGTTGAATAGAGCAGGTGCGATTCTTTTTGTCGACCACTTAACCCAGCCTTCAGGAAGAATTCTTTCTCCATCCCAGACTCCGTCATTAAGCATGAGAAGACCTAGTTTGGCATAATCTCTAGCTGTTCCCCAGCCGCCAGAACCTCCGATAAAAGTTCCAGATATATCTTGTTCGAAAACGAGACTTTTCATGTTGAGCTTGTCGAAAAGTTCAACCCAAGGGAATTCATCATAGGCTTCTTTGTCCTTCATTGCTCTTTTAAGAATTCCCATGGCAAGGATTGGTTCGTGCGTTCCATAATTAAATTGCTGTCCCGGTCGGTGCTTCATTTTTCTTTTGACTATGTTTTCAGCAACGTTCTCCCAGTTCGGTTTTGAATAATGAACATAAATTGCATCACTGAGAACTATATTCGCAGGATGTTCTTCAAAGTATTTCAAACCTGAACTCATATTGAGAACATGGTGAAGCTGAACGTCTTTTGCCTTTTCCCTGTTCATTTCTGGGTAGTACTTCCAGACAGGGTCGTTCATTCCAACGATTCCTTTTTTAATCGCTACTCCCATAATGATGTTGGTCATGCTTTTGGAAAAGGACCAGAACATATGCTTTTTGGTTTCATGGTGGCCGCGACCGTAACCTTCATAGACGATGTATCCGTCCTTGATGATCATGAAGATGTCTGTCTTGTATTTGGCCTTGGGGTCCCAGATATAATTCAAAAGTTCATTGAATTTGGCCTTGTCGATTCCTGCGCTTTCAAGTGATTTTGTCTTCCACTCTTTAGTCGGCCAGTAGTCTTGCTTGCTAGCATTTGCCGATAAGCTTAAAAAAAGCAAAGTCATGAGAATTAGAGTTTTCATGGGTGAAGACTAGGACTTTCGGAACATATGGTCAATCTGAAGAAGTATTTGTTACACACTATGAATTCAACAACTTGTGAAAAATAATATAAATATAAATTATCTCAAGCATAATTGTTATTTGTTTTATTTATTTTTGTAATGAAGCTAAATTGTCCCCAATGAATCACAAACAAGTGGAGGACAATATGAAATACATGATTCTTTTTTTGGCACTCTTCAGTGCAGGTGTTCAGGCGCAAAGCCGATTTGAAAGTAAAGAAAAAGTGGTCTCAAAGAATGTAGCTCGAGTTGAAATTGAACTAAGCGAGGCAACAGTTCTTTGTTCTGCTGCAGATTACGGTGCAAGGTTTTTGAAAATTTTAATTCCGGCACTTGCTGATCTCACTATCATGGATCATCAAAATACAGGAGCAGGGGCTCCTTGTGTTGCAGCTGGAATGTGTGAGTTCATGCCAGGTGATGGAGGATTCAATACTACGGATATTTTGGATGGAAGTGCTCCAAATGAAACTGTTGATATTGAAGTCACACTTACCAGAGTTTTCAACCTTGATCATGAAAAGAAAACTTGTCAGGTCAGTTTGAGGGAAAATGTTCTGACAGAAGTACGAGGGATCGAATTCACGCATGTGAGATTCGCAACCATCGGAGAGCGCGCGTTTAGTGATTGTCTCTAGTCGTCCCTGCAAGGTCTCTGATGACGGGCTGACCTACGGGTCGGCCTTTCATTTGTGGGATGGAGATTTTTTATGCCATAATCTGATTAATGGATTATGAAGACGAAAAAAAATTCTGTCGCTTGAATCGAAGATGGAACTTGTGGGTAAAAGACAAGATCTGTGCTCTTTGTAATGAACCAATAGAGATCTATGAAGACTCATCAGTTGATCACATTATTCCTCTTTCGCGGGGAGGGAAAGACACCGACTCGAATATCCAAATTACGCATGACTGGTGTAACAACATGAAAGGGAATTTACTTCCTTGGCAATATAAGATCTTTCAATTCTTAAACAAATACTTCTTCAAAATTAGAAAAGGTAAAATTAACAAGTAGTTTGAAATCAAGCTGATTTCAAATACTCAATGACTTCTTTATGGCCGCCTTTCTTGGCGTAATGTTCGACATTTTTACCTTTCATGTCGGTAGAGTTCTTGTTGACTCCGTGAATTGTGAGTAGTCCTTGAAGAATTCTGAGGTTTCCGCGGAATGCAGAGACCATGGCCAAGTTGACTCCTCCGAGGGCTTGCTGATTTGCCCTTGCTCCCTGCTCAATCAAATAATCATAGGCCTCGTTATTATCACTTTGGACTGCGAAAAATAGAGGAGACCTTCTTTTGCCATCAACTGCATTAACTTTGGCACCGGCTTCAACAAGAAGTTTGAGAATATTCACATTACCAACAGTGGCGGCATAATGAATGGCGTGTTTACCTTGCCTATCTGGTTTGTTGATCTGTGCTGATTCAGGACTTTTCATGATTTTCTTCACGCGCTCTTCATCATTAAGAGCAACGGCAATCATCAAGTCCGTTTTCCCAATCAAACTCTTTGACCTTGCTGAATCGATGGCCTGATTGAATTCGACTTCTTGTGATTCAACTTTTCCAAGTAGAGTAGATATCTTTTCTGTTACTGTAGGGATGAGTGTTCTGAAGTCATTAGGGTTCTCAGAGTTGCCTTTTATAATTTGGCAGAATTCATTGATTGAATCAGTGACACCTTTGATGGTTCTCTTTTCCCTGTCATTCATCTTTTCAGAAGAAACCAAGACATCTTCGGCCTTATCCATGAAGAACTTCAAACTTCTGATGTCGTTGAAAGCTGATTGGGGGATATCCTGGTCTTTTAAAAGAGTGATGACATCATCAAGAGATGTTTTCTCTTCCTCTTCAACTTTCTTGTGAAAGTGATAAATTTCATCCAACTCTTTGGCATCAAGGAAAACCAAAGTATCGATGATTTGCATGTATTCATCAAATGGATATTTCATCCTCAGATATTCAATGGAAATGGATTTATCGAAATCTTGTTCCTTCCCCGGGTTGAAAACCTGATGCGCCCATTCTTCAGCAATGATGAAGACTTTGGAAATGTTTGATATTTCCAGCGGATCTTTATTGAAGCCTCTACCATCCTTTGAACCATGGTGCTCTCTGACAATCCTGATACCTTCTTCTGGTGTGAATTTGTTTTGTTTCAAAAATGTCGCCATCATGTGCGCGTGATTGTTGACTCTTTCTTTGGAGAGATCATCCAGTCCTGAGTTTCCGAGTTCATCATTTGATCTGATGCACACTTCCTTGTCACTTTTCAATCCCAGGTCGTGGAAAAAGGCGGCTGTGGCAATAGACTTTTCTGGATCCTCAAATATCCATCCAAGAAGTTTGGAGCTATGGATGGAGATAAATATGATGATTTGAGCATAGAGAAGTTGAACTGAAAATTCTTCTCCGAGAAGTTTGTGTTGTAGATCTTCAGACATTTCGAATTCATTACATAGAGAAAGAAGAGAGTCGATACAGTCTCTTGCCATATCAATCACTTCATCAGTCATACCTTCTCTCGAAAACTCGGCTGAGAAGTAATCCATGGCATTGTCCATCATACGAAGTCGTTCGTTAATATCAACTTTCTTGGCCTTGAATGCCTGGCGCAAATGCATGAATTGCTCTGTAAAAGAGTTCGTTAGGTTCAGTCTTTCCTTGGCAACAACATAGAATTCATCGAACCCTTTATTGATTTCCTGAATTTCTTTAGCCCTGATAAAACCACCTTTCGGAATTACCAATTGCATTTCGTTATCAATCTTGTGATAGATGTCACAAGGGAGATAGATCAAATGAGTGAGAAGTTCACTTGGAAAGGCATAGTAATCTGGAACTTCCAGATGAGCCATTTGTTCAGGCGTTATATGAAGTACTGTAGCTGACTTTTGCAAGAGTTCTTTGACTGAAGGAACTTCACTGAGGGAGAGATCGTCTTCTCTCATCATTTCAGATTCACCAAGCCAGATAATGGTCGTACCCAGATCCTGACTTGTCAGTTCGTCGAGAATTGTTTGTAAAATTTCTGGTGAAAACTGGGAAGGGTTGACGATCAACATATCGAAGGCACCAAGTTCTGGAAGAATACTCATGATCCAATTGTCTTCATTCACTGACTCTGTCTCTGCATTGAGATAAGTCTTGAAGTTTATTTTGAATGTGAGTTCCAATCGAGGACGTCGGTCAACCAACAGTATTTTGAACATATGATATTTTCTCTTAAATTCCCAAGAATGCGTAGAGACAAGATTTTCCTTTATATCCAACAAACATTATCGGTTTACTTTTTTGTATACCTGAGTGAAAAAATTGTCTTCATGGTCAATTAAAAATGACGAAAGGTGCTGACGGGACTATTGTAGCCACATGTCTCAAGAAGATCTCAAGCAAGAGAGAGTTTTTGTTCTCCTCCTTGCTGCCATTCAGTTCGCCCACATTGTCGACTTTGTCGTGATGATGCCGCTAGGTCCGGTACTAATCAAAGAGTTTGGAATTACACCGGCCCAGTTTGGTGGTCTCGTTTCCAGTTACAATTATGCCGGAGCTGTTGCCGGAATTCTTTTTGGATTGATCGCTGATCGTTTTGCAAGAAAAACTTTACTTGGTTGGATTATGGCCGGTTTCATCATTGGCACTTTTCTTTGCGGCATGGCCCCGACGTTTTCACTTTTGGTGACGGCCCGAATATTCACTGGAGTTTTTGGTGGAGTTCTGAACTCATTGGTTTTGGCCATCGTTACTGACTTGGTCCCCTTCGAAAGAAGAGGGACGGCCATGGGAGTTGTCATGTCCTCTTTTTCAGTGGCCTCTGTTCTAGGTGTTCCCCTTGGACTTACTATTGCAGATTATCTAGGATGGAAGTGGACTTTCTTTTTTATTGCTTCCTTTTCAATTTTTATCTGGCTGGCTGCACTCAAAGTTCTTCCCGCAATTGCGCCAGAGATGACATGTGCTAGTCCGAAAGAAATTCTCAAGCGATATGTGAGAATTGGAGTAAAAGGAGATTACCTCAAGGCCTATTCTCTTATCTTTCTAGCGGCCATGACGATGTTTATTCTCATTCCTTTTCTAGCCCCGTATGCAGTCAGTAATATTGGAATTGAAACCCATCAGATCAAATATATGTACTTCTTTGGAGGTGCAGCGACTGTATTGACTGCCAGATTTTTTGGAAAGCTCACAGATAGAATTGGCGCCTTGAAAATGTATACCATATTAGCATTGATCTCTATTGCTCCAGTCTTACTATATACAAATGCCGGTCAGATGTCGGTTGTCCTTTATGTATTGATGGGAATGTTCTTCATGACCATTGTCTCTGGTCGAATGATTCCATGTATGACTTTGATTTCTTCAGTACCTGCTCAGGAAGACAGGGGAACATTTATGGGACTTTTGAATTCAGTAAGATCTCTTGGGTCGGCAACGGCTACTTTGATTGGAGGTTTGATTATTGTTGAAGGCAGCAATGGTATGCAGAATTTTGACAAGTCAGGATTTCTCTCGATCTTCCTCGTGATCGTAACTATTTTTGTGGCAAAGTTCATTGCCAAATCTCAAGCTTCAGCTGTTGTCTGAAAGATTACTTCTCATCAATTTTTGCCCAAGACCCAGGGCCAGGTTTTTATAGAGAATCGCACCCATATCAGGTCTTTTTCTCATAATACTTTCAAGCGCTGAAAGAGAGAGCAATGCGGTCTTCACTTTGCCAGTTGCTCTTGCTGTTACTGAGTGGTTGTTTCCAGTCATTGCCGAGATTTCTCCTAGGATTTCTCCTTTGGTGACTTGTCCGACAAGTATGTCGTCTTGATAGACTTCGGCCATGCCTTCGAGAACAAAATAAAGTGCGTAGGGAGCATCGTTTTGTTGGTAGATGAAATCCCCACCAGAAAATTCCTTGTAACTCAGGATACTGGCCAGTAATCTCTCCTGTTCACACGAAAAGCCTTCAAACAAAGAAACTTTCTCCATTGTTTCATAAACCTGAGGAAGAACTTCTTCCTTCAAAAAGGAATTGATGACCTTATCTGCAATAACTTGCATACTTTCTGTTCCAAAAACTACTTCACCAACGTCAAAAGGAACCATCAGCTTGGACATCTTTATGACATCCACTCGCTCAACTCCATCAAAAACCATGGCCGGAATATAGGCCGTCGGGATGAAGCCCAGTTCAATCAATGTTCGTTGTAAGCTGGGGGAGTGGGAGTTGACATCAATTTCGATATATTCGACTCCAAGTTTTGGAGCAACTTCTTTTAGGAGATGATTAAAAAGAGGGCGGATTGAATCTTCTCTACTGGTGATTAATTCAAAGATACGAATGGTATTTTCTATATCATCTTGAATATAACCAATGGCACCTGAGACGGAACTATCTGAGGTGTTTGTTACAATATCTTCACTTGCGACAAGATAGTGAGCTTTTTTTGTAGAGAGTCTGAAGAAGCCATATTGAAGTTTGACAGGTCCGAACACTTCACAGTTTCTTATTCGGCCACGTTCAATTCGAAGTAGTGCTGGTAATTCATTAGAACTCCACTCCTTTATTTGATACTCCTGATCTTCTTGATAGGCCGGTGAGCTGCTGTCAATGATGATATCCGATTCAATTCCTGTATTTGTCAGTGCTGTCTGTGCAAGAACTCTTGCTTCTGGAATGATACGTGGATTATTTTTTCTAAGACGTAAAGCTGGACCAAAAGGTTTATAGAACAAAGCGATACTTTCTCTTCTCATGAACTCATGTTTCATAGGGAGAAAACCTACTGGGACAAATCCATATTTGGATGAAATTTTCTGGGAGAAAGGGTGTACACATCTATTCTCGACGATTCCTACATGTAAACGTTGGCCAGCAAGTTCAAGACGCTTTTCCATCAAGAGTTTTCCAATGCCCAGGCCCTTGGCCTTCGAGCTTACTGCAAGGCGGCCGAATTCTCCAAGGAGATCACTATAGGCGCCACTGGAGAGAACGACTGAAGCTGTTCCAAGTATTTCTCCAGTCACAGTGTCTTCAGCCACCAACATGATGGTATCGTCGTTATAGACAGAATGTTTCAGCCCAAGTTCATCCATGAAACCAATGTGAGGATAATCATCACTATAGTTTTCATGAAAGATTTTTTTTATGGCCAGTACATCTTCTTCTTTGGCCTCTCTGGCAATGACGTTTTCAATTACTGTCTTTGTCATGAGTCTTTCCTTTTTTTCAGGAGAAAATCATTTGCTTTCTTCGCCACTTCGACAAACCAAGCGGCACCTGTTGCTAGGGCCTGTTCATCGACATCAAACTTTGATGAATGCGCCGGGTGTCCTTCTAATCCTTCGACAAGAGAACCAAATCTTATATAGGCTCCTTGAACATGTTGGAGAAAGAATGCGAAATCCTCTCCTCCCATGTTGGCAGTTCTAAGAGTCGTAATGTTTTCTTCACCAACAGCAACAGTAGCAGCTTCTCTTGCAACTCTGGTCATCTCACTTGAGTTGATGAGAGGAGGAGTTACTGGAGTGATTTTGATTGAGATATTCGCTCCGTGGAGTTGACCAATAGCATGAGTGATTCTCTCTAGTGATGAAGCGAGTCTGTCTCGAACTTCTTTCTCTTGAGATCGGATAGTTCCTGTCAGTCGCGCCTGTCCTGCAATCACGTTGCAAGCGGTGCCAGCATGAAATTCACCGACGGTAACGACAGAGGGATGGGAAGGGTCTATTTCTCTTGAAACGATAGTTTGGATTGCTGTGACAAGAAGACTTCCAACCACAACCGCATCCAAGGACTCATGAGGTCTGGCCCCGTGGGCCTGTTGACCTTTGATTTCAATTTCAAAAATATCTGCCGAGGCATTAACTGCACCTTCCGTGACTGCGAGTACTCCCGGGTCGTAATGCCGATCTACGTGTCCACCAAAGATGAGAGAAACATTTTCAAGAATTCCCGCATTCACCAACTCTTTTGCCCCAGTGGCCGTTTCTTCTGCTGGTTGCCAAATAAGTCTGATACCGTGTTCAAGAGGTTCACTTTTTGAAAGAACCTCCGCCGCGCCCATCAGCATCGCAGTGTGAGCGTCATGTCCACAGGCATGCATAACTCCATCGTGAACTGAAGAAAAGGAAAGACCGGTTTCCTCCTGAATAGGAAGGGCATCTGTATCAGCTCTTAGTGCGATCAGTGGTAGATTTTTGTTTGTTCCTGAAAGATCACAAATGACGGCGGTATTACACAGTCGATAGGGAGAGAGACCCAGCTCTTTCAGGTATTTTTCAATGACTTCAGCAGTTCTATTTTCATTTCCTGAAAGTTCCGGGTGTTGATGGATATCACGTCTGATGGCCACAATACGTTCAAACGTATCAGTCTTTCTAAGCTCTTGGGCGTATGTGCTTTTGCTTGATTCTCTCATATCCTTATTAAAGCCTGCCTGCAGAGATTCGTCCAAAGGCCGTACCACCAAAAAAGCTGATCCATGTCAGAGTTTAGTTGATAAGTCCCTCAAATTTGGTGATTGAATTCTCAACGATCGAGATACTGTCCTTCCAAAAGGTAGGAGATTCAATATCTTGATCAAGGTGTTTTTTAATCAGATCTTCGGCGGTCATGGTTCCTGTATCTCGAAGAATATTCTTATAAAGGTCAGGGAACTTTTCTCCATACTTATCTTTCTGGGCATAGATCCCAAGACTGAAGAGGTAACCAAAAAGGTAGGGATAGTTATAGAAGCCGATACTGGAAATTGAAAAGTGAAGCTTGCTCGCCCAGAACATTGGATCATATTCCACTAGAGTTTCTTCATACCATTTTGCCCAAGCATCATTCATCATTGTTTTGAAATCATCGGCGGGAATATTTCTTTTGAATCTTTCTTCCACCATCATCTTTTCAAATTCATAACGGGCAGGAATATTTATCAAAAGAGCGCCGGCACTCTCTGCATCTTGCCAAAGGATGTTGAGCTTTTCTTCATCTGTCTGACATTCAGAAAGAATTGCATCGCGAACCAAAGTCTCCGCAAAGATACTGGCAGTCTCAGCAAGAGTCATCGAGTAACGAGTTGCAGTCAATGGTAAGTCTCTCATTACCCAGTTGTGATAAGCATGTCCAAGTTCATGGGCGAGAGTTAAAACATTACCCATAGTTCCTGTGTAAGTCATGAATACTCTCGGCTCTCTTAGCTTTCCAAAGCCGCCACAGTAAGCCCCTGGAGATCTTTTTGGAGTCGGCTCAGAATCAATCCCTCTTTTTTCGGCCATCATTCTTGCGAATTCACCCATGTCTGGGCTGAATTTATCGAATGCCTTGGCTATCAGTTCAATGGCTTCCGGGAAATTGATGGGTTTAGTTTCACCACCTTTAGCAGGACATGGTGCCAGGATATCCCAAGGGCCTAGTTTGTCGATGCCAATGATCTTTGCCATTCCCTTGAGTGCTCTTTGTCCAACACTACGAGTTTCATATGCTGTGTCCATCATAGCGTTTAAGGTTTTTCGGGTGATGCGACTTTGATGGCAAGCTTTATCTAAATAATGAAGCTCTCTTTTTGAAGAACGTGTTTTGTTAATTTCGTTTCTCCACCCATTAATGGCATTCAGAACTGCTGCCGCAGAATCTTGATGTGTCGTCCATGCTGAATTGATTCCTGTCCAGGCATTTTTACGAGCGACTCTGTCCGGACCCCTTAGAATTGAGCTGGCTTGGGCCAGTCCCATTTTATCTCCATTTACATCGACAGTCATATTTCCAGCGATTTCACTGTAGAGTTTTCCCCAGGCATGAAGGCCGTCAACTGAGAGTCCGGTAGCTAGAACTTCTTCCCTTGTTGAAAGGAGGAAATCATTTTCTTTTCTTGAATGTTCCCACATGAACTTTGTCTCGGCGACTCTGTCATCACTAATGAACTCATTAAAGAATGAATCTGATGAACGAAGGATGAAAAGATCGAGTGGAGTTTGGGCCTTAGATAGGTCAGACCAGATTTTTTGAGTCTTGGAAGCGATCTCTTTGGCTTTCTTATGATCAGCTTCAACACTGGTTTTGAAACTGGCATAGGCACTGATTAATTGAATATCTTGAGAAATATCGAGACTTTTTCTGGTCAGAGTTCTGGCAGGTTCGAGCCAATTGTTCATTTCAGATTCAGGACATCCAATAGCATCTTCAAATTTGGCGGCTTCACCTTTGAAAGTAAGAATTTCTCTTTCAAGATTTTCTAGGTCAGCATTTAATTTAGGATCATCGAAATCCTTGTAAACGTTGCTGTTGTCCCAGGTGATGTTTTGCAGTTGATCGCTCATTAGGCCTCCAAATTAAAAAGGGAAGGATGAACCTTCCCGTAATTCGGCCTCTATTGCAACTCGTTTGCCACCCTATGACAAGCCCTTTCGAAGGTATTTGCAAAGGCTTCATCCTTTATGCACCGTTCGTGAAGACCGAAGAGTGTTTTGGGCATGTCGTCAGCTGACTTCCAGCCACCATCGTCGCCCGTTCCTCCATTGTGAAGGGACAATCCATCACCCAAAAGGTCTTCTTTGTAATCAGCATCAAGGCTGTCGTTGTTGATGATATTGGACACAGAGTAAGTAATTTTCCAAGGCATGGAATCCCTCTTGATCGCATCGAACGCCTTGGTATTCCAATTGGAATGAGACTTGGTATCGTCGAGTTCTTCCAGAAGCTCAGTCAGATTTTCTTTTGATGGTTGAAGGTAATAAACTTCAAAGTCATAAAATTTTACTCTTGTATCTTCAGTGGGAACGACAAAGTTCATATCTACATTAATCGCCATCCCTGTTTCAGCACTATTTGAAACCGAGTAAGTTCTCTCTTCATCAGAGGCCATTTTGATTTCTGCTCCGAAGATGTCTCCAAAACCTGTTCCAACAGTTCCTTCCATTGAAAGAGTATCGGTGGTTGATCTAGAAATTGTTTTGCTCGTAGCGATATTGACTTCGGTCGCAAGATCCAGAGCATTGTTGTAGGTGAATGAGAGATAGTTGTGACCTGGAGCGAGTTCAGTCGCTCTTTTCATCAGTACTCTTCTTCTGTGGATGTTCTTGTAAGACTCGAGGTTTCCAACTTGAATCTGATTTTGATACTTGTTTGGATTCACTACTCTTGCAATCAAATCATATTGCCTGATGACAGGACGAACATTAGTTTTACTGAGTGAGTAAAGTGAAGGACCGTTTTCCATCACGTTGTTGTCCTTATCGAGAAACTTGTAAACAAACCCCTTGATGTCGTATTTCAAAAAGATAAGTTTTCCAACTGGCTTCATCACAAGGTTCTCACCTTTAGAAGTATGTTGAATCTCATTGGAATAAGTCTTTTTGACTGTAGTCGTTCTACTAACGGTTTGACTGTTGGTAATTTTATTTTTTACTGAAACCATTCCAGACATTTTTACAGGCAGCGCCAAAGGAATTTGTCCCTTGGCCGAAACGGCATGAAGTCTTGCACTACTTTCCTCTTTAGTTTCAGAATTGGTCATGGTCAGCACTTGATTGATATTTGTTTTGATCATTCTCGACAATCCTCTGGCCGCATTCAATACAAATGCTGGAGGAAGTGCGGCGAATGAGGCCAATACATTTTCCAAAGGAACAGGAGGAGGTCCTTCGATAATTCCAAGGAGTTCCATCTGATCATGCTTGACGGGAGTCACATCTAACTCTTGTACGACAACTTTTCCTGCATAGGCGAGATGAAAGAGGTTTGATGGACTCTGCATCCAGTTGGCGTTCCTCGCATAGTTGAAGTTGATTAGCTTACATCCTGAGTTGAGTTTGCAATTAACTGGCATTTGAACCATTCCATAAGCTTTACTTTCATTTGAAGTGAACGGAGTTACGAAACTCTCATTTACATTGAAAGTTTGAGGTTCAAAATTTTCAATATCTAGTTTGGATCTTTGTCTCTTTCCATCTTTGAGGTACTGGAGATAAACGTTACCATTCAATTCAGCAATCATATCCAATGATTGTATTTCTGAAGGAGCAAAGAAGAACTTCGGAGTGAAATTTTGAGCATCCACGTGACCTTGTACAAAGTCGCTGAGATTTAAAAGAGTGAACTCATAGCGATCAGCTCCGTTTGATTGCTTCGCTACATATTGAATGATGATACTTGGTCCGGTTTTAGTCACAGTTGAAACCGCTTTTATTTCATATTTGTCCATGACTGTATTTTTTGTTGGTATTTTTTTGATTTTGGAGTCAGGCATACGAACAAAGAGCTCTCCATTTTTGACATAGGCAACATGAAGTTTACCGCCGGCTTCAAAAGCGGAGTAGCTTCTGGTGTAAACCATAGAGCCTGTATTGTTGGTCAAAGTTTTTTCATTGCTCCACTTGGCCTTGTTCGGATTGCCTGTTGGTCTTCCTGTATAGGTCTTATATTTGATGATGGATGAATTATTTTTTGGCCTGTAGAACAAGTACATGGCATTTGGAAGAACAACTGATTGCGCAGCGGAGTTTGCACTGACTGCCGTATTTAAAAAAGAATGTCCAAATCCGTCGCAGTAACGTAGACCAATTAAAGTTGAATGGGTTAGCCAGTTGAATGTCAGGCTTGTGTCACTCTCTCTTCTTTTGTCTCTGACTTCGTGATTGAAGTAGAGGTGATCTCCACATTGATAAAACAACCAAAGATGGTCAGCATAGAATTGCATGTGAAGGTTGTTCATGTTCCAGCTTGAAGCTGCTGATACACCTGGACTCGCAAATGTCCCGGTAAAGATCGCCATCAAGGCGACTACTTTTAAAAATCTCTTCATAACTCTCTCCCAAATCTCTCGAGTTCGACGATAGGGGGCTGAGGTCCGAATCTCAAATTGATTGTAAAAAATATAAGCTATGACTTATCGCATATATTAGGTCTAGCTAATGTTTTTCCTAAGCATTAGCTCACCACAACGGTTTTTCAGGGACTTGAGCAGTGCATGCTGATAAAGTATGGGATAGGTCATATTGACGGAGTCTCTAGTAAATGATGAAAATCCTAGGGACTACAATAAAGATAAAAATGATTACGGGAGGACGTATGTCCAACAAAGAAAAACTCGCAAAAACAATGGAATTCCCACCTGAAACGGAGCAGCCAAATGTGTACCCTTTAACTTGGCATAGGGAAACTCAAAAGATGGAAGAGATTTGGGATGCTTCCCAAAAAGAATACTGGGACCCAGCTAAACTTCCTTGGGATACTTTTGATGTCAACAGATACTCATGGGAAGAAAGAGAATGTATCGCTTATTGGTTCACTATCCTTTCTGTTTTCGATGCTTCTGCTCCTCCGGTATTTGCCGAAGCTTTGATTAAAACTTATGAAGTTCATGAAGAAGATCCAGTACGAAGATGTTTCTTCTCTGTTCTTAGAGATGAACAAAATCACGAGCAATTCTGTGGTCTCATGATTACGAAACTTCTTGAGCATCCAGACCCGCTTAAATATGAGCCAAAAACTGAAATTGGTAAGAAAGCTCAAAAAAATGCTAAATGGCTGTACTACAACGGTGGACGTTACTGGGATGGGTATAAGAGAGCTGTTCCTAGGTATTCACTTGCCGTTCTTTTCTCTTCATTCCTTATGGGAGAAATTGCTTCTTCAACTATTTTCCATCAAATGGCCAATGGTTGTGCTGAGCCAATTTTCCAAGAAGGGTTTAGAAATATTGGACGTGATGAAGGTCGCCACATGGCCATCTGTATGAGCCTTATGGAAAGAGACTATCCAAAAATGGATGTAGAAGAAAAACCAATCATCACCAAGCAGATCAGAGCAGGTTATCTGTTCTTATCGGCCATTCTTTTTGAACCACCAGAAGAATTCTGGGACATTCCTTCGGACTTCATTGGTATTCAAAGAGAGTGTGAAGAAATTTGTCGTGCTGCTGGATTCCATATTCCAACTTACGACGCGAAGAAAGAAAACTGGAGAAACGCTATTCTTAACCTTAAAGGCGTTCTCGACAAGTTCAACATTCCATTCCCGGCCATTCCTGAAGTAGGTATTTCAGGAGAGGAAATCCGTGACGTGGATATGGACGACATTATCCCGGTTTTCTGATAGAGTTTTTGAAATTTTGAAGAAATCGAGGGGCGGTTTTTCCGCCCCTTGTTATTTGTCATGGAGTAACAGAATGAAGAAGGTCATACTTCAACCCTCTGGAAAAGAAATCGAAGTCGAAGACGGGCAAACCATCCTCTCTGCTCTTGAGCAAGGTGGATATGCTCTTCCTAACAATTGCCGGGCCGGTGCTTGTGGAGAGTGTAAAGTCAAAGTCTGCGGTGGAGAGATCGAGCAGGGATTCATTCTGGACATGGCCCTCCCACAATCTGATAGAGAGCAAGGCTATGGTCTCATGTGTATGGCCAAGGCCAAAACTGATATCGTCGAAATTGAGTGGGGAACAGAGGATGCACTTCCTAAACTTTTCCCACCAAAAGAGAATATGCCTTATATTGTGATGGAAAAAATGGATGTGACTCCAACCATCGCAAAACTCAGGCTTCGCTCGCTTGGTGAACCTCTTCGATTCTGGCCAGGTCAATATGTCACTCTTGGTGATAAGGACCGAGGGGTTCCTGAAAGATGTTATTCAATTGCCAATATCCCAAATAACGAAGGAGAGTTGGTTCTCTACATCACTAAAGTTCCTGAAGGACAAACCAGCACTTGGGTTCACGATAGCCTCCAGGCCGGAGATAGAGTCAAAGTTAATGGAGCATATGGAACATTCATCGGAGACCCTTCTGCAGAGACACCTGTGCTTTGCTTGGCCGCAGGTTCAGGGCTGGCCCCAATTGCTTCACTCGCCAGTGGAGCGTTAATGAGAGGAGGGTTTCGTTATCCAGCTACTATTCTTTTCTCGGCCAAAGATGAGACCCATGTCTTTGATCAAGGACTCTTTTCTTACCTTGAAACGAAATTTAGAAATTTCAGATTTAACGTCACCTATACTCAACAGAAGGTAGAAGGGAAAAGTTTTGGACGGATTCCTGACATCTTGGGTGAGAAGTATCCTGATCTTTCAAACACCTCCATCTATATTGCTGGAAGTACAGAGTTTGTTGACGCCTGTACTGCTAAAGTAAAGGAATTAGGGGCCAAGGAAGATCTCATCTACGTTGAAGGCTTTATTTCTCAATAGAGCTTAAGTTTTCCTTAAGAAGACTTTTTGCAATGGACTAATCTTTTTTCTAAAGATAAGTACACTTCACACAACTTATTCGAGAGGTATTCATGAAAAAAATGATGATGATTTTCGCGATGCTATTTGCAACGCAAGGTTTTGCACAACAAGAGTGCATGATGGGTGAAGTTAAAATGTTTGCTGGAAATTATGCTCCACGTTTCTGGGCCCTTGCTCAAGGACAAATTCTTCCTATTGCACAAAATACAGCTCTTTTCTCTATCATGGGAACTACTTATGGCGGAGACGGGAGAACGACATTTGCTCTTCCTGATCTAAGAGGACGAGTTCCTGTAGGAACTGGCCAAGGTGTAGGACTTAGACCTGTTTTTGAAGGTCAAAGAATGGGAGTTGAAAGAACTCAATTGAACCCTATGAATTTACCTAGTCTGTCTGGAGTTGCTCCAGCAAAAAGACTTGTTGATACTGGTGAAACTCTTGAAGCATCTGCAAAAGTTAGAGGGAATGGAGAAATTGTCGAAATCCCTGTTTATGAAGAAGTTGATGTGGTGATTCCATTTCAATTGAATTCCGCAGCTGAGTCTTTTGAAAATCGTCAGCCTTCAATGGGTATGAATTACATCATTTGTATTTATGGACTTTTTCCATCTAGAAGCTAATAAAAAAAGCTCCCGCCATTGCGGGAGCTTTCTTTTTCTTTAATTTTCAATTTTCTCTTAAAATAAATTTTCCCTGACCATTGATTCAACATTAGTCACTTTAGAAGGATCGACAGAACCCTGGGCCATGTCGGGTTTGCCGCCACCACGACCTCCATTAGCATCGAGAACATCCTTTAAGATTGTGGAACAATTAATCTCTTTGTTTCCTTTGAATGTCTTCAAGAAAATAGAGGCCTTGTCACCTTTTACTGAAGTTATCAAAACAACACCTTTGGGGTTCTTGTCTATAAAGAGGTCACCAAGTTTTCTAAGATCACTTCCTTCAGGAGCATTCACCGCTTTAAACACCATATCGCCTTTAAGGCTTTCTGGATTCGCAAAGAGGTCTCCAGAAGCTTGGGCCTGAATTTTCTCTTTGAGTTCGTCGATTTCTTTTTGCTTTTCTTTGAGGTCTTTCATGAATTGCTCAACACGACCGACAACATCATCGCCTTTTACTTTCAAAGTCGACTCTAATGTATCGAGAGTCTCCATTCTCTTTGAGACTCTATCAAAAGCTCCGTTACTGGCGACGGCTTCAATACGTCTGACTCCAGCAGAGAGTGAAGACTCTGAGATTATGGAAAAGAGTCCGATTTCTGAAGTATTTGAAACGTGTGTTCCACCACAGAACTCAACTGAGAATCCAGGGATGTCGATAACGCGAACTTCGTCGCCATACTTTTCTCCGAAGAGGGCCATGGCTCCTTTTTCAAGTGCTTTGTCTTTTGTCATAACCTCGGCACAGACTTCAGTTCCTTTGAGAATTTGCTCATTTACAAGCTTTTCTACTTTTCGAAGTTCTGATTTTTTCACAGCTTCTGGGTGAGTGAAATCAAAACGAAGTCTATCGTATGATACAGCAGAACCAGCTTGCTTGATGTGATCTCCAAGTACTTCGATCAGAGCAGCTTGGAGAAGGTGGGTTGCAGTATGGTTTCTTGCCGTCAAATTTCTTTGATGCCCGTTAACTTTAATGGTGTAGGTATGATCTATGTTTAGATTGTCAGCATCTTTGGAGTAGTGAACAAAGAGTCCATCTACAGGCTTTTGAGTGTCGACAATATTCGCGATGATGGAGTCTCCGCCAAGAATTTCTCCACTATCACCAGATTGACCACCGCCTTCTCCGTAGAATGGAGTCTTATCAAAGATCAAGGCGTAATAGTCGCCAACCTTTTCTTTCGCCAGTAGTTTGGCTTCATGAGAAAGTGATTGGTAACCTAGAAATTCTGTCTCTCCAAATTTATCTCTGAGGTCGTAATATACTTTTTGATTTTCACCACTGGCAGAAAAGTCAGAAGCTTTTCTTGATCTCTCTTTTTGCTCTTCCATACATTTTTCAAAAGCCGCAGTATCGAGCTTGAGATTTTTCTCTCTTAGGATCACTTCAGTTAGATCCATTGGAAAACCATAGGTATCATAAAGTTTAAATGCGATCTCACCAGAGAGAGTATCTCCCTTAAGACCTTTCAATTCTTTATTTAAAAGATCTAGCCCTGTTGAAAGAGTCCTTCTAAAGCTTTCTTCCTCAAGCATAATGTATTTTTCTGCAAGAGAAGAGTTCCTCTTGTTTTCAGGGTACTCATCACCAAGTATTTCCCAGACCTTTGGAATTAATTTGTGCATAGAAGGTTCTGTCAGACCAAGTTCTTCAAGCTGTCTGATTGCACGACGAATGATTCTTCTTAGAACGTAACCACGTCCTTCATTTGAAGGGATGACCCCATCTGTGATCAGCATTGTAGCCGCACGAATATGGTCGGCTACGATTCTCATGTTGGCGAGATGGTCTTCGTACTTCTTCCCTGAGATCTTTGCCAGTTCTTGAATAATCGGCTGGAAAAATGAAGTCTCATAGTTGTTATAGTTTCCTGTAAGAGCAGCAGCAAGTCTCTCAAGCCCTGCTCCTGTATCAACAGAAGGCTTTGGAAGGTCACGTCTTTTGATTTCTCCGTCTTCCATATATTTTTCATACTGCATGAAAACCAAGTTCCAGATTTCAACATAGCGAACTTCGTCGTTCAAAATGAGTTCAGATGTATCAGCATTAGGGTCAGAGTTTTCAGGTCCGTGATCATAGAAAATTTCAGATGATGGTCCACAAGGGCCTGTGTCTCCCATTTCCCAGAAGTTGTCTTTGTCTCCAAGGAAAAAAATACGATCTCTTGGAACACCTTCTTGCTCGTGCCATATATCAGCTGCTTCTTGGTCGCTGGTATGTACTGTTATGTAAAGTTTGTCTTTATCGATACCGAGTTCTTTCGTTAAGAATTCCCAGGCGTAAGAGATCGCTTCTTTTTTGAAGTAATCACCAAAAGAAAAGTTCCCAAGCATTTCAAAGAAAGTATGGTGTCTTGCTGTGAAACCTACGTTTTCAAGGTCGTTATGTTTACCACCAGCACGGACACATTTTTGCACCGTCACCGCTCTTGGGTTTGAGGCCTTAGCCGCTCCAGTGAAATAGTCCTTAAATTGGTTCATCCCAGCATTGGCAAACATCAGAGTTGGATCGTTCTGTGGAATCAATGGGGAAGAGTCGATTTTTTCATGCCCTTTTTTGATGAAAAAGTCGGAAAATTTATTGCGGATATCACTGGCCTTCATAACTACCTCTACGTGTAAATAAGACGTCGTCTACTGTACCAGAAAAGATTTAAGCTCCCAATATCCAATATGTTGAAAGTTGATGTGTGCGAAGTGTCAAAAGAAGCTGGCAGATTTCCAATTCGCTGTTTGAAAATTGGCAGTATTTTAAGGCATCAGGAAATTTTGATTATAGGTCACAAGTCCTGTGAATCGTTAGGTTTCACCCTCAAAAAATCTTCAAGTTTGTAAGTGTCCAGAACCCGGTTGCCAATATTTCCAGATGAGAGAAAATGTGCGGATAGACGATCAACACTGAACTAAAGGAGGTTTATATCTGTATTTTTGCAGAATCCAGGAAAGTTGTACGTCTGGTATTCCTGATTCTGAATCGCCTCTTCATAAGATGAGGTGGAGACTAAACATGCAAACGAGGAAATTGAAAAACAATTTGGTGAATCTTTCAATTTTGCTTGGAGTAATCTTCTTTGTTGGTTGTAATGCTCAAGGGGAATTTTATGACAAGAAATTTTTGGAAGGACTTGCCGAGAACCAAAGGCTGAACTGGTGTTCAATTGATACTGAAGGTGTTGATGACCCTGTATCAGTTTGTGAAAGTAGTATCGGATGTCAGGCCATGCTTGATATCAACATGAACTATCTCGACTGTATCCCAGTCCTTAGTCCCGCGCCGGCGACTGATGATACGGGTACTGGAGACGACACAACTAGCGGTGGTGATGGCACTGGAGATGACGGATCAGGCACTGATTCGGGAAGTGGCGACACAACCAGTGGTGGTGACGATTCCGCTGATGGTTCAGCGGATGATGAAGACGAGAGAGACATTTATGAAGATTCAGAGAATCCTGGACAGGAGTATCTGCATATTTGTAATACACGTCTCCTTGAGACTCAGGAGGACGAATTCGATGAAGAGGGTAACCTGGTCATTGAAGAGAAAATCCTGATTTGTCATTATCCGAACAACGATGCAGGTAAAGCTCACACACTGTGTGTGGGAAGACCTGGATGGGAAAATGGACATAGCAAGCATGAACTCGATCACGAGGGTGCTTGTAACGAACTCGATTTCTAAAAGAGGGGGAGAGGCTTCGGTCTCTCCCTTTTTAACTTACTCTATTTTCAGTTGAATTTTCTTTGGTGTAGTTGGCAAGCAAGGCCTTGCTGTCGATAACGCAACCCAGATGTTTGAGAACGTGAAAAACACCCGCCACTTTACGATCAATAAAAACCGTATCTCCAGGAGGACGACCTAGATCAATGTCACTTGCAAGCTTTTGGCTCATTTGCATGGCCTTGTCAGGAATATCTGAGACTCCCCAGTTGTAAGGAAACTGGTTGAAAGGTTCTGAGATCAGCTCACAGTACTCCCATAGAGTGTCTTGATTGGTTGAATTGGCTTTGGAAAGATAGCCCATTTCCTTGATCGTATTTAAAAACTTATCTTTGTCTCGATAAGCACAAGATGTAATTAGGTCTTTGTAATTAGTGGATTCACTATCAGTCGCAATTTTTGTAGCTCCAAAGTCGATAAGAATCCATTTCTTGTAATCCTCTGAAACCATAAAATTTCCAAAGTGGGCATCTGTTTGAATCACTCCCCATTGATAAATTTCTTTCAAGAAGAGATCCATGAAGTTACTACCTAGTTCGTTACGAGCAGATTGAGGGAGAGTTGTGATTGCTTCGTCTCTGAGTGGTAGACCTTCGAGCCAAGTTGTCGTTAAAACGGTATCAGTAGAATACTCATCTATGACTTGTGGAGTGATGACCCAGTCTAGGTCTTTGGTCAGCTCTGCATATTTTTTCGTAGCCTGTGCTTCAATCTTGTAATCAGTTTCCATATAAAGCATCGCCTTGATCTCTTCAAAGACCAAAGAGAGGTCGACGTCTTTAGGAAGCAGGTTGAGCATTTTTAGCAGCATCTTTAGAGCTTTCACATCTTGCTCAATTGCCTTTTTGACTCCCTCGTATTGGATTTTCATGGCGTATTTGGCACCGGTTTCTTTATCAATAGCAATATGGACTTGTCCAAGAGAAGCAGCTGCTACCGGCTCTCGCTCAATATCCAATTTCTCGTGCCACTCTTCTGGGACCTGTGATTTGATCTGATCCCAATCCAAGTAATAGGTATGATTCTCCAGTGACTTCAAAACATTTCGGGCTTCTTGAGGAAGAAACTCACCAGCATGCAAGGAAAGCATTTGTCCTGCCTTCATGATACTTCCTTTCATCAGTCCAAGTTCATGGACAATTTCATCGACCTGTCCTTCAAAGCCAGCTTTCAACTTTTCCTTAAGAGTTTTGTCACCGCTGAAAAGAAAGCTTTTACCTGATTTGTAAGCAAGTTTGGCGATAGAAAACTGTCTGGATATAAAACCATTTTTAATTTTATCTATTTTTTTCATTTTTCTTTTCTCATGAGTCTTTCCATTTCTTTGATTAAAACATTGTGGAAAGTGTTGATTTGAAGTTCGAGATTATCCTTGTCCAGTTTTGGTGGGACGATAGGCTCACTCAAATAATGGGTGAGTTTGACAGGTCTTGGCATCATGGACAAGCCCCAGCCTCTGAATATGGGGAGAGGTAACTTGAACTTTTTATAGGCAAGAGCGGTCAGTGGGTTTTCGTAAACTTTGAAGATTCTGTCTGCCGATGGGCAAGCTGCCAAAACTACCGGAGTGCCGGTTTCAATCGCCAGACGGACAAAACCTTTTCTTTTTCCCCAGCGGACATTGTATCTTTCGTTACTGGGGCGAAGAGACTCTCGCATTCCTCCAGGGGCAATGGCCAATAGTTCTTCATTTTCTAAAAGTTCTCGGGCGTTTTCATGGGAGGCCGGAACCAAACCAATTTCAGGGGCCAGGTTTTTTGTTACTGGAAGTTTAAATAAAAGATCGTCACCAAGTCCCTTTGGAAGTCTTCCTTTCTTTTCGTAAATTTCAAGACCTAAAAGAAATCCATCGTATGTTGCCAATGAGTGGTGAACAGCGAGAATGACCCTTCCCTGTTTAGGAAACTTATCAAGTCCTCTGACCTGATAGCGATGATATAACCTGAGAGGTTTCAGCAAATTCTTAAATACTTCAATAGTGCGATTGAGCTCAGTTTCCATGCCTCTATTCTCACTAATGTCGCTGTACTTTTCCAGACCTTGAGCTTCATGGAAGAAATTCCCTGTAAGTCTTTCAAGGGGTCTTACGAAAGTGGTGCGGCGCGTGATAAAATCGCTTTTTGTTACGTCATTTCAGAGGCTTATATGTGCTATTTCCGTATGGTTTTTCTATTACTAGGGCTTTTTACTTTGAAGTTGGCAGTTGAAAACATTCAGAGCTCTAACCATGAATTAGCGTATAAAAATCCTCAGAATCAAAAAGTCTCAATCTTCGAAAAGAATTCATAAAAAAGGCCCTTCATGCGAAGGGCCTTTTATATCTTCTCTACTTAAAATTCCTTATTTCGCTCGCAATGGAATTTTAAGATATGCCATTCCGTTCTCTTCTGCTTCCGGAAAATGACCGGCATTGATGTTCACTTGGATGGATGGAAGTAACAGCTTTGGGGCATCCAATTCAGAGTCTCTTGTTGTTCTGTATTTGACGAAATCTTCCCTTGAAGTTTCGGCCTTAAGTTGTGGGTTTAATTTTTTTGACTTTCCAATAGTGGTTTCAAACTTGAGTTCTCTTCCTCCTGGTTGGTAATCATGACCTACAAAAACCCTTGTTTCGTCTGGAAGATTATAGAGTTTGTCATGAATTGAAACATAGAGGTCGTCGGCACTTCCCTTTGGAAAGTCACAACGCCCGGTTCCCATGTCCTCCATGAACAAGGCGTCTCCAGTAAAGAGAGCATCTTCGATTTGATAAGTCACACATGCTGGTGTGTGTCCTGGTGTATTGATCGCCTTGATTTCAAGGCTTCCAGCTTTGATTGTTTCTTCGTCTTTCAATAGTACATCAAATTGACTTCCGTCTGCCTTTAGGTCCTTCATGTTGAACAGTTCTTTAAAGACTTCTTGTACCTTTGTAATCTCATCACTGATGACAGTTTTCCCTCCTAGCTTTTCCTTGAGGTAAGCTGAATCTGTAAGGTGATCAGCATGAGCGTGTGTTTCCATGACATAGTGAACATTAAGTTCATTGGATTTAATGAAGTTGATGATCTTGTCTGAGTAGCCATGAGAATATTGACCGCTGTTCGGGTTGTAATCCATGGCAGGGTCGATGATGACCGCATCTTTTGTCGCTTCATCATAGACAACATAGGTCAATGTGAAGGTCGCTCCGTGATAAAATTCCTGTATTTTCATGTCTGCTCCGTTTTAAAGAGATTACTTGTTGAAGTCAGAGTATCAATCTGTACGAAAATTCAATATGATCAAGATCAAATTGTAAGATAAGTTTGTGGAAGTATTGAGTTTTGGCTAGAATTAGTCATGACTGAAAATTACGAAAGATTTGATCTATATCAGTTTTTGGAAGGTAAGCTTTCAAATTACGCTTCTCCCCGTGAATTCGCGATGGGGGAAACCATATACAATGCCGGCGATTGCCCCAATGGTTTTTTCTATTTGAGAAAAGGATTGGTCGGGTTGATTTATATTTCTCCCCAGGGAGCAGAGTCACTTCTTCGAATTTTTGCACCCTTTACGTTTTTCGGACATCGGACTTTTCTTGCAGAAGAGCCTTATCATGGGACAGCGATTGCTTTGAAAGACAGCGAAGCCTGCTTCATTAGTGAAGAAAACGCAAAGAGAATGATCCATGATTTTCCAGATCTCAGGGATCACTTTTTGAAAGTCCTTAGTAAGGACCTTAGAAAAGCTGAGAACCGTCTGAGAGACATGACGTCAAAAAAAGTTGCTTCAAGGATCATTGAGTCACTGATCTTTTTGAAAAATCGATATCCATCATATAAGTGGACAAGAAGAGAAATTGGGGAGTTCTGTGGAGCCAAAACTGAAACGGTTTCACGAGTTCTCGGGCATTTGGAAAAGAGTAATCTCATAGAAAAGGATGGACGTGATATTCTGATCCTGGATGAGGATAAACTCATACAAGAAGCTCATAAAGACGATTAAACTCTCTTTATTCTCTAATTTGATCTTAGTCATATCGAACTTTTCTTCCATCGGTCATACTTGATCCAACAAAGGATGATTTATGATTTTGGGTTATTCACTTGCAGTTTTAATTGGTCTCAGTCTTGGTCTTCTCGGTGGAGGAGGTTCAATTCTGACGGTTCCCGTTCTTGTATACGCCCTGGGCATGGATGCAAAAGTCTCAATTGCACTTAGTTTGGCGATTGTTGGAGCGACCGCCTTGATTGGTTCCATCACACATTGGAAGGCCAAAAACGTTAATCTGAAAATTGCCGCAATCTTCGGACCTGTCGCAATGGTTGGGACGTTTCTGGGTGCCAAGCTTTCTGTCTTCATGAGTGGAGCAGCTCAGCTAATCCTCTTTGCGATTGTCATGATCATTGCATCTTTCTTCATGATTCGTGGAAGAAAAGATCCAGGCAATTCAGAAGAAGAACTTGAGAATAATAAGTTACCAGTTATGCTCATCATAATTGAGGGGATTGCTGTAGGGATTCTTACAGGACTTGTTGGAGTTGGTGGTGGTTTCATGATTGTTCCCGCCCTGGTTCTTCTTGCCAAGGTGCCAATGAAGCAAGCGGTAGGGACATCACTTCTTATTATCGCCATGAAATCTTTTGCGGGATTCTTGGGTTATATGGGTACAATTGAAATTCCATGGAGCTTTCTTGGGATCTTCACAATATTCACGGCGGTTGGGATCATACTTGGGACTTTCTTGGTCAAATATGTACCGCAGGACAAGCTTAAGAAAATTTTTGGTTACTTCTTAATCATTATGGGTGTCTTCATTCTTTATAAGAATAAGGCAAAGTTCATGTCTGCAGTTCCACAGATTCAAACCAATCAGGTAATTACCCAAGCAAAGTGATATTAATTTGAAGGAATGGGTGGTGGTTCTTCACCACCTTGAACTTCTTTATCGCCTTCCGGTGCATCCGGGTTCCATTCTGAAACTACGCTACAATTTCTACCGTTCTCTTTGGCCTGATAAAGATTCTTATCAGAGCTTTCAACAAAAACTTTGAAGTCTGTCACTCCAGACTCTTTTAATTTTCCGGGCTCTATACAAACACCTCCAAAGCTACTCGTGACAGAGAGGCATTCCCCATCTTTAGCTAGGTAGGGGACTTCTGTATTTTGAATGGCTTCGCGAACTTTTTCACAGGCGATTTTTACACCTTCAGTATTTGTATCAGGAAGAATCATGACAAACTCTTCACCACCATATCTCGCGACTTTGTCAGTTTTTCTCACCGCACCTGTTAATGCTTTGGCCACATAGCGCAGAACCTCATCTCCTTGTTGGTGCCCATAGGTATCATTGAATACTTTAAACTTGTCGACATCAAGAATAACCAGCCCCAAAGGAGAATTAGTTTTTAGGCAATTGTTAAGTTCTTCTACAATGTTGTTTTGAAATGAGCGAAAGTTAGGTAAACCTGTCATGTCATCTGTCAGGGCCATATTTTCAAATTCTTTCAAGTCGTCTTTGATCTTGAAAATGAGATTTTGTGCTTTTTCTTTCTCTTCAGTCTCAGTTTTATATTTACTTGAAATTCGTTTTTCATCAGTTAC
>JBFEVX010000096.1:0-14603 GCA_041546685.1 Bacteriovoracaceae bacterium | reverse complement strand
TAACCAAAACCAGATCATTCACGGCGATATGGAATCCTTCGGACAGGATTTTCTCAATACTATTGAGAGAACTCTGGCCCATAAATAGGAGATAAAGTGGGGTTTAGTACAGGAAAAGGAAAGGGACCGGTCTCTGAAATCAACGTAACTCCTCTAGTGGACGTGATGTTGGTTCTTCTGGTGATCTTTATGATTACTGCTCCTCTCATGTTGAATGGAATCAAATTGGAACTTCCAAAAACCAAGGAAGTGAACCCAATCAATTTGAATACCACTCAGGTGGTATTAAGTTATACGAGGAGTGGAGAATACTTCATTGGAAAAGATAAAATGATCCTTGAAGAACTTGTTCCAGAGATTACTGCACTTTTTAAAAAGAATAGTACGCAAACTTTATTTCTTAGGGCCGATTACGGACTGACTTATGGAAAGGTAGCCAAGCTCATGTCATTTCTCAAGAGGGGTGGGGTTACCAATATCGCCTTGGTTACAGAAATGGAGAAATAATGCAGGAAGCGCTTAGACCATCTTCTATTCAGGAGCGCTCATTTCTTAACTGGTTTACCAGATCACTGCTTATTCATGCCTTATTTGTTCTCGCCATCATTTATTCTTCAAAAGTATTCCAGCAGGTGATGGAGACAAGAAAAAGTGCCAACATAAAGCTGGTTGAAAGTTCTGTTCGAGTTGATGTTGTGGCAATGCCTAAAATGACTTTAAAGGAACTGAAAGCGATAGGCTCCGTTCCTTTAAATAATGGGGAGCCGATTGCAGAAGAGAAGTCGGCCGATACTCCAGATAATAACAATTCTAAAACAGAATTCATCAAGGAAACAAAGAAGAAGAACTTTATGGATATGTTGAAAAACATGGCCCAAAAGGATGTACCAAAGGCGAAAGTAGGCAAAAAGAATGTCAAAAAAGTCGGAAAGGGAAAATCTAGTACCGCCGGCTTGAGTGATTCGGAGCTCAAGCAGCTCATTCTTGCTGGGAATAAACTCAGTAAGGGGAGTTCATTGACAGGTGGGACAGGTGGTTCTGCAGATGCTTTTACTCAATATATCAGTTCTCTACCGGATATGATCCGTCCGAGGTGGAAACTTCCAAGTTATCTGATGGATCAGAATCTAAAGTGCAGAATCAGAATTTTTCTTAATCCTACTGGGCGTTTGCTCAGAGCTGAAATATTTGAAAGCAGTGGAAACCCTGAATATGATCGAAGAGCTTTGGATGCCGTTAAAGGTAGCTCTCCATTCCCTGAACTTGCTGAAAACTTCAAAAGTAGGGGAATTAATGGTGATATCGTATTGGGATTCCCACTCTAGAAGGTCTTTGTAATGAAAGTATTGTTTTTGATTTTTACATTTTTTATCTCACTCCAAGCATTTGCCCAGGATGGTTTGACTATCGTTGCAGTAGGAGATGCCACTAGAGAGCAAGACAAAATCTATTTCGATGGACCTTATATCAAAGGGCCGATGAATAATGTTCAAGCAAAGATGGCCGAAGAGTTAATGGAACTTTTCAGGAACGATTTTGCTTTCTACAAAAAATCATTTTCTATTGAAAAGGGAATGGCGCAAAAAGGTGCAATGAGTGGAGTCAAATATCAGAGACTAAGATCACAGGGGATTCAGTTCCTGTTGAGACTTGAGTTGGAGGCCAGAGGACAAGGTGAACTTCATTATTGGTTTGAGTTCCATCGAGTTTCAGGTGAAGAAATGATCTACAGTAACAACGGACTTGTCTCGAGTGGCAATTTGAGAGATGTCGGACACTCGCTCGCTGACAGTGCTTATCGAAAAGTGACAGGGAAAGAATCTATTTTTGGTTCAAAAATTCTTTTCGTTTCAGATATAGGAAGTACCAGAAGCAATATCGTTAAAGAACTTTATATGATGGATTTTGACGGACGTAGGAGAAAGAAGCTTACTAGGCATGGAGGAACTGTTATTTCTCCAGCTCTTTCTTTTGACCGCAAAAAAGTTGTTTATAGTCTGATCCGATCAGAAAGAAGTAAGAAGAGAAACGTGAATCTTTATATGATGGATCTGACAACAGGTAAGACAACTCTATTGAGTTCTAGAAGAGGATTGAACTCTGGTGCTGTTTTCATGCCTGGAGATAAAGAGATTCTTCTGACTTTAAGTCATACTGGGAATGCCGAAATATACATTATGGATCTTTCTAATAAGAGTCTCAAAAAGGTTACGAAGCACTTCTCTCCAGATGTTGATCCTTCTATCAGGGTGGATGGAACACTTATGACTTTTCTTTCGGGGCGATCAGGTACAGCAATGATTTATACAGCTGATCCACGTGCTGTCGAAAAAGATGTGAAGAGAATCAGCTTTGTCGGAAAGTTTAATGCAACTCCTAGGTTTAATCCTGCGGGAACTGAGATTGCTTTTTCTTCATGGTTGGATGAGAGGTTCGATATCTTCAGGATCAATTCTGACGGTTCGGGTTTGTCTCGATTGACAAAGGATTTTGGTTCTAATGAAGACCCTACATATTCTAATGATGGTGAATTTATCGCCTTTTCAAGCCAGCGTGTGCTCTCACGTACCAAGGCCATCCAAAATATCTACATTATGGACAAAGATGGAGAGATTATTGGCCAAATCAGCAAGGATTTCGGGAACTGTATAACTCCTAGATGGTCTAAATAGCTGAAATTCCGATATATAGTGAAAAAAATATAAACATTTGAGTGTTTTTGTCTTGTAAAAAATTCAGACGCACTGTATCATGTACTGACTTGCTGCTTAGCGTTATTTTGTGTTCATTGTTGAATTTTTGTTCTTGTAGGAGTTGTTCATGAGTGAGATTGCCGTACTTAGCCCGGAACTGGAAAGACTATCCCAAATCCTTTTTGCTTCACTAGATGAGAAGTTCTTTTTCTCAGAAGTTTGTAAGCATTTTCACAATAAAATTATTAAATCAGATCTATCAGAAGTCTACCTTGTACACTCTGATATGACTGCTGAGCTTGTTTCAATAAATGGAAAGCCATCGAGAGATCAGCATCTGATTGAAAAAGGTTCAGGTCCTGTTGGTCACGTCATCAGAACAAAGAAAGCCTACTTTTCAAATTGTGTAGAAAGAGATCCTCTCTTTCATGTTGAGAAAGAAAAGGGAATCAAGTCAGCTTTGATTGTTCCTGTGTCTCACGAAGGGATCGTTATTGCCACTATTCACTTCCACGGAATTAATAGTGATGTTGAATATTCAAGAGATCATATTACAGAGGTTCTTTCAGTTCTTAACCAAATCGAAAGACCAGTGGCCAATATGAGAATGTATCTTGCTGCCAAGTTTCTTAATGAAACACTTATCAAGCAAATTGAAGCCAAAGAAAAAGAGCTTGAAGAAAGCAAAAAAGGTCTTCAAATCAGCGATACATATAAAATCGAAGATAAAGAAATCATTGGAAAGTCAGAGTCTATGAAGCACTTACTTTCTCTTGTCGATAAAGTATCAAAGTCTGATGCCAACGCACTGATTGAAGGTGAGTCTGGTACAGGTAAAGAAATGGTTGCCAGAAAAATTCACTGTCACAGCAGCAGATCTGAAATGTCTTTCATCTCTGTAGACTGTTCTTCAATGAGCGAAGCTCACCTAGAAGCAGAAATTTTCGGTGAAGAAACTCATGATTTCTCAAGAGGTCCAGTTGTGAGAAATGGTCTACTTGAAATGGCCAATTCAGGAACTCTTTTCATCAATAATATTGAAAAAATGCCTTTGAGCATCCAGACGAAACTTGTTCAATTCATGAACGAAGGACTTTCTTTTAGAATGAATGGACAGATTCCTTACAGATCAGACGTTAGAATCATCGCAGCTTCTACCAGATCTTTGAGTGAAGATGTTGAGTCGAATCTTTTCAGAGAGGACCTATACTACTCTTTGAATACAGTAACATTGAAAGTTCCAGGACTTTCTGAAAGAAAAGAAGACATCGAAATTCTTGCAAACTTTTTCCTTAATAAGGACAAGGCTGCTTGTGACCATAAGACTCTTTCACCATGTGTAGTTTCAAAACTTCTTGAGTACTCATGGCCAGGAAACGTTCGTGAACTTCAGAATGTTATGGAAAGAGCCTACATTCTTGCTGATGGTATGATCGTTCACAAAGATCACCTTGCTGACAGCATTTCAAACTGCGAAGAAAAAGTTGAAGAGGAAGAAGTTCAAGAAATCTCTTTCTCAGAATTGACTCTAGATGAGCTTGAGAAGCTTCACATTACAAGAACTCTTGACCACCTTGGTGGCAACAAGACCAAGACTGCTAAAGTTCTTGGAATCACAGTGAAGACTCTTTACAACAAGCTTCACAGCTACGGGATGATTGCACCAAAAGAGGCGTAAGAGGCCTTTGGAGCACGGCGCATGAGAGATAATCACCCATGCGCCTTGTGTTATCTCGATACTCGATTTGTTTTATTGAAACAGTATACGTAGAATTTAGAATCGTTACGATAGGAGAAAGAACATGTCCAAAGAAACAGCTGCAGCAGATACTTCTGGTAAGTCAGTAAAAAACTTCAGAAGCAATGTAGAAATTGAAAACTTCTACAGATTTATTCACGAGAATGATCTTAGAAGAGAGACAATTTCAATGTTGGAATTCGTACACTCCAAATTGGCCAAGCCAAAAAAACGTGGACGTAAAAAGAAAATTCAATAAGATACAAATTAAATGAACACTCCGGGATCGCTTAGGCGATCCCTTCCTAATTGAGAAGACATGGAAGTAAACTCAATCAAAAAAAGAAAAACCAACGTCATATTTGATCCGCTCTACGGATTCATTAAGCTTACACCGACAGAATACGAAATTATTCATAGCCCTTTTTATCAGCGCCTGAGATGGATCAAGCAATTAGGATTTTCGTCCTACGTTTTTCCGGGGGCTGAGCACTCGCGCTTTGGACACTCCATAGGGGTGATGTACAACGCTCATAAGATTCTTCAAAGCTGTGGAAGAGCTGTTCCTGATGAGAAGTTGATGGATGTGAATTGTACAGATGAACGGACGCTTTATCACAAGTCTGTCAGGCTTGGTGCACTTCTACATGATATTGGAACTTTCTGTTTTTCTCACACTACTGAAGCTGCTTATATAACTTTTGGTGAAACCACAAACATGAAAGGTGGGAAGGGGCTTCAAGATGATCATGAGAACTTGGGTTCTTATATCATCAAGAATACTGATTATGATGGAGGTCTTACCCAGATACTCAATAAACATAATATCGATCCCCAAACAGTTTCCGACCTGGTCAAAGGAGTGCATTCATCTTATCTGGCCAATCAGATTCTACATTCAGAAATTGATTGTGATCGAATGGATTATCTCCTTCGAGACGCCCATTATACGGGATTGAAATACGGAGCCTACGACAGAGATTACCTTCTCTATCACTTTGAAGTGGCGAGAGTAGGTAATCATGACATTCTGACAATCAGAAACAATGCTATTCATTGTGTGGAAGACTTTTTGAATTCTCGTTTTGCCTGGTATTCACAAGTGATCCGTTCTCCAAGGGGAGCGAAGTACGATGCAATTGCTGAAAGACTTTGCTTTCATTTTCTTGAGAAAGGTTGGATGTACAAGTATTCCGATCTTCTCGATATGATCAACAACAATCCGATGAGATTTCTTGGGTTCAATGATGGTTATTTCATCAATCTTGTTCATGAGAAATACGCCAATGGGTCTTTGGATACAGAACCACAAATTAAAGAAATGGCCTATACTCTTCTTCTCGAAAGAGGAGCTAGAACTGTTCGCTGTGAAGAGCTTAAGCAAGTTCTTATGAATCAAGATGATACTAAGACGAATGAAAAGATCTTCAAGAAAGCTGAAGCGAAAGTACATGAAATAGAAGAGTTTCTTAAAAAGAACGGAAGTGGCACTGATTGGATCATCAGTGATCTTCCGAAGAAACCTATCATCTTCGTGCGTTCAAAAGAACAAATCATCAAAAAGAAGAAAATGGACAATGTTCTCTATGAAAGAGATCCAGTCAAAATAAGTTATGATGATGGTTCTATCAAACTTTTGGCCGAGGTAGAAAGTTCTGTTATTTCCAGATTGCAGAACCTCAATAACTTCATTCCTAATGTCTTTGTTTCGAAGTCAGCCTTTGATCTTCTACACAAAGCGGGAATGGTCGAAGAGTCGGTCTAAAAAGTTCTTACAACTGCAGTCAAGGCCTTGATCAAGTCGTCAAAGCAGATGAATTTTTCTATGATTTCCTGATAACAGAAAGTTAAAAAATACAGGGAGTCAGTATGAAAAAGCTTCTCGTCATCATCGCAGCGATGATTGCGACTCAAGTTCATTCCAGAACTTTTTTTGAGCATCCAAATCAATTAATTGTATCTACTAAGAAAGATGCCAAGGGTCTTATTGGTAATATTTTCGATAAAGATCTTTCTGATCTTGTTGAGACCAGAAAAATTTCAAAAGAAGGCTTCTATCTTCTGACTGCAAGCCCAGCTCTTGAATTGAGAAAGTTCATGGATGATTTCAAGTCAATGGACGGAGTTGAATGGGTTGCTCCGAATAGAATTTATCAGGGTGACTATAGAGAATTCGAACCAAATGACCCAGTTTTTTCAAAGCAACTTCATCATCCGATCATTTCGAGCAAAGAAGCGTGGGGTGTGACGACTGGGGAAAAGGAAATTGTAGTTGCAGTAACAGATGACGGATTCAGACTTGACCACGAAGATCTCAAGAACTCATGGTATTCAAATCCAAATGAAATTCCAGGAAACAATATCGACGATGATAATAATGGCTACGTTGATGATGTAACAGGATACGACTTCAATGAAGGGGACAATAACCCTATGAGTGATTCGAGTGCCGGGTCTCACGGAACTCACGTTGCTGGAATCGTTGCAGCTGGTTTTGACAATGGAGTTGGTGTCACAGGATTCGGGCCTAAAGTAAAAGTCATGCCAATCAAGTTTTATGGAAAGAATACATGGACTTCGGCCATGGTTCTTGAATCTTATACTTATGCTGCTGACAATGGTGCTCATATAATCACAACGAGTTATTACATCGACAACTTTGTTGGAGATCAAGCTTATGAGAAAGCCCTCGAATATGCCTATGGAAAGGGACTTATTCTTTTCAACAGTGCTGGGAACGGTGGGGCAAGGCAATCAAAAAGAACCGCATTTACTCGTTTGATCTTGGTAGCATCAACTAAGACCAAAGGCTCATGGGGCTCGAAGCCAGATCAAAAGAGTAGTTTTTCAAATTATGGTCGTGGTGTTGATATTGCAGCTCCTGGGGATCCTATACATTCCACAGGAAGAAGTTTGAATTACGTTGATATGAGTGGAACAAGTATGGCAGCACCTAATGCTGCCGGTTTGGCTGCTTTGATATGGTCAGCTCATCCTGATTATACTCGTGATCAAGTTGTAGCAAAACTTCTTGGTTCAGTTGATGATGTCGATGGTTTGAATACCAAGTATAAAAATCTTCTGGGCTCTGGACGTATCAATGCCCTCAAGGGTGTTCGCGATGATCTTCCTGCGACATCAGTAAGAGATTCATGGTACGACCGTGATAAGAAAACTTTCAACCTTCATCTGAAGGGTGCACTTGATCCAAAAACTTTCAATAGAAGAGGTGGAATCATTCTTAAAAAGAAAGGAAGTGAAGAAGTAATCAATGCTGTCATTGAAAATGAATATCATCTTGCGACCAATGTACTTGTACTTAAGGTTGAAGAGTTTGGAGACTACGAATTGACGATGAGGTCGGGCTCATTTCTGGACCCGTTTGGTCGGGAATTGGATGGAGACTCTAACGGCAATCCAGGTGGTGATTTCACCGCTTCTTTCCTAGTAAGATAATTTTTGAACGCCTGCGTGAATTCCTTTCACGCGGGCCATTTTCACTCTTGTAATTTTAGCCACTTGTAAATCACACCAAAACACTACAATATTTTCCCTCGCTTTACTTGAGTGATATTCGTCTGGTAAAATAAACAGGTAGTTGGAGCTGCAACTACTTCGAATCAGGAAGATTTGAGACCATAGCTTAAGGATAGGCATCATGAATTTTCAACAAACTCCAAGCTTTTCAGGCCAAAGGTTGACCGGTACACAGGCCGGAATTTCCAAAAATTTATTCCGTCTAGAAGATGTTTCGATCAGATTTGGAAGCATTCAGGCCCTTTCAAACGTCAAGCTGGCGATTGAATCGGGAGAAGTGGTTTTTGTTACTGGTGCTTCGGGCGCAGGAAAGACAACTCTTCTTAGAGTTCTCTCTGGTGATGTTAAACCTGATACCGGAAAAGTTTCGACACCAAGTCCTAAGAAATGTTTTATCTCAAAAGTCTTTCAGGATTTGAGATTGGAAATGAATAAGACTTGTGAGCAGAACCTTTGGGCTTCATACGATTCGTCAATTTATGACAATAAAAAAGAATTCAAAAAGGACCTTGAAGAACTTGCAAGCGTTCTTGGGTTCGATAATAGACTTGATTTGAAAGTCAAAGACGCAAATGGCGGATTAAAACAGAAAGTAGCAATCGCCAGAGCATTGTTGGCCAAGCCTGATGTATTCATTGCTGATGAGCCGACAGCAAGCCTTGATAGTGGTAATGCCAGAAGACTCTTTGAGATACTGAATATCTATAATGTCCGCAAGGGGATGACAGTAATTTGGGCTTCTCATAACAAAGAGCTAGTCAAAAACTTCAGTGGGCGAATCGTTCACTTGGACAATGGCAAACTAATCTATACGGGGCATGCATGTTTTATCTAAGTAATTTCTTCAAATCCTTTTTTCATCATCCGGCGAGAGGAATTGTTTTTGTTCTTGCCACCGTTCTGTTTGTTGGCTCAGCGTTTGTGACGACAAAGGTTGAGAAATCTCTCCTTAAGGGCGTTGCGAAGATGGAGAAAGGAGCGAGCTTTTTTGCTTTGATCGATTCAAAAGAAAACAATAGTCGTGTTGCCAGAAAGTTGAGAGAACTACCAGGCGTGGAGAAAGTCAAAGTACTTTCAAAATCTGATGTTTCATCTTCTTTGGATGAATTGTTAAAAACTCTTAATGTTGGAGTGTCGAGAGACTTGATCGATTTGAGTTTTTCCGGGCTTCAAATTGAATTCCAAAAAGGTTTACCTCAGAGAAGTCAAAACTTGATTAGAGATTATTTGACCAGGCTTGTGGGGGCAGACAAACTCACTATGGGGGCAGTAAACAGAGAGTCTAGTGATGTCAAAAAGAAGAGAGGTTCTTTTGCCGTCATGATTAGGACATACTTGGGTCCAATAATCACAGCTTTTGCAGGTTTGTTTTGGTTTGTTCTATTTATCATTTTTAGAAAAGATTTCATTAGAAGCACTTATCTTGCTGAGCAGTTTCAAAGAAGATCAAATGTACCGGCCAAGACTTTAACAGCTGGGTTTGCTTTGTTATTTTTTGGAACTTGTACGGCAATGTATTTCCTTACTGGACTTCCTCAAGTTTCGCAGCTCCTCTTTGTCATTACTACAATGTTCATGATCCTTGTCGTTCATGTCAGAAGGATTGAATGGGAATCATGAGAAAACAGATTGCACTAACATTTTTAGCAATGTCTTTTCCGGTCATGTTATTGGCCGCAAAAAAGCCGGCAGTTTCAAACAAGCAATCACTATCCAAAATTTATTCAACGATCAGACAAAAGACTGGTGAGATTTCCAGATTGAAGAAAGATATCACAAGGCTTGAAGCCAACCTGGGCGTGAGCAACAAGAAATATCTGAAGATTGTTGCGAAGAAGAAGGAAATTGAAGCCAAACTCTTTGAATACGGCCAAGAACTGAATGTTGAACAAAGAGAATTGGAAGAAAGAATCGGCAAGTCCAAAAAGGTTCTTTCTGGTCTTCTGGTAAACAAGTTCTCAGCTGATCAAAGTTTGACAGGTTTGGCAGGACAAAAAATTCTTATTGAAGAGCTTGTTACAGAAATTAAGAAGCTTCAAAGCTCTCTAGAGAAAATCAAAACTCAAAGAGAAGAGGTCAACGAACTAGAGACAAGATTGAGTGAGTACACGGGTCTTGAAACTGAACTTGTAAATCTACTTTCTTCTTTGGAGCTTCAAAAGAAAGACAAGGCTGAGCAATATATCACGGCCGTAGGAGACAAGGATCGTCTTCAAGCTTCATACGATAAATTGAGGTCGAATAAAATCAGGTCTATGAGCAAGAAAGGAATTGTTGATCTGGGGATAAACTTTTCGGCTCCTCTCGATAGCTATATTGGAATGGAATTTGACAAGAAAGGTGTGACTTACAAGTACAAGGGGCGTCGTCCTGTTTTAAGTACTGCATCTGGTAAAATTATGTATCAAGGGACACTTTCGAACTTTGGAAATGTCGTCATGATTGATCACGGAAAAGAGACTCGAAGTATCATACTCGGAAAATTTGTGCCTAAAGTGTCAAAAGGTTCTGTCGTAGGAGTGGGGGACGTCCTTGGCTACACACGTGACTCAAGGAATCAGGAAGAGAAACTTTATTTCGAAGTGCGAAAGAAAAACAAAGTTCAAAACACCATCCTGCTTCTTGAAAGAAAATCCGTGGCCAAGAATGAAGTTAACGCAGATAATAGTTAGTTAATAAAGGGACTATATATATGAGTGATAAAAAATGGAAAGGCCCAAAGGTCTTTTTTATCGTTTTGGCCATCAGCTTTCTTGGAATTACCGGAGGCTTTTACGGAACGAAGACAGTTTATGCTGTTACTAAAAGTCGATTTGAAAAACTAGAACTATTCAACAAAGTTCTCTACCTGATTGAGAATCAATACTATCGTACTGTTGATACCGGTAAATTGATTGAAGGTGCGATCAACGGAATGATGGAAACTCTTGATCCGCATTCAGCCTATCTGTCTCGAGATGTTTTCACGAAAATGCAGGAAGACACGAAAGGTGAGTTCGGTGGTCTTGGAATAGAAGTTACTCAAAAAGATGGAGTGTTGGTTGTCATCACTCCGATCGATGATACTCCTGCTTACAAAGCAGGTGTTAAGGCCGGCGACAAGATTGTTGAGATTGACCATGAGTCGACTGTCGGACTTTCTCTCGAAAAAGCTGTTGAAAAAATGAGAGGCAAGACTGGATCAAAAATCTCTCTTGGTATCGTCAGAGAAGGTGTTGAAGGTATCAAGCAATACGTGGTGAAAAGAGAAATCATCAAAATTCGTGCTGTGAAATCTTTCGAAGTTCAGGACGAGTTCATTTATGTGAGACTTACTCAGTTTCAGAAAAATGCATCCACCCAGGTTGCCAATGGGATTAAGGCCCTTCGTAAAAAAATCAAGAATCCAAGAGGTATTGTTCTCGATCTTCGTTCCAATCCTGGTGGACTACTTGATGAAGCAGTCGATCTTTCTTCAATCTTTTTGAAGGATGGAATTGTTGTTTCAACAGAAGGTCGTGATCCAAAAAACAAAGAAATAAGATACGTTAAGAAGACAGGTCACAAAGAACTCGAACTTCCACTTGTTGTCTTGATCAATGGCGCTTCAGCTTCGGCGTCTGAAATTGTAGCTGGTGCTCTCAAGGATCATAACAGAGCTATCCTGATGGGAAGTCAGAGTTTTGGGAAAGGCTCTGTTCAGACAGTAGCAAAAATCGATGACACTCAAGGGATCAAGCTTACGATTGCTCAGTACATGACACCAAAGGGGCGTAAAATTCAGGCGATCGGAATCAAGCCTGATGTTGAAGTCCCTGAGGCTGAAGGTGATTGGCTGAAAGAAAATGAAAAAGGCGGTAAGTACATCAGAGAAGTTGATTTGAGAAACCACCTGACTGCCACCATTGAAACTCCTGAAGAGAAAAAGATTCGAGAGGAACGCGAGTACAAGGAAAGAATGGAAAGAGTTGCTCGATACAAGCGAATGAAAGAAAAGCAAAAAGAGAAAGACAAGAAAGAGGACATCTATAAGAAATATGACCCCAATGAAGATTATCAGGTTCTCCAAGCGGTCAATTATCTAAGAAGCTTCAAAGTCTTCAAAAAAATGCTTCAATAATATTTCAAGTTACTGGTATTGCATCGTTATGATGCAGTGCCAGTTCCAAAACCGGCATCCCCACACATAGAATAGGGCATGGTTAAAGTCCCAAGTGTCTCCGAAGTCATCTTCAATATCAAAAGACTTCTCGAAGGAGAATTTCGCACTGTTTCAGTTGAGGGGGAGATCTCCAACCTCAGCCATTCTTCCTCAGGTCATTGGTATCTGACCTTGAGTGATCGGGATAGCAGTCTCTCTGCTGCGGTTTTTAAGATGGATGCACTTAGAAATCCGATGATTAAAAATTTAAAGAACGGGGACAAAGTCGTCTGCAGTGGATCCATTGGTGTCTATAACAAAAGAGGTACGTTTCAACTGATTGTGAAAAGAATCAGTCAGGCCGGCAAGGGTGACCTGAAAGAAGAGTTTGAAAAACTTAAACGAAAGCTTGCTGGCGAAGGTTTATTTGATCCAAGTATTAAAAAAGAAATTCCAACACTTCCTAATAGAGTCGCTGTTATCACTGCAAAAGGTGCAGCAGCTCTTCAGGATTTTTTAAACATCATTGATCGACGGACAGAATGGTACGATATTCTACTCTCTCCTGCGCTAGTTCAAGGAGACGCGGCACCTGCTTCTCTTCGAAAGGCCCTCTTCAATGTCATCAAGTATTCAATGGATGCTCCTGAAGATAAAAAAATCGATGTCATTGTTCTAACCAGAGGTGGTGGCTCAATGGAAGATCTTTGGGCATTCAACGATGAAGGACTCGCCTGGGATATTTATAATTGTCCGATACCTATCATTTCGGCAGTTGGGCACCAGGTTGATACCACTATTTGTGATATGGTTGCCGATTTACGGTGTGAGACACCTTCTGCTGCAGCGGAAGTTCTATCCAATGCTCAAGCCGAAATCAAAGAATCCCTCGAGTGGTCGGGGAGACATCTCGCGAGATCGATGACACATATCATAGGGAGAAGTTCCGAGCGCCTTCAAAAAGGTCATCCTAAACGTGTTCTCGATGTTATCTGGAGACGGGTCAACGAACAAGAAAAGAAGCTTGGAAGAATAGATCTAATCAACAGGGCGAACGATTATATAGGTATCTATAATTATAACCAACGTCTTGATGATTCCATCTATCGATTGAAAATGGGAATAGAGAGAAAACATTCCCGACTTCAAGATCGAAATAAAAATGCTTACGATCTTTTACGGGTTCTAGACCCAACGAATGTCCTCGGTAGAGGATATAGTATCGTGAAAGATGAGAAAGATAAGGTTGTTCCTTCAATGAAGGCCTTTGAAAAATTGAAGAAGGGTGAAAAAATTTCTCTTATGTTCCATGATGGTTCTTCCATCGCCAGAGCGGGAGATGGAGCATGAGCATAGTTGTTGGATTTGATAAGAATGTTAAGCAGAGTGTACGTGACGATGTGATGACCTTGTGTGAAAGATACAACACCATTAATGAATCCACACCATCACAAAAGAAAGTAGATCTTCTCTTTTCATCAGAGAAACCCAGAACTTCACCTCATTCATGGGGAATTACCATTAGATTCTGCGAGAACGTTGATTCTGCTGAAGAGATGGACAATACTTTGATCCTGGGTGTGGAAGATATTTACTCACTTGAAGACATGCTACCGATCCTTTTCGACGGAATTCAGGAAGGGAAAAAGAACTATCTGTTAGGTGGAGTAGAGGCCCGTCTGGATGAAGTTTTTAAAAGAGCAAACTCTTATGTCAGTAGACTTTATCGAAGACTTCTCCTTCCCGATGTGAATCGAATGGAGATTTCAAATGAACTTGAAGAGTATATGTCTCTCCAAAAGAAAATCCTTCAAGTCTCGCTTGATTCTCAAACTCTTGAAGATGAGGGAGATTTCCTCGAGCTTTTGAGCTCGTCGATCAAGCCTTTGAAGCTTATCAAGGATCTACAGGCAATCTCGACTGAAGATATAGATGAGCTCATCCCTGAGTGGGATCGAGTTATTTTACTTCCTCACCCTGAGGACAGTGAAAAATTTTTTCTGGCCAGATTTCATCCGAAGTGTGATCAGGATCAGGCTTACTTCTTATTGGCCAGGGCAATTCAGGAGGTTGAGAACTTCATCTTTTCCAAGGAACGTATCCGCGGTTTGAAAACCATGGGGGAACTCTGGAGCCAGGCCTTTAACTTCATACCAGTTGCTATTGCTCTTTTTGACAATAATGGAGAGCTTCTTCTACATAACAGTCTCTTTACGAAAAGCCAGATTCTTCCAAAAGACTGTCTGGATTTCAAAGACGGTGACAAGACTGACATCGGTGGAGAAGTTTATCGAGTCACTCGAAAGGATTTCAATTTCAATGAAGAGCCTTTTCATTTGTTTGTTTTTGATTCAACCACTGAAGAGCTTAAGAGAAACAGCAATTCAAGTGAAGAATTGGGAATCATTTCCAGCTCTATCGCTCACGAGTTAAACAATCCAATCGCTGGTATACTGACCGCCATCTCTGTTCTCGAACTTGAAGATGACTGGGATGAGGACTCATTGGACTCTCT
>JBFEVX010000166.1:0-6108 GCA_041546685.1 Bacteriovoracaceae bacterium | reverse complement strand
CACCCCCGACGCCGACGCCAACACCGACGCCGACACCAACACCGACGCCGACACCAACACCGACGCCGACACCAACACCGACACCGACACCGACACCAACACCAACACCGACGCCGACACCAACACCGACGCCGACACCGACGCCGGTTCAAGAGGCTCGTTTGGAGTTCAATCCAACTCGAGTCAATTTTGGTTCAGTTAAATTGGGTGATAGTAAAGACAGAACAGTTATCATGAAGAACTCTGGGAATATTGAAGCAAATATTACTTCACCTACTCTTTCTGGAGAATTCACTTTTACAGGTGGATCTTACCCAGGATCGGCTGGAGACTGTGGTACGACATTGGCCGCAGGTGCTGAATGCTCACTTGACCTTTCATATGAGCCAACAGGACTAGGTTCGGACTCGACTAATCTGAATGTTTCTTATTCAGATGATTTTGCTAGCCGTTTTGCTACTCTTCCAATGGAAGCAGAAGGTAGAGCAGCTGCAGTTTGTGGAGCTTCAAAAGTCTACAACATCGTTGCAAAAAATAAAGCTGATGCTGCCAGAGATATGGCGACGGCCGTTCTTCCTTACTTAAGCACCAACTCTCAAAATGGTGAGACAATGTCTCTGCTCTATGGAACTGAGACAAACTATACCTTTACTTCAGTCAACAGAAGTACAGTAAGAGATGGTCAAGTTTACTTTGTATTCGATATTTCTGAGTTCAAAGATTCATCAATTACAATTGATAACGTTTCACTTGAGCTTGATCTGACAAAAGTACATTTGGACAAATACCCAAGAACTGAAATTCTATGCTTTCTTGATAGAAAACTTTGTTCTGGTTTTGCTTACGTAAGAGAACCTGACAATGGATTCAAAAACCCTGCATTCTGGGGAGGACAAACTCAGACTCAGAACCAGAGATTCTTGAATGAGCTATTGAGAGCTGAAAATATTCAGTGGCTCGACGGGAAAAATATTTGTCTCTACGTCGACAAGCATGAATATGACTTGGACGATCTATATAGAGTTAACGAAAGTGTATTCGTTGATGAAATTCAAAACGGTAACAACACCCTTGAATTCTCATTGGCCGATGATGTTCAAAACAATGCTATGCCGGTTCTCAAAATCAAGGCTAGCTCAACCAGACCATGTCAATAAGAGGAGGATCAACCATGAAAAAGCTGATTTTACTTTCTTTACTGGCCTCCAATGCTTATGCGATCAACATCCAGAATTTCCAATTCGGACTTGATCCAAAATATACGATCACTGAAGGTGCTTTTGTCATCGACGAAAGAGTAGCCGACTACAAGTTACTTTTCAATGCTTCGTACAACTATACAAACGATCCTTTGGTAGCGACTGATGCCGAAAAGACTGAAAGAACAAATGTTCTCGTTAAAAGATTTAATACACTTGATCTGGGAGCCAGTTATAAAATTGGAACAAACCTTCAAGTCGGTATTCAAACTTTTGCTTCAGAACTTACTGGTAGTGCTCTAAACGGAAGTGAAAGAGTCCTTGGGGATACAACCCTGTCTTTCAAGACACTTCTGACCAACAGAAATGGAAAAACTCAAGTAGCAATAGTTCCAAAGATCAAGCTTCCAACTGGAAACCAGGACAAATTCACTTCTGATGGCTCTGTTGGAGCTGGCTTGACAGGTGTTGTTGAAAGAGATTTCGGTCTATTCACAATGTCAGGAAACCTTGGGTACATGTACAACAAAGATGCTCAATACGAGACTTTGAATTATAGAAAGATGATGCTCGGTTCTTTAGGTGTTACGGTACCACTTCCATTCAAGACCTCTGTAACTGGGGAAGTTTTTGGTGGTTATGCACTAAGTGACTCAGACGGTTCATCTCCAGGTGAAGTCATCGTTTCAGCAAGACATCAATACAGTAAACAAGTTGGTTTCTGGGGAGGGATGAGCGTCGGTAATATGGATAGCTGGAACTCCAATGACTTTAGAACTTTTGTCGGTCTTAGATGGACTCCAGAAGTCAAACGTGCTCCTGTTCTCAACTTCGAACAACAAAAGTACGGAAAACTTTTTATCAACGAAAACGTTTACTTTGGTAGAGACAAAGATGATATTTCAGCAGAGGCGAAAGATATCTTAAAGCAGATCGCAGCTTCAATTAAAGATTCTGGAAATGGCGTTACAAAAATCGTTATTGAAGGCCATGCCTCTAAAGAAGGTCAAGATTCATACAATGCTCAACTTTCTGAAAGAAGAGCTGCTAATGTTCGTAAATTTCTTATCAATAACAATATCTCTCCAGAATTACTTGATATAGTAGGTTTCGGAGAAAGTAAGATTGTTGACCAGAAAAAAGCTGAAAATAACAGAAGAGTTGAATTTCGTATTTATCAGAAAAACGTTCAACAATGATTCTTCTCTTTTTTAAGATACTCATAACTACAGTCCAGGCGGCAATGCTTAGCCTGGACAGTTCAGTTCTTGACAATAAAAATCTTGAGCAACTCAACCACAGCGGTAGTGGACAATTCTCGACTTACCTCTCCATGGACATCCAATACAAGCCAATCAAAGAGCTCTGGAAGCAAGTTGAGAAAGAGACTGGTCTCAAACTCAAGAATCGTGGTGAAGCCCATATAACAACTATCACTCCAGTGGAATTTTTCCACCAACTCAAAGATGTAGTATCAATTGAAGAGATTGACCAAATCGCCAAAGAGAGTTCTATTCAATCATCAAAATTCAAAATTGTATGTCTCGGGCGAGGAGTAAAGGACGAAATGTCGACTTACTATGTTGTTTTGGAGTCGAACGATCTTTTGAATATTAGAAAAAAAGTTGAAAAGTTATTTTTGGAAAAAGGTGGTAAGAAAGGCCTTTTCAGAGCAGAAAACTTCTTCCCACATATAACTGTTGGATTCACCAAACGAGATCTGCATGAAAGTGATGGCATCATCAAGGACAAATCCAGCTGTTTCAAATCAATAGACTTAAGATAAATTAAACTTATATCAACAATAATCATTATAAATTATATTTAACATGCTCAAAACGGTAACTTCTTACAAAAAGGAGTTCCCATGACGACAGAAATATCCAGACGTAACCTACTCTCCAAAGTACTCATCGCCAGCGGCGCAGCCATCACTGGCTCCAAGGCCTTGGCCCAATCCTGTGGCCTGACACCAGAGCAAACAGAAGGTCCATTTTATCCAATTCAAGATCAGGCCGATAAAAATAATGATCTTACCCAAGTGAAAGGTAAATTTGGCTCAGCAACAGGGAAAATAGCTCTTCTCAGAGGTGTGATACAAGACGACTTTTGTCGTCCTATCAAAGGTGCCATGGTTGAAATCTGGCAAGCCTGTCACACAGGAAAGTACAATCATCCCTCTGATCCAAACCCGGCTAAACTGGATCCGAACTTCCAGTATTGGGGGCAGGCCATTACTAACGAAAAGGGTGAATACTTTTTCAAGACAATAGTTCCTGGAGCCTACCCTGCAGATAATACTTGGATTCGTCCTCCACATATCCACTTCAAAGTTCACTTGAGAGGTTATGAGGAGCTGACTTCTCAGCTCTACTGGAAAGGTCATCCCCTTAATAAAAAAGACAGAATTCTTCAATCTCTCAGTAAAGAAGAAAGAGATAGAGTTGTTGTCGATTTCAAAGAGGTAAATGGGATTCAGCAAGGAATCTTCAATATATCTCTTAAGTCTTTTTGATTAAATTAAGGGATGGGAGAGCCCCATCCCTATTGTTTTTTTATTTCAATGGAGATTCAAACTACTCGAGTCTTCATCATCTTCATCCATGGCATTTTCCTGGGCTTTCTTTTCAGCTTTTTGAAAGATCCCAAGCCTGATACGGATAAAGTGAAAAATTTCTTTCGGCATGTTGATATCCATAGACTCTTCAATGGCCTCAAATCCAGGAGCAGAGTTGGCTTCACAAATCTTAAAGTGATCACCGTCAAAGAGAAGATCAATTCCCGAGATATCAAGATTGAATATTCTCGATGTCTCAACAGCAAGCCATTCAATTTCTGGAGTGATCTCGAAAGGTTTGACTGTCCCACCTTGTGAGAAGTTCGCTTTAAACTCTCCTGCAGCAGCATTTCTTTCGACACAAGCAATAGCTCGTCCACCAATGGTGAAAACCCTGAGGTCACGTCCTTTGGAATCACTTATGAATTCCTGAAGTATAATATGGGCACTGGCTTTTGTGGCCTCAACCAATTCAATAAGATTTAAAAATTGTTTTCTAGATTCACAAAGGAATACACCACTTCCCTGGCTACCATAAAGAGTCTTCACAACGACAGGAAAACCGAGTCGTTTCTCAACTAGGTCTACGTTTACAGGAAACTTAACCAACATGGTTTTTGGGACAGGAATACCTCTTTCTGCCAAAATTTGCTGTGAATAAAGTTTGTCTCTCACTGTCTCAACAGACTCTGATGAGTTGAAAGACTTTACTCCCAATCTCTCAAGGTGACGAATAACTGCCAAGTCGAAATAATTGGTAAAAGCACCCATTCTTGGAATGATGAAATCAGGAAGAGCGACAGGCTCGCCATCAAGTAGAATCGATTTCCTGTCCTCTCTTGTAACTGTCAAGTCCAATCGATTCGGATTAACGATTTCCAGATGAACACCGAGGTTCTCTGACTCCTCAATCAATCTTCTGACAGCGTAAGAGGGCTTCAAAAAACCAACGTTATCCTTGTAAAGAATCCAACCTTTCATAATCATTTCCTATTTGTGTTTGCCGCAATATACACCTAATTCGTCATTGCAGATTAAAAAATTTTACTTCTTGCCAATTCTCTTCATTTCTCTGAAATTATTTCAACATCAAGGTAGATTCCCAGCCATAATGATCTGAGTAATTCATATCCTCACCTTTTTTGGAAACAAAAGTTTTTTCAAATGCCAACTTTCCTTGCGTAATTTCAAAGTGAGGTGAAGCAAAGATATGATCTAACTTCCCTCCCTCTTTGTGACCTTTTTTAAAGTAGTTGGTTGGACTTGAAGTCGAAACCAACAACTCATCATGAGGAGCTTGCTCAAAACCAGGAAAAAGTTCTGGCAGCATGACCCAAGAAAGATCCTTGGCATTCGGATGCTCACCAGCATTCAAATCTCCTCCAAAGATCAACGGCTCATCTCCCACCCATTCATCAAAGACTTTTCGCATTTCCTTGAGTTGGGCAGTTCTTACTATTTCATAGCTCTCACAATCAGTATCTTCAGAATTGTCGCAATAATTCGCGACCAAGTGAGTATTCGCCACCCAAACATTCTTTCCTTCCGGTAACTCTAGCTGTGCCAGATAAATAGACTTGGCTGCGACTTTTTCTCCATCATTAAAAACTCTAAAAAGTCTGCCTTCATTTTTAAATTCATATCGAAGTGATTTCTTGATCGGAAAACGAGATAAGATAAGAAGTCCACTTTCTAGATTCAACTCTCGTCCATGTCTTCCTGGCCTTGGTCTGATACCACCTCTTCGATGCCTGGCGCCCCATCCGGCCCTCCATAAACCAGAGCCAATATCAATAACGTGTGGATAACCACAATTCTTTAAGATCTTTCTTGAACCTACTGTCCAAGCTTCTTGGATCATGACAACATCCCAGCCTGCATTGTGATCATGTTCTTTATCTTTCAGAACTTCACAGATCTTATTCATTCTTTCAGTACCAAAGAAATCAACGCCAATCTCCGGCTTGCGATAGACATTCAAAGTGACAACTTTGAACTCTCCTGCAAATAGGTTCAGGCTCAAAAATAGAATGAGGAGGGAGGTGTATTTAACCATGGACGCAACATATCACACGGAGCGTCATTTACGAGGGCTTTGAAATAATTTCTTAGTTATAAGTAGCTGAAATTATAGACAAAAAAAGGGAGCTCAACGAGCTCCCTCTCTAGAATTATAATCTGATTAGTAGATTATCCTCTTCTTGGTGGACGAGAATCGCGTTCTTTAGCGATATCAACCTTAAGGTTACGTCCGAGATACTCAGCTCCATTGAATTGATCAACGGCGGCTTGAGCTTCATCTGGAGAACTCATCTCAACAAATCCGAAACCTCTTGAACGACCAGTTTCTCT
>JBFEVX010000077.1:0-17978 GCA_041546685.1 Bacteriovoracaceae bacterium | reverse complement strand
TATACCTTCGATGGTTCGAATCCATCCCTCGCCACCATCTTTGACATTAAAAAAATGAATGCGGGTATAGCTCAGTTGGTAGAGCACCAGCCTTCCAAGCTGGGGGTCGCAAGTTCGAACCTTGTTGCCCGCTCCATTTTTTTTCTAAACTAAAATCCAAACAAAAAATCAGATCAAATTTACTCAAGTTTAAATTCTGAGAAAGTGCGTATTTTCCCGCTTTACAGTATTACGTTCTTGAATTAAATAGTTAGGTCTATTTTCAAGAAGTGTCAGCTTCCGTGGCTCAGTGGTAGAGCACTCCCTTGGTAAGGGAGAGGTCGTGGGTTCAATTCTCACCGGAAGCTCCACTCTTGGAGATGGGAGTTGAGACAGTCTTAAAATGGAACCAAACGAGCACTGCGAAAGGCCTTTTAGGAGCCCCTTTTTGCTTGTCACGGGTGGTTTTATCGACAATACTGTGTTGACTTAAAATTGTTATAAAGTATATGAACACTAAGATTTTTTATTATCTAATAGTTTCGTGTGACTATAAGGAGACCGGAAATGGCTAAGGAAACGTTTAATCGAGACAAGCCCCACGTTAACGTTGGTACAATTGGACACGTTGACCATGGGAAAACAACACTAACTGCTGCTATCTCAAAAGTGCTTGCTGAAGCTCTTGGAAAGACTGCATCTAAATTTGATGAGATCGACTCTGCTCCAGAAGAGAAAGCAAGAGGGATTACCATCAACTCTGCTCACATCGAGTATGAAACTGAAAACAGACACTACGCTCACGTTGACTGCCCAGGGCACGCCGACTACGTAAAAAACATGATTACTGGTGCTGCTCAGATGGACGGAGCCATTCTAGTGGTTTCTGCTGCTGACGGTCCTATGCCACAAACTAGAGAGCACATCCTTCTTGCTAGACAGGTTGGTGTTCCAGCGATCGTGGTATTCCTTAACAAAGTTGACCAAGTTGACGATGAAGAACTTCTTGAGCTTGTTGAAATGGAAATCAGAGAACTACTTTCTTCTTATGACTTCCCTGGTGACGATACTCCAATCGTAGCTGGTTCAGCTCTTGCTGCTCTTGAAGGTAGAGACGACAATATCGGTAAAGACAAGATCATGGAACTAATGGGTCAAGTTGACGAGTATATCCCAACTCCAGCTAGAGATATCGATCTTGATTTCTTGATGCCAGTTGAAGACGTTTTCTCAATTTCAGGTCGTGGTACAGTTTGTACTGGTAGAGTTGAAAGAGGGATCATCAAAGTTAACGAAGAAGTTGAAATTGTTGGTATCAGAGACACAACTAAGACAACTGTTACTGGTGTAGAAATGTTCAGAAAACTTCTTGATCAAGGTCAAGCTGGTGACAACGTTGGTCTACTTCTTAGAGGAACTAAGAGAGAAGATATCGAGCGTGGACAAGTTCTTTGTAAGCCAGGAACAATCAAGCCACACAAGAAATTCAAGTCTGAAGTTTATATCCTTTCAAAAGACGAAGGTGGAAGACACACCCCAATCTTCAAAGGTTATAGACCACAGTTCTACTTCAGAACTACTGACGTTACAGGAACAATCACTCTTCCAGACGGTGTTGAGATGGTTATGCCTGGTGATAACACTTCATTCGACGTTGAACTTATTACTCCAATCGCTATGGAGAAAGGTCTTAAGTTCGCGATCCGTGAAGGTGGTAGAACCATTGGTGCCGGTAACGTTTCTGAAATTGTTGAATAATTTCTAGAAATACCAAGGGGCCAGTCATTGACTGGCCCTTTTTTTTCGCTTATTTATCTAAAAAATAGCGGGCGTATAGCTCCAACGGTAGAGCGGTTGATTCCAAATCAATAGGTTGGGAGTTCGAATCTCTCTGCGCCCGCCACTTTCACTATTCATTTTGCACAATCCTTCCATCTGTCCTACTGCCTCCTTCGTAATTACTTGCAAGAGCAAACTCCTTTATACTCATTTATTTTTCTATGCAGTTAAATGTATAAATGCTGCGTTGCTCAAAGGGGAATAAGCAAGAATCGTGCCGGGCCTGCCCTGCGCGGCAATAAAATACCGAAAAAAGGTATTTACATTCCGTTCCAATTATAGGAAATATGCAAGACTTGTGGACTCTAACCATTTAATTTAGCGACCTTTTGGTGGCAACAGAGAATATTACTCAGGGAAGTTTATGTCGATTATTAAGAGTGAAGATGGCAAAAAATGGATCAATTCATTTATTGCAATCATCAGTATTCTTGCTGGTTTTGTAACAATCAGATTTTTGGAAACTATGGGAGAGCTTTTTGATCTTGAAGCCAAGGTTAAATACTTTCTTATGATTTCACAAGGTGTTGGGATTCTTGTTGGACTCACAACATTTGTAGCGATTTTAAAAAATAAAAATGCATCAACTCATATGCATGAAGTTTATGCAGAACTGGTTAAAGTAGTTTGGCCAGATAAAGACTCTGTTGTGAAAGTTACTATCGGAATTCTGATCGGAGTATCGATCATTAGTAGTATCTTTGTCGGAGTAGACTTTACGTTTAGAAAAATTTTGGAACTCATTTACTAAGAAGGTATCCACTCATGAGTGACGATCAAGTAAAAGAAACAGAAATGGAAACAACTGAAGAAACAAAAACTGAAGAGACTGCTGCTGAAGGTACAGAAACTTCAGAAGAAACTGTTGAAGCTGCAGCAACTGAAGAAGGTGACTCTGAAGGTGCTAGTGAAACAGAAGATAATGCTTCATTCAGATGGTACATCGCCAAGACACTTACAGGTCAAGAGAACAAGGTTCAAAAGGCCCTGAGAGAAAGAATCACCAACTACAAGCTTGGTGAGTACTTTGGTGAAATTCTTGTTCCAGAAGAAACTGTTGTAACAAATGCAAACGGTAAAAAAAGAACAATCAAGAAAAAGTTCTTCCCAGGTTACGTTCTTATCAAAATGGATATGAATGAAACGACATGGCACCTGGTAAAGAACACAGATAAAATCACAGGTTTCGTAGGTGGAACCAGTGATAGACCCAGCCCGATCTCAGACGATGAAGCTGCATACATGATCGGACAAGTTGAAGGTAAAGCTGCCAAGCCAAGAACCTCTGTCAATTTCTCTGAAGGAGAAACTGTCAAAGTTATTGAAGGGCCATTTGCTTCCTTCGTGGGAACTATTGAAGCTGTTAACGAGAAAGGCAAGATACGTGTGAACGTTTCGATCTTCGGAAGACCAACACCGGTAGAACTCGATTTCACACAAGTAGAAAAAGTATCTTAAGTTTCTTTAATTAGTTGGTAGATTGCATTTATTGCATTCGAGGAGTTTATTATGGCTAAGAAAATCTCTGGTTTTATCAAACTTCAAATTGAAGCTGGTAAAGCCAACCCATCACCACCAATTGGACCTGCTCTTGGTCAAAAAGGTGTAAACATCATGGAATTTTGCAAGGCCTTCAATGCAAAAACCCAGAAAGATGCCGGTTTGATCCTTCCAACCGTTATCACTGTTTACTCTGACAGATCATTCTCGTTCATCACAAAGACACCTCCAGCATCTTTTCTTTTGAAAAGATCACTGAAGCTTAAGTCTGGTTCAAACAAACCAGGTCATGAAGTTGCAGGATCTGTTTCTAAGAAAATTGTTGAGGAAGTTGCCGAAGGTAAAATGCCAGACCTAACAGCTGGTTCACCGGAAGCTGCACACAGAACAATCGAAGGTTCCATCAGATCAATGGGCCTAAAGCTTGATTATTAAGAGGTGATGGAATGAAAAAACAATCTAAAAAATTCACTGAAGCACTAGCTAAAGTAGATACGACAAAACTTTATACAATCGACGAAGCTATCAAGCTTGCTAAAGATGTGTCTTTCGCAAAATTTGATGAAACTGTTGATTTGGCTTTCAGACTTGGTGTTGACCCAAGACACGCAGACCAAATGATCAGAGGGGCGATTGCTCTTCCTGCTGGTACAGGTAAATCAGTTCGTGTTTGTGTGATCACTTCTGGTGAGAACATTAAGAAAGCTGAAGAAGCAGGAGCTGACTTTGTTGGTTCAGATGAACTAGTTACCAAAATTGCAGGTGGATGGCTTGAATTCGACAGAATGATTGCTTCTCCAGACATGATGGGAAAACTAGGTCGTATCGGTAGAATTCTAGGACCTAGAGGTCTTATGCCTAACCCAAAACTTGGAACTGTTACAACTGACGTTGCGAAAGCGGTTACTGAGCAAAAAGCCGGTAAAGTTGAGTATAGAACTGAGAAGAACGGGATCATTCACGTTCCAGTTGGGAAGAAGTCTTTTGATGATGCAAAGTTGAGACAAAATATCAACGCAATCATCACTGCTATTGTTAAGGCGAAGCCAGCAAGCTCAAAAGGTACATACATGAGGTCTTTGACTATCAGTACTACCATGGGCCCTGGCATTAAGATGGATACTTTGGAAGCTACCTCGGTAGCAAACTAATATTAATGTCGCGAGGTTGAAGAAGGTCGGTTGAAAACACGGTAGTTTTCTATAATCCCTGCCTGAAACCAACCTCCTTAAGGAGGGTTTATGTTAAACAGAGCCGACAAAGAAGCCTTAGTAGATGGTCTTAAAAAAGACATCGAAGGTGCCAGAGCGGTCTTTCTTACGAACCTAATTGGAATTCCTTCAAACGATTCCGTTGGTATCCGTAAGCAGATCCGTGAAGCTGCCGGAAAGGTTGTTGTCACAAGAAACACTCTCTTCAGTCGTGCCGGTGTTGGTACGTATGCAGAGAAGCTTCTTGCTGAGCTCAAAGGACCTCATGCTCTAGCATTCGCTTTCGAAGATGCTCCGGCCGTTGCCAAAGCTCTTAAGAAAGCTGCTGAAGATTTTGATGTCGTTGAGTTCAAAGGTGGATTCCTTAATGGTGAAGAGCTAAGCATTGCTGATATCAAAGCACTTGCTGATCTCCCATCAAGAGAGGAAATGCTTGGTACGCTACTTGCTACCATGAATGCACCTGTTTCTGCTTTTGCTAGATTGATGAATCAATTGAAAGACAAAGTAGAAGCTGGGGAAAGCATTGTTCCAGGTGTTGCTGCGCAAGCCGCAACCGAGGAAGCTGCACCTGCAGAAGCTGCTGCTGAAACAACTGAAGAAGAAAAAACTGAAGAGTAATCAAATTTTAAAAAATTAAAAAGTTTAGGAGAATATTATGTCTATTACAAATGAACAATTGATCGATCACATCTCTCAAATGTCTGTCCTTGATATGGCTAACCTAGTTAAGGAAATGGAAGAGAAATTTGGTGTTTCTGCTGCCCCTGTTGCTGTAGCTGGTGCTGCTGCTGGTCCTGCTGCTGAAGAGCAAACTGAATTTACAGTTGTTCTAGCGGACGCTGGTGCTAAGAAAATCAACGTTATTAAAGAAGTTAGAGGTATCACAGGTCTTGGTCTTAAAGAAGCCAAAGAACTTGTTGAAGGTGCCCCTAAGCCAGTTAAAGAAGGCGTTGATAAAGCCGAAGCTGAAGAGCTTAAGAAGAAGCTTGAAGCTGCCGGTGCCAAGGTTGAGCTTAAGTAATTTTGCCTGTTAGTTCAGGATTTTAATGGTGTGAATGGCTAATTGCCGTTCACACCTTTTTTGCGTTTAAGAAAAAAGCCCCAAAAAAGGGAAATAAATACAGTCACAGGAGACCCAGATGACTAAGGTTTTTGCCCCGAACGAATGGTATCGCAAGAACTTCGCTAAAACACCGAAGGTTCTTGATACACCACCTCTAATGAGACTCCAGACCAGGTCTTATGAAGAGTTTCTACAGAGAGATGTACCTCCTGCTAAAAGAGAGAGCATCGGACTTCAGGCGGTTTTTAATTCCGTCTTCCCAATTCACGACTTCAACAAGACAGTGTCTCTTGAGTTCGTAAGCTACTCGCTTGAAGAACCAAAATATACTGTTAAGGAATGTCGTCAAAGAGGTCTTTCCTACGAAGCTCCGTTGAAGGTAGTCGTAAGACTTGTCTTTTACGAAGTGACTGTAGACAAAGATGGTAATGAGCAAAGATCAGTATCTTCTGTGAAAGAGCAGGAAGTTTACCTCGGTAACATTCCTCTAATGGCGAAGAACGGCTCTTTTGTTTATAACGGAACTGAAAGAGTTATCGTTTCTCAGCTACATAGATCTCCAGGGATCATTTTTGAACACGACGGTGGGAAGAAACACTCAAGTGGTAAACTTCTTTATTCAGCTAGAATCATTCCTCACAGAGGTTCATGGCTGGATTTCGAATTCGATCACAAGAACGTTCTTTTCGCGAGAATCGACAGAAAAAGAAAACTTCATGCGACAGTTGTTTTCAAGGCCATGGGGTATACAACCGCAGACCTTCTAGACATGTTCTACAAAATGGAAACGATCAAGCTTGATCCGAAAGGAAATTATACAAGAAAGCTTGATTTCAACCTACTTATTGGAACTAGAGCGCTAAGTGATATTCTTGACCCAAGCGGGAAAGTTATAGTCAAGAAAGGTAAAAAATATACAAAAGCTTCTGCCAGAAAAATGATGGAAGCCGGTTTGGAAGAAATTCCAGCTGAGCTTGAAGAAGTTGTTGGAAAAGTTGTTGCCGAAGATATCTTCGACGAGAACACAGGTGAAGTTCTTTGCTTGGCCAACGAAGCACTTTCTGAAGCTAAAATACAAGAGCTACTCACTGCAGGTAGAAAAGAAATCAAGTGTCTTTATATTGATATGATCAACTTTGGTGATCAAATTAGAAACACACTTCTTCTTGATAAAACAGACAGTAAGGAAGACGCTCTTATCAAGATCTTCGAAAGATTGAGACCAGGTGAACCACCAGCGGTTGAAGCTGCCGAGCAACTTTTTGAAAACCTTTTCTTCAACGAAGAAAAGTATGACCTTTCAAGAGTCGGTAGAATGAAGATCAATTATAAGTTTGGAATGGATGTTCCTGTTGAGAACACTGTCCTTACTCATGATGACATCATCAAGACTGCCAATTACCTAGTTGAACTTAACAACGGTAAAGGTAAAGTCGACGATATTGACCACCTTGGTAACAGAAGAGTTAGGGCCGTAGGTGAACTTCTTGAAAACCAATTCAGAGTTGGTCTTGTCAGAATGGAAAGAGCCGTAAAAGAAAGAATGGCTATCCAAGAAATCGAAACAATGATGCCTTATGACCTTGTTAACCAAAAGCCAGTTGCTGCCGCGGTTAAGGAATTCTTTGGTTCATCACAGCTTTCTCAGTTTATGGATCAAACTAACCCACTTTCTGAAGTTACTCACAAGAGAAGACTTTCAGCACTTGGTCCAGGTGGTCTTACAAGAGAAAGAGCAGGTTTCGAAGTACGTGACGTTCACTCTACTCACTACGGAAGAATGTGTCCGGTTGAGACTCCAGAAGGACCAAACATTGGTCTGATCACTTCACTTGCAACGTATGCAAGGGTTTCGGAGTACGGATTCATTGAAACTCCTTACCAGGTTGTTAACGAAGACAAATCAATCCAAGAGCCAAAATACTTCTCTGCTTTCGAAGAAGAAGGAAAAGTTATTGCTCAGATTGATATCAATCATATCAAAAACGGAAAAGTTGAAGGTGAACATGTTCCAGCTCGTGCTTACGGGGAATTTTCTCTAGTACAAGCTGAAGACGTTGACCTAATGGACGTTTCTCCGACTCAGATGATCTCGATTGCAACGTCTTTGATTCCATTTCTCGAGCACGATGATGCCAACCGTGCCTTGATGGGATCTAACATGATGAGACAGGCCGTGCCTGTTGTTAAGACTGATGCTCCTATCGTTGGTACAGGTGTTGAAGCTGTTGTGGCTAAAGACTCTGGTGCGATTCTCTTCGCTGAAGCTGACGGAAAAGTTATCTTCGTTGACTCAAACAGAATTGTTATTCAAAGAGACAAGTTCAACGAAGGTGAGTCTGGGGTTGATATCTACAAACTTATCAAATACCAAAGAACTAACCAGAATACTTCAAACAACCAAAAAGCCCTCGTTAAAGAAGGTGATAAGGTGGTGAAGGGACAGGTTATTGCCGACGGTCCTGGTACTCATAATGGTGACCTTGCTCTTGGACAGAACGTACTTGTCGCGTTCATGCCTTGGGGTGGTTATAACTACGAAGACTCGATCCTAATTTCTGAGAACATGCTTGCTGAAGATATCTTCACATCTGTTCACATTGAAAGTTTTGAAGTTGAAGCTAGAGACACCAAGCTAGGTAAAGAAGAGATCACAAGAGATATTCCTAACGTAAGTGAAGAAGCTCTTAAAGACCTCGATGAGGCTGGTATCATCAGAGTTGGTGCGATCATCAAGCCTGGTGACATTCTTGTTGGTAAGATTACTCCAAAAGGTGAAACTCAACTTTCTCCTGAAGAAAAACTACTTAAGGCCATCTTTGGTGACAAAGCTGGTGACGTTAAAGATACGTCGCTCAGATCTCCAAGTTCTGTACGCGGTACAGTCATCGACGCCAAAGTTTATACAAGGGAAGGTGTTGAGCCTTGTTCAAGATCAAAAGAGATCATTGAAACTGAAACAACTCTTATCAGAAGAGATGAAAGAATCGAGATCAAGTCTATCCAGACTTCTGCGATTCAAAGAATCTCGAAGATGCTTAAAGGTGTTAAGACCACTGACAAGCTCGTTTCAGAAGACGGTTCATCTGAACTTCTTGGAAAAGGTTCTGAAATTACTGCTGAAGTCCTATCTTCAATTCCATTTGAACTTATCGGATACCTTCCGCTTGAAGCTTCTTTGGAAGAGCAGCTAGGTGAGTACTTTGCTGACGTAAGAAACAGAATCAACAGAGTAAGACAGAAAGCTAATGACGAAATTGCTAAACTCCACAGAGGTGACGAACTTCCTCCTGGTGTTATCAAGAAAGTTATCATCTATGTAGCGATCAAGAGAAAGCTTCAGCCAGGTGATAAAATGGCTGGACGTCACGGTAACAAAGGTGTGATCTCAAACGTTCTTCCAATGGAAGATATGCCATACCTTGCTGACGGTACTCCAGTTGACATCGTTCTTAACCCTCTCGGGGTTCCATCACGTATGAACATCGGGCAGTTGCTCGAGCTTCACCTCGGATGGGCAGGTAGAGGTCTTGGTGAAAAGATTAAAGTCATGCTTGAAGAGCAGGCTAAGATGCATGAAATCAAAGACTTTATCTACGATATTTATAAGACTGACGAAGTTAAGAATTGGCTAAGTAAAGCCAGTGACAAACAAGTTAAGGCAGTAGCTGATCAACTTTCTACTGGTGTTAGATTCTCTACTACCGTTTTCGACGGTGCTAAAGAAGAAGACATTAGAGAAATGTTGAAACTTGGTGACCTTGACCCGTCAGGGAAAACGACTCTCTTCAATGGTATGACCGGTGACGCTTTCGCGGAAGAAGTTACTGTTGGTGCCATGTACATGCTTAAACTACATCACCTTGTAGATGAAAAACTTCACGCAAGATCTACAGGTCCTTACTCACTTGTTACTCAGCAGCCACTTGGTGGTAAAGCTCAGTTTGGTGGTCAGAGACTTGGGGAAATGGAAGTTTGGGCACTTGAAGCTTACGGTGCAGCCTATACGCTTCAGGAATTCCTCACTGTTAAGTCTGACGATGTTATTGGTCGTACAAGAATGTATGAATCAATCGTTAAAGGTGAGCAAGTTCTTGAGCCAGGTCTTCCGGAATCTTTCAACGTTCTCGTTAGAGAACTTCAAGCACTATGTCTTGATGTCAAATTGGAAGAACAGCACGAAGAAGAGAACGTATTCGATACTACTAATTAATTAAAGCCGGGTTTCGACCCGGCCCTATAAGAGGGCTAGAGAAAATGAAAGACCTTTTAAACTTTTTTGATAAACCAAAAGATCCAATCAGTGTTGAGGCCGTCTCTATCAGAATGGCATCACCTGACACGATTCGTGAGTGGTCATTTGGCGAAGTCAAAAAACCAGAAACGATCAACTATAGAACCTTCAAGCCTGAAAGAGACGGGCTTTTCTGTGCGAAGATCTTCGGACCTGTAAAAGATTACGAATGTATTTGTGGAAAGTACAAGCGTATGAAGCATAGAGGGGTTGTTTGTGAGAAGTGTGGTGTTGAAGTCACTCTCTCCAAAGTAAGAAGAGAAAGATGTGGTCACATTGAGCTTGCAGCTCCTGTTGCACACATCTGGTTTCTAAGATCACTTCCTTCAAGATTGGGTGCTCTTCTAAACCTTACTCTTAAAGAACTTGAAAAGGTTCTATACTACGAAGCCTATATCGTAACTGAGTCAGCCACCAACGATGTTGAGGGGGGACTTGAAGTCGGTAGAGTTATCACAGAACAACAATACTTTGAGCTTAAAGAGCAAGGTATTGAGTTCGAAGCTGGTATGGGTGGAGAAGTTATCAAGGAAATGCTCAGAAGAGTTGACCTCGATATCGACAATAAAGAGCTAAGAAGAGGTCTTGCTGCTGCTACAACAGAAATGGCGAGAACTAAAATCATCAAAAGATTGAAAGTTGTTGAATCAATGCTTAAGTCTAATAACAGACCTGAGTGGTTCATGATGGAAGTTATTCCAGTTCTTCCTCCTGATCTTCGTCCTCTAGTTCCACTTGAGGCGGGACGTTTTGCAACTTCCGACCTTAACGACCTTTATAGACGTGTGATTAACAGAAACAACCGTCTTAAGAGACTTAAAGAACTTAACGCTCCTGAAATCATCATCAGAAACGAAAAGAGAATGCTTCAAGAAGCAGTTGATGCTCTATTTGACAACGGTAGAAGAGGTAAAGTCTTCACCGGTGCCAACAAGCGTCCTCTAAGATCACTTTCTGATATGCTAAAAGGTAAGCAAGGACGTTTCAGACAAAACCTACTAGGGAAACGTGTGGATTACTCTGGTCGTTCTGTAATCGTGGTTGGTCCAAACTTGAGACTTCATCAATGTGGTATTCCAAAATTGATGGCCCTCGAGCTTTTCAAACCATTTATCTACAACAAACTTATTGAGAAAGGTCACTGTACAACCATCAAAGTCGCTAAGAAGATGGTTGACCAGCAGAAAGAAGAAGTTTGGAACATTCTTGAAGAAGTTGTTCAAGAGCACCCAGTACTTCTAAACCGTGCGCCTACTCTTCACAGACTTGGTATTCAAGGTTTTGAACCAATTCTTATTGAAGGTAAAGCTATCCAACTTCACCCACTCGTATGTACGGCCTTCAACGCCGACTTCGACGGTGACCAGATGGCGGTACACGTACCACTTTCTCTAGAAGCTCAAGTTGAGTGTCGTATTCTTGCAATGTCGACAAACAACATTCTTTCTCCAAAAGATGGAACGCCAATTATCGTTCCTTCACAGGATATCGTTCTTGGTCTTTACTACATGACAAGAATCAGACCTTATGCACGTGGATACGGGAAAACTTTTTCTTCTAAAGAGGAAGCTCAATTTGCGTACCACTCAGGGTCACTTCACCTTCAAGCACCTATCAAGGTTCGTTTTGAAGGAGAAATCCTTGATACAACTGTTGGTAGAACATTCGTTTACGATGCTGTTCCTAAGTGTCTGACGTTCTCTGATATCAACAAAGTTCTTGGAAAGAAGCCACTTGGTAAACTTATTGACCACGCTTACAGAGTTGGAACAGAGAAAGATACAGTTCTTCTTGCTGACTCGCTTATGAGACTTGGTTATGAGTACGCTACTAAAGCTGGTATCTCCATTAACGTTAACGACATGGAAATTCCTTCAGAGAAAGAAGAAATTCTTGCTGAAGCCTATGGAATCGTTGATGGAATTTGGGAAGAGTACAACGAAGGTTCGATCACCAATGGTGAGAGATACAATAAGATCGTTGACGTCTGGGCCCAGACCAATGAAAAGCTAACGAAAGTTATGCTTGAGAAGATCTCAAACGATACATTCACCAATGAAAAAGGTGAAACACAAGAAGCTCCATCGTTCAACTCGATCTATATGATGGCTGACTCCGGTGCAAGGGGTTCTACAGCTCAGATGAGACAGTTGGCAGCGATGAGGGGTCTAATGGCCAAGCCTTCTGGTGAAATTATTGAAACACCGATTACTTCAAACTTCCGTGAAGGTCTTTCGGTTCTTCAGTACTTCGCTTCTACTCACGGTGCCCGTAAGGGTCTAGCCGATACCGCCCTAAAAACTGCTAACTCTGGTTACCTAACCAGAAGATTGGTTGATGTTGCTCAGGACGGGATTATTAGAGGTGTTGACTGTGGAACTACTGACGGTGTTACAGTTACTTCAAGAATTGAGAATGGTGAAATCGTTGAGCACGCAGCTCAAAGGGCCATGGGAAGGGTTACTGCTCAAGCTGTAACAACTCCTGCTGGTGAAGAACTATTCCCTAGAAACCATATGTTTACAGAAAAAGATCTCGATACTCTTCTTGATAACGAAGTTGACCAGATCAAAGTGAGATCAGTTCTTACTTGTAATGAGAGATTTGGATTCTGTGCTCATTGTTTTGGACGTGACCTTGCTCGTGGTGGTCTGGTTTCAATCGGTGAAACAGTTGGTGTTATTGCTGCTCAGTCAATTGGTGAGCCTGGTACACAGCTTACCATGCGTACCTTCCACGTTGGTGGTACTGCGACTGCAGGTGCACAAGTTAACAAAACCGAATGTCGTACCGCTGGTACAATTTCTTATGACAACGTTAAAACCGCTAAGACTGAAGAAGGTTTCTACATTGTTATGAACAAAGTTGGTGAGATCGTTATTAAAGACGCCTCAGGAACTGAAAAAGAAAGATACCCAGCTATCTACGGTGCGAAGATCTTCTTCCAGGAAGGTGAGCAAACCAAGCCTGGTGACAAACTGATTGAGTGGGACCCGTTTGCGATTCCAGTACTTTCTGAAGTTGTTGGTAAGATCAAGTTCGTTGACCTCGTGGTTGGTGCAACAGTTTCAGAAGCTGTTGACGCTGTTACAGGTCTTACGCAAAAAGTTGTTATGGAGTCCAAAGATCCATCACTTCAACCAAGAGTAGAAGTTGTGGATGACAATGGTGATGCCATTATCGTTCCAGGAACCAGCAGAAAGGCGATCTATCGTCTTCAAGTTGGTGCTAACATCATGGTTAACGAGGGTGATCCAATTGCTGTTGGTTCTCCAATCTCTAAGATTTCTAGAGAAACAACAAAAACAAAAGATATTACCGGGGGTCTTCCAAGAGTTGCCGAGCTTTTCGAAGCGAGAAAACCTGGAAACGCTACTCAGATTGCCGACGTTGCAGGGACTATCGAATTTGGTCCAGAACTTAGAGGTAACAGAAGAATCATCGTTAAGCCTGAAGATGGTTCAGATCCTGTAACTTACTCAGTTCCAAAAGGACGATTCGTTACTGTTAACGAAGGTGACTATGTACGTGCCGGTGACCCAATTATGGATGGTCCAGCCAACCCACACGATATCCTTAGAGTTAAAGGTATCAAAGAACTGGCAAGATACATCATTGATGAAATCCAAGAAGTTTACCGTCTTCAAGGGGTGAACATTGACGATAAACACATCGAAGTAATTGTGTCTCAAATGTTGAAAAAAGTAGAAATTACTAACCCTGGAGATACTCACTACGTTGTTGGTGATCAAGTGACTAAGGGTGAAGTAACAGAAAACAATGAAGAAATGGTAGCCAACGGTGAAGAGCCTGCTCAGTTCAGACCTCTTCTACTAGGTATCACCAAGGCTTCATTGACAACTGATTCATTCATCTCAGCGGCATCTTTCCAAGAGACTACCAAGGTTCTTACCCAGGCAGCTCTTGAAGGTAAGAAAGATGAGCTAAGAGGACTTAAAGAAAACGTCATTATGGGGCGCCTAATTCCAGCTGGTTCTGGGATCCCTAAATACCGTGACTTTGACGCGGTTGCTAACGATGACGAAGGGGCCCTTGGGGCCGATGAGTCGGTTACTTTGAGTATTTAAAAAACTTGTAGTAGCTAGTGTGATGTGCTACATCATCCTAGCTACTTTCCCGTTGAATTAAGGTTGAAGCAGATTTAAGGAGCAGTTAATGCCAACGATTAACCAGTTGATTAGAAAAGGTAGACAAGACAAAGTCGTTAAAACTAAGTCACCAGCACTTGTGGCATGTCCTCAGAGACGTGGTGTATGTACAAGAGTTTATACAACCACTCCAAAGAAACCAAACTCAGCTATGAGAAAGGTTTGTAAGGTTAAACTAACAAGTGGTTTTGAGGTGATTTCATACATCGGTGGAGAAGGTCACAACCTTCAAGAACACTCCATCGTACTTATCAGAGGTGGAAGGGTAAAAGATCTTCCAGGTGTGAGATACCATACCGTTCGTGGTTCATTGGATGCTACTGGTGTTGATAAAAGACGTCAGAGAAGATCCAAATACGGAGCCAAGAGACCTAAGAAGTAATTTACTATCCGATTTGAAACCCACTTTCCTGTCCATTATCGGACAGTGAAAGAGTAAACCCAAATCTGGAGTTGAAGAGGAGTATTATATGTCAAGAAAGCACAGAGCGCCCCAAAGAGAAGTACTTCCTGATCCGGTATATCAGGATGTAGTTGTAACAAAATTCATCAACTCACTAATGCTTGGTGGGAAGAAGGCCGTTGCAGAAAAAATCTTCTACGGAGCCCTAAGTCTAGTTGAAACAAAAACCGGTGAAGAGCCTTTGAAAGTTTTCAAAAAAGCTCTTTCAAACGTCAAACCAGCTGTTGAGGTTAAATCAAGAAGAATTGGTGGTGCAACTTACCAAATTCCTGTTGAAGTTAGACCTGCAAGACGTCAATCACTTGCTATCAGATGGCTTAGAGATTACTCAAAAGCCAGATCAGGTAAAACAATGATCGACAGACTCGCTGACGAACTTATCGATGCTGCCAATAACAGAGGTGGATCAGTTAAGAAGAGAGAAGACGTTTACAAAATGGCTGAAGCCAACAAGGCTTTTGCCCACCTTAAGTGGTAATCGTTTAAAAAATTTGCTTAAGAATAAAATGGGCTTTCCTGGGTTTCAAAAACTAGGAAAGCCTTTTTTGTAAAAGGGAAACAGTCCCATGAGTGACGGAGACATTGCTTTAATTCGTAACATCGGCATCATGGCTCACATCGACGCCGGAAAAACCACCACCACAGAAAGAATTCTTTATTACACTGGTAAGTCACACAAAATTGGAGAAGTTCACGATGGCGCTGCCACGATGGACTGGATGGTTCAAGAGCAGGAAAGAGGTATCACAATTACTTCAGCTGCAACGACCTGCCATTGGGGAAAGAATAATATTAACATTATCGATACTCCGGGACACGTAGATTTCACAATTGAAGTTGAAAGAGCGCTAAGAGTTCTCGATGGAGCTGTTGGTGTTTTTTGTGCTGTCTCTGGTGTAGAGCCTCAGTCCGAAACAGTTTGGATGCAGGCCGATCGTTATAAAGTTCCAAGAATTGCTTTTGTTAACAAAATGGATCGAATTGGAGCTGACTTTCATAATGTCGTAACTGAAATCAAAGAAAAGCTTGGAAAGACAGCTGCAGCTCTTCAAATTCCTATAGGAGCAGAAGATGAGTTTGCCGGTGTTATTGATCTCATCAAACAAAAGGCCATCTACTGGAAGGGTGATGATCTTGGTGCTTCATTTGAGGAAACTGATATTCCATCTGACTTAGTAGAAGATGCAGCAGTATATAGAGAAGAGTTGATTGAAACTCTTTGCGACTATGACGACGATCTTGCTGAAGCCTACCTTGGTGGTGAAGAGGTCTCCCAAGAAAAAATTCATGAAATTATAAGAAAGGCCGTAATCAACGATGGGTTTATTCCTGTCCTTTGTGGTTCTGCCTTCAAAAATAAAGGTGTTCAACCACTTCTCGATGCTGTCGTTGCCTATCTTCCATCTCCAATTGATAGAGGGGAGATCAAAGGACATTCAGCAAAGAATACAGAAAAAGAAGACGTAAGAAACCCGGATGCATCTGACCTTTTTTCAGGTTTGGCATTCAAGATCGCATCTGATCCATTTGTTGGTTCAATCACTTATGTTCGAATTTATTCTGGAACATTGAAATCTGGAGCCACCATTCTTAATCCTCTGAAGAACAAGAAAGAGCGTGTAACCAAAATTCTCCAAATGCACGCGAATAAGAGAACAGAACTTCCAGAGGCAAAAGCTGGAGATATTGTCGCACTTTCGGGATTGAAAGATACTACAACTGGTGAAACTCTTTGTGATAACCATAAGCCGATTGTGTACGATCTAATGGAGTTCCCAGAAACTGTGATCTCTGTGGCGATCGAACCAAAAACAACTGCTGATGAAAAGAAGTTGATGGAAACTCTTGAGCAACTCAAGAAAGAAGACCCTTCTTTTACTTATCAGCACAATAAGGAAACAGGTCAGCTTCTCATTTTTGGAATGGGAGAGTTGCACCTGGAGATTATTGCAGACAGACTTCAACGTGAATTCAAAGTTGGAGTTCGTGTTGGTAAACCACAAGTTTCATATAGAGAAAGCATTGTTGGTGAAGCAACTGCAGAAAATTCTTTCAGAAAAGAACAAGGTGAGAAATTTCAATTTGGTCATGCCAAAATCAAGGTTGAGCCAGCTGACTTTCAAGCCGGTGTTGAATTTCATACCGAACTTACAAAAAGAGATCTTCCCCAAGAATTTATTGATTCAATGGAAAGAAGTATCAGAAATACTTCTGTTGGTGGCGCCCTTGCCGGATACCCATTTATCAATATTAAGGCGACTCTTCTTGATGCTCAGTATAATGAAATGGAATCGAATGATGTAGCTTATGCGATAGCTGCAAGTAATGCATTTAGAGAGGCCTGCCAAAAAGCTAAAGTTCAAATGATGGAACCGATCATGTCACTCGAAATTGTCACTCCAAGTGAATATACCGGGGACATTATTTCGGACATTAATATGAAACGAGGAAAGGTCACCAATATGGCCGCCAAGCAAAACAAGGAAGTGGTGAACGCTGAAGTGCCGCTTTCTGAACTTTTTGGCTATAGTACGGATATCCGCTCGAAATCACAGGGAAGAGCTAGTTTTACTATGGCCTTCTTGAAATACGAGGTGATTCCTGGGGAGTTGGCAAAAACCATGCTCGAAAAACGAGGAATATTTATTTAACACTGTGCGGCGATAAATATTTTTGGGCCCTGCGTATTTTTTTGAAATCACTAGCTTGACAAAGGGCCACATAATAACTAAAAAGCTGATTCAATCTTTTATAGTGAAGGAATTATAACGTATGAAAGCAAGCAGATTGCGGATCAAGCTGAGAGCTTACGATCATAAACTACTAGACAATTCAGTGAATGAAATCGTTCAAACAGCTAAAGAAACAGGCGCCAGAGTAGCTGGACCGATTCCTTTGCCAACTGAAATCAATAAGTTCACAGTTCTTCGTTCACCTCACAAAGACAAAAAGTCTAGAGAGCAGTTTGAAATGAGAACTCACAAGAGACTTATTGATATTGTTGATCCAACTCAACAAACAGTTGATAGCTTGATGAAGCTCGACCTTTCATCAGGTGTCGACGTAGAGATTAAATACTAAACCGTAAGGTTAAAAATAATTAAGGCGGTTCATTTCGCAAGGAACTGAACCAGAATATAAACCATGTATGCATCCCTTTAAGAGGGTGATGCTGTGGAGGAAGAATGGCTGAAGATACAAAAGCCCAAGAAGCCACTACTGCAGAAAACACAGCAGCAGAAGAAACTCAAACTTCGAACACAGTTTCTCTACCAGCTTTCTATGGAGTTAAAGCTGGAATGACTCGTATTTTTGACGAGGCAGGAAATCACGTTCCAGTTACTGTCGTTAAACTTATCCCTAACTTTGTTTCACAAGTTAAAACACAAGACAAAGATGGATACGAAGCTTATCAGATCGCTTATGGCGAGAAGAAAGAGAAGCTTGGTAAGAAGCC
>JBFEVX010000119.1:0-12151 GCA_041546685.1 Bacteriovoracaceae bacterium | reverse complement strand
TGGAATTGTCGGTATTCCAGCTGAAATGATTGCCCTTTATATCATCGTGGACCGATTCTGGGATCTTCCAATAACCGCCGTCAATGTTTGGGGAGACCTGATTGGGGCAAAAGTACTCGATTACAGATTGAAAAGGGCCGGTGACTAGGCGCACATTTGATTTTTATCAATTTCAAAGCGTTTCTTTTGCGTTAAAAGAAAGACATGAAATTTCTTTTGTTCATTCCACTATTATTGTTGTTCGCCTGTCAAAAAGAAGAGGGACCAAAGTCCAGACCGAGTACTCTTCAGCAGAAAAAGTTAGGAGGAGAAATCTCATTGGCCCATAAGTCAGGAGAGTGGAAACTTTCTTCAACCAATGGGAAACTGAGAATTCTTTATTTTGGTTTCACAACATGTCCCGATATATGTCCCATGTCTTTGAACAAGTTGAGTAAAGTTCTTAAAAAGCTAAACGTAGAACAATTGAAAGAAATTCAGCCTGTGTTTATCAGTGTGGATTGGAAACGTGACACACCGAAGAGTGTCGCAGAGTATGTCGACTTCTTTGGAAAAGGCTATATCGGTCTAACAGGCAGTAAGGAGCAGATTGAGAAGGTGGCCAAAGACTATGGGGTATTTTTTGAATTTGTTCCACTCAAAGACTCCGCACTTGAATATACAGTGGATCATGTTTCAAGATTTTATTTGATAGATAAAGAGGGGAACTTTTATAAGTCCTACTCAAATATCACTGATGAACCTGACTTCATCGTTGATATCACAACTTTACTCAGGAAATAATATGAGATCATCATTTACTTTATTCGCTTTTTTGATTTCTTTTACTCTTAATGCTCAGGAACTGACATTTGAGAAAACTTGGATCAAGGCCGTTCCAAAAAGTATGAAGATGAGCGCAATGTTTGGTGTTCTCAAAAATAATACAGACAAAGACATCAAGCTTTTGAGTATTAGTGGTGAACTGGCCAAGAATATTGAGATACATAATCACATCAAAACGAATGGTGTGATGAAAATGAGGAAGATTCCATTTCTGATCGTGCCGGCAAAAGGTCAAGTGGAGTTGAAGCCAATGCATGAACATATTATGTTCATTGGGTTGAAAAAAAGCTTGGAAATGGGGAAATCCCATGATTTTGTCATGAGCTTTGAGGGTGGAAGGACTCTAAAAGTTTCTGCAAAAGTGAAGAAAATGGGTGATGCCCAGGAAGAGCATCACCATCATCATTAATTACATCTTTTCTTGTTCTGAAAAGAAGTTCAGTGGTTGTCTTACGTCAACAACACCGCCACCTTTTGGTTTAGGAAAGTCGATTAGCTTTAGGACACCTGCCATACATCCTGAACCAGCTTTGGAGAATTTAGCTCCCTTCATACCAATATTGATATTGGAAACTCCTCCATTTCCTTGAATACGGAAGTTTAGGTCAACAACACCTTCGGTATTACCATTTCTCTCAAGTTCTTTTTGATAGCAATGTCTGAACTGTGGAAGATACTCTCTAAGAATTTTTCTTAGAAGTTCAGGGTCCATTGAGCCAAGCACTACTGTTTTCGCTTCGACAAAGCTTGTGTCCATACCAGACTTGGAAGCAAGACCTTTGGCTCCAGCTGAACTATCGTAGTTTCCTCTGAAGTCCTTACCAAATGTTCCTGCATCAACTGATGTTTTGGACTTTAAATCTGCTGAGCTTGCTGCTTTTGCTGAGTCGAAGCCGTTTGTCGTTGCAACAGTGTTGTTTTGGATTTTAGTCGGAGTAACACTATCAGATTTGCTGAACATGCTGTTAAAACTTTTCGAAGCTTTGAATTCATAAGCTTTAACTTTGGTTTTCTTAGGTTGCTTTTGAGCAGAAGACTTTTGAGTCTGTGCAACTTTTTGTTGGTTCTGCTGACTTTTCTTCTGTTTGTTCTGATTGGCCTCGGCTTTGGCAAACTTCGGTTTGTCATTAGTCTGTTGTTCCTTCTTGACGCCTTTATCTTTGTTGACTTTGCTTACGTCCTGAGAAGATTTGTCTTGAGCCTGTTGATTAGATTTGATTGCCTTTCTATAAATAACAGCGATCTTCTTTTCAGGTTTTGGAGCCTCTACATCAACTAGAAGAAGGAGAAGCATAATGGACATCAATCCTGAGAAGATTTGAATTGCCTGTTTCTGGAAGTTTCTATCTCTTCCGAAGAACGGAGCAAATCTCAAGTTCGCAGGAGCATCTGTGATTTTTGCAACAACTTGAACCGTCTTGTAGTTGTAACTAATAACTTGATTTTGCTCTAATTGAGCTCTGTCACTACCTGAAAAGATATTTTTTCCATTGGTCATATTGAAGGCTTCAAATCCATCGATTGGAAAGAAATCAATATTACCATTACTGATCTGGAAGAATGGAAGATTGTCTTCAGTATCCAGGCAAGGAATATGAACCATGTGACCTTTTGAGGTTACTGGTGATGCATTGTAAACACCGTCTTGAAGAGGAAAATAATCAACACTTAGAGCGACACCATTGGAGAGAACGGTTACTTCTACTGCCAAATGTTCAGACTTCCTGGCAATAGGAAGGACTTCCTTATTCTCTTCTGTGTCAATAAAATCATCTGTAGCGATAACAGGTGATATTGCAGGGATATGATCTACTGGAGTGAAGTTTCTTTCATCAAATTCAATGTCACAGTATTCACCATCAATAACCACAAGTCCTTCAACGGGAGGTAGCTCAGATGGCATATCATTGATATGAGTTTCATCTAGTACATTGACCTGACGATCCTGATCTTCAATATGGGACTGACCTTTCTCAACTGAAGTAAGAATTTCTTCGACATGAAACTCCAGCGGTCCAATCTTGATGCAATCTCCGGAAGAGAAGTAAAAACTTCTCTCTCTTGAACCATTCAACCAGATTCCATTGTTGGACTCCAGATCAAGGATCTTGCAACCATGCTCATCAACCATCAATAGGGCATGATAGTGAGAGATGTGTGGGTCAGTAATTCTTAAATCACAGTTTTCAGCACTTCCAACCAGGAGTTTTTTCTTGTCGAGGTCAAATTCGTATTCGACCTTACCTTGTTTGTAGGCAACGAGCTTGAAAAGCCTGGTCTCAATGTCTTTTTTAACCAGCACGGGAACCTCTTTTACCGGTCTTGAGACGTTTGGCATCTTGTTCTTCCTTCAATCGCTCGAGCTCACGTTCAATCAGCAACTTGAGGTTTTTTCTCATATTTTTGATAGTTGAAATTTGTGTATATTGACCTTTTTGGAGAGTTAGCCTTGCTTCCTCATATTTTCCAAGATGGTACTGGACAATTGCATATGCACCAGAAATATCCTCTCTATCAAGGAATTGTACTGGAATTCTTTTAAAATAGTTTTCTGAAGTCTTATAGTTGCCTTCAAGCATGTAAATTGTAGCAAGGGCCACTATCACATCAACATCTTTACTATTGATACCTTCAAGTTCATATGCCAGCTCTTTGGCCTTGGTTAGTTGACCAAACTGAAGATAGAGTTGAAGTTTGTTGAATTTCGGAGTCAAGATTCCAGACTTCTCTGCTGATTTGAAAAAATCGAGTGCTTTATCATAATGTCTCAATCTAAGTTGAACTAGACCGAGATTATTTTCAGCGACAGAGAACTTTTTCTTCTGTTTCTTTGCAGTACTTAAAGCTAGATTAAAATAATATTCAGCTTTCTCTAATTTGTCTTCAAGATAATAACAGGTCCCTACATGATTCCAATACGAAGGATTTTCAATGTTCCCTTGAAGGTTTTTCTTGAGTTGGTCCAAACCTTCTTTGTAGTCTTTCTGATAACAGTGAGAAACAGCTGCAATGAGTGGATTCTTATGTTTTTCGATTCTTTCAAGTCTGTTTTCACTATACCTGAGCATGGATTCTCCACTCAAGATATCACTGTCTGATTTCTCGATTTGAGTATCCAACCTGTGCGTAGAACAGGAGGTGACCAATACAAATAATGTGAGAAGAAACATCATTTTCATTGATCACCTCCCAGATCCGCCGTGGACACCAGCCGTGAGGCCGGATATCGGTACTTGACCTTTTCTACGAACTGATGAGTTTTGATAAATTTGAAATTATTGAAACTCAAAATGTCATTTTTCTCAATAACGGTTCTAGCTCCTGAGTTATAAGACACACTCTTTTCTTTCAGATTCCCTGAGAGTTGTCCCATATGCTTTTTGAATCCAGTTACGAACTCAACTGGCATTCCAGCAGGAGTGTATGTTTCAATGGCCTTGGCCATTCTCTGATATTGTTTCTCCAACAAAGAATAGGTGAGTAGTGTCATCTCTTTATGTCCCTGTTTGATCAATGCTTCCCCATCTTTGGTAATAGACTGTAAGAGAGTCAGGTTCTGCTCAAGTGCTTGATTGAACTTTTCCTGGTCAAACTTTTTAAATTTAGGAAGTTCAAAATTGATTCCTTTCACTAGTTTTTCAAACTGATTGTACTGTTCCATAAATTCCAGATTTTTTGTGAATACTTCAGGAAGCTTGTTTTGTTTCTTCCAATTCATAAGAATAACTGAAACCGATTTATGCAGTTTTGGGTTTGAAGTAAACTTTGTATCCCAGTAAATATTGATCAGATGGGCAGAAAAAGTGTCGAAATAAATTTCTTCACTCTTGTGCTTGTTGTAAAAGTCAAAAAACTCTCTGTAGTGTCTGTGTGAGGCAAGGTGTCCGATAATCTGCTTGTTCAACTTTTCGACTTCTTTAGAATCGATTCCGCAAGCTGTACCAAGCTTTGTATTTTGGGCAGCTGAACGGTAGTCTCCGTCCATCAAATGATGATGAACTGCACTGATGTATAGATCAGACTTTCTTTCAACCTGGTTCTTACAGAATTTTGCAAGTAACGTTTTAGAGAGTAGTGCTGAACGCTTAAAATCCTGTAAAAAGGCATATCTTTCAGACATTCCGGCAAGCTTTGGAAGTAGCTTTTCCAAATCACTATATTGATGTTTCTGCATGGAACTCTTGACCCATTCATAACTTTTTTCTGTATCTGCCATCTCAAGATAGAGAACTGATGCATTATAGGCAGATTGGGCCTTGATCTTATCAGGATATCTTTCATCTTTATAGAGACCTTCATATCCTTTGATAGCTAGGTCTTTTTTGCCACTTTTTTCATATGCTTCATATTCATCAAAGAGAATTTGACCAAGAATAGCGAGTGCTTTCTCAACATAATCTCTCTTGAAACCAAGGAAGCCTTTTTCAAACTTTTCGATCCATTGAGCGAGGGCCACAGAGTTTTTAGATTTGATGTAGAAATCCATCAAATGAGTGATCATCCCTCTTTGAATTTCTGCATCTTGCTTGTAAGTTTTGTTATAAAGATTAAAAGTTACTAATGCTTCATCAACCTTGCCTTTATCAAGTTGTAGATTATAGAGTTTTACATAGATTTTTCTCGATTTCTCATCTTTAGGCCAGAATTTGATATGATTTTCATAAGCAAAAATTGTGTACTCATCACCCTGCTTTTTATCAAAGTCAGATTTTCCAAGAGTTGCCAAAAATGAATTGAGGGTTTTTCTTCTCAAGTCATCAGCTTTTTTACCCTTCTTATTCATACCGTCTTCAATTGAAGATTTGTAGAAATCAGCAGCTTCTTTATAGTTTCCAACGGCAAAGTGAGTTTCGCCTGAGAAGAAGTTATAAGAATCTTTGTTTTCTTCGTCGATAGTCGAAAGAATATCAAAATATGAAATAACTTCATTCATCATTTTCTTGTCGTAATCGCCACCAGAAGCTTTTCTGTTTTTAGTTACTCTAACTTGGAGATAGTTAACGAGTGACTTAAGCTTATTGGTTGCATCATCTCTTTGTTCAGGACTGAGGGCCTTTTTCCTCTGTAATTCTTGAAGAGCAACTGAGGTTTCAAAATGGAGATCAAACTTCTTGAAGTTTCTATAGATTTCGAGCTCAAGTAGTCTGATATCAATTTCTTTTGAATGGAGTTCCAGTTCACGGGCCTTTCCAAGGGAAGCCGAGATTATATCTCGAGTTTCCTTGAAAAGACCCTTGTTTGCCGTCTTTCTTGCCATGGAGATCAAATAGTCTGTCGGGTCCTTCAGGTTCCCGAGATAGAAGGAGATCCCTTCAGATATTTGATTCCCATGAACAAAAAACACCGCAAAAGCTTCAAGAACTTGATCTTTCACTGATACATAATTCGGATTTTTCGAGTATTCAAAGGCGGTACGAAGGTTTTCAATTCCTCTATCGTACTGTCTTTCTTTGAGTAGACACCATGCCTGATTATAAAGATGTTTGGTATACCAATCATCTTTTGTGTTTTTAACTACGTCGTTATAATAACTGATGGCTGTTTTATAGTTTTTCTTATTGTAATGGTATTCTGCCAAACTTGTTTTAGCATGATGGATGATCTTGTCACCCTTCTTGGCGTGTTGAAGAACTTTCAAGAGATAGAATTCTGTCTTCTTGTCACCACCATAATCTCTTTCATTCAAGGCCAATGTATAGAAAATGCCGGCTTTATGTCTGAACCTTGGGAATTGATTGATAAGCTTATGCCCGTCATTTCTTACTTGTTTGAAAAGGGCCATTGATTTTCTAAAAAACCATGCTTTCCCTTTTTGTTTAATAAGACTCTTTGGAGAACTTAGGAAAACTTGGTTCTCTTGTTCTTTCAATAATTTGATTCTTTCGCTGTTTAGCTCTAGAAGTCTGTGTTGAAGTTTTGGTCCAAGTCGACCAATTGATTTGATCGTTTTCGTTTCTTGATTGATAAGTTTGTTAAGCGTATGCCATCTTTCTGACATCTTATCGTTTCTTACCGGTGTCTTGCTTTGGGCAAGAATACCTGTAGAAAAGGTGAATAGGGTGAAAAGAATAATGACCTTCATTATTACTGATCCCTTCCTTGAACGACGAATTTGAATTGTGGAAAACCTGCCATTGCAGATGTATGCATGACTTTTCTCAGAACATCATAGGGGAGAGACTGGTCTAGAACAATATTGACCTGAGTAAGAAGTGTTTGCTTCTTTTTCAGCATTTCTTTATCCATATTGCTAGCAATTCCTCTGGCTTGAGTCTCTTTGATGTCTTTTTCTTTTTCTTCCTTCATTTTTTTTAATACGTCGTAGAGTTCATTGATTTTTGTGCCACCACCGTAAGCTGACCCAATTTCTTTATTATCAACAAAAATTTTACGATTTTTATTGACCTGGACGACAATTGTGTCGGTTCCAAGAGCTTCAGATCTTGACTCTGGGAGTGTCAAAGCTTCGGCCAGCTCCAGCTTCAATTCACTGGCACTGTAGCTTTTCAAAAGGAACACTAGAAGGATAACGAGAATATCCAATAGAGAAGTAATATCGATCTCCATTGGCTCCTTATCCTTGTTTCTTCCGAATTTGTTGAACTTTTTGCTTCTCATGTTTCAACCTTAAATAATAGTTTCAAAGATGATCTGGTCGAAAAGAGTAGTTGTCTCAACAACTTTTCCCTTTTTGTTACGTCCAGCCACTTTCCCCATTTCCAGGTTCCTAACGGTATCCATTATTTTCACGATTTTTTTGTAAGGAACTTTGCTTTTCGGTCTGAAGATGATTGAGCTTTCGTCAATATTGTTCTTTTTCAGCTCAACCAGTGCAGTTTTAAGAGTTTTATGATCGAACTCTTTTCCGACAGCAGGGATGGATTTGTATACGATTTCATCAAGACCTGTCTTCACAACAATTTTCTCGTCTGTAATGTCGAGAATGAGATTGAGTGGAGGTCTCTTGTCCTTTTTGTCATCAATTGTAGTGACAGCAGGAGCATCAGACCCAATCTCATATACTTTGAGAAATTGAGCTGACATCAAGAGAAAGAAGATGAAGATAAAGACCGCATCCAGAATAGGGATGACGTTCAGTTTCTCCATCTTTTTGGGTTTTCTTCTTCTAAACTTCATGGTCTTCTCTCCATCAAAAGTAGATCAAGCAGCCATTAGGCAGCCGCATCTGCGGACGGCTTATCTTCTTTTACTGGAACCACCTGTTTCTTGGTTCCTAGGAGGTCCACTAGCTTCACCGAGTATTCCTCGATTTCACCCATGATCTTTTCACCTTTAGATGAAAGGATCTGATGGACAACCATGATACTGATGGCCGATATCAGACCAAAAGCAGTCGTGTTCATCGCTTTTGAAATCCCGAGAGCAAGAAGCTTGGCTTTACTTGCAGGATCAGCATTGGCCACGGCAGCAAATGATTGAATAAGACCATAGATTGTTCCTAGAAGTCCCATCAAAGTAGAGATGTTGGCAATCAGGCCAAGGTAACCCATTCTCTTTTCCACTTTTGGGGCGGCTTCGAGAATAGAGGCCTCAACTGCGTCCATAATCTGCTCTTTACTCTGATTGGCCCTTTTCAAACCAGACTTCATCACTTGTGGAAGAAGTGCATTTGAATTGGAACAGTTTTGGATGGCCTGAGCGACTTCATTTGAAAGAACATGTTTTTTTATCATATTCATCAAACTTCCACCGTCGATATCATACATGAAAAGGCTTTTCACCCTTTCAATTGAGATGGCGACAGCAAGACACCAGACAGCGAAGATGATCCACATAAAGATACCACCTTCGTCCATAAAAATTGCAACGGATTGGATAAAATTAGGATCACTAACCGTTTCCACAGCTTGAGCTGCAGTTTGTACAGCTTCGTTTTCCATGACAGACCTCGAAAAGGATCATCGTAAATTACGTATGTCCTCAATTACTTCCGTGTTAAAATTGTCGCGGTCATAGAGGTCCCTAGAAAACGTACGGCGTGAACGTTCCTTGACCGACAAATCACCGGGAGCTACGATGCTCCCCTTAATTTCCATACTACCTAAATCAAATTTTTCGTATTGACGGTATTTATAAATCACCTTTGGTGCCTTTACATTTGCACTCTTTGAAGCGTTCTTCTCTTGTGCTCCAGTGCTGGTTACCATCAAAAAGAGTAGTGCAATCATTAATCTTCTCATTTTGCAGCTCCTACTCTTACTTTTTCACAGTTACTTTTCAGACCGAATGAATAGTCACCCAACTCATCGGCCCAGAATTCTCCTCGGAAGTCATAAAAATGCTCATCCGATTCTCTTTTGAGGTTTTCGTGACTCCCTCTACTTCTATCACTGACCAATTGCTTGTTATCCCAGACCAAATCTCTTTTCCTGGCGAGGATTTCGAGCTTGATGTTGAACATTTCGTAGCTGAACTTGTGTATCTCATTTACGAAATCAAACATCTGCTTTTTGATATAGTGATTGAGGTGTGTCGTCCTCCACTTGAGAGTCTCTTTGAGCTCTCCTTCCATTAGATTCCTGAGCTTACTTGTCGGTAATTTCTGTATAAACTTAAGCTCATTCTGAGCTTTTTTGTATGAAACAAGATCAATTGAAAACTTAATCTTTTTACGTATTTGAGTCATCATATTACGTACGTACGGGTGCATTTTCTCTGTCTCTTCAATAGGAGCGAAGGCCATTTTGAGAAAGTAGGTGTAACTCTTCTTATGTTTGAGTAAAAGAGCTCTCAAAACATCAGATTGCGCCTTGTATCTCTTATAGTAATTTTCAATTGTTACCATGCTGTCTTCCCAAAGACAGAGTCTAAAGTAAGAGAGTGCTCTTAAAACTTCGGCTTCAGGAAAGAAGTAACTTGTCATCAATGGAGACTTATAAGTTACGAGAACACCAAGTGATCTATTATAGTCTTCCCGTTGATAAGCATTCCAGGCCTTCTCCATAAGGATGTATGGGAATCTATATGAAGTTTTAGGAATAGCTCTATAGAGTTCCTTGGCTTGCTCGTAATTTCCATTCCTATACTCAATTCGAGCTAAATGAATAAAACACGATTCTTTGATGATGGCGTAGTATCTTCCAAGCTTTTCTTTTTCAGCATCTTGTTCAATAGTTTGAGAAGCTTTGATACATCTCTTATACATGGCCACAGCATCATTATCTTTAAGGAGCATGTTTAATGCAGCTCCCTGAAGCATTCTAGCTTCTGATCCAAATTTATGATTATCTGGAACATTATCAAGAGCTTTATTGGATTCATCCCATTTTTTCAACTGTGACATTCTGATTCCGTAGGCGAGAGCCAAAGTAGGGGATGACATATGTCTCTTAAGTATCTTTCTATCCATATAACTAAAAGACATGGTTCCAGTTTTTACCATGAGCTTTTCAATTACAGCTTCAAACTCAGGATCGAGTTCTTTTGAACCAGCAATATAGTTTTTCGCAAATGCCAGGGATGAGAAGAAATATTTTGATTTGAATAGCTCTAGGGCCATATCTCTATCGCGCTTCAAACTTTGAGGCTGCTTATAAAGTTCTGTAGCAGCTTTGATATCGGCCAAAGCTCTCGAACTCATAATTAATGTGATGATTAGTAGTATTTTTTTCATCACAATTCCTTAGAAACTGAACCCAATAGAAAAAATCAAGTCAGTATTGCCCCACCATTTGTCTTTACCTGTACCATTCAAGACAGGAGCTGGTCCTGGAGCTTGATAAATGGTTCTATGGAAATCCATGTTAATGTGGAGGTTTTTTGTCGCGTGAAATCTCAAACCTGTTTTGACAATAGCTCCCGTATAGGTCTCTTTGTTATAAGAGTCAGCAGTTGTGGAACTGGCTACAGTCTTTTCGTTAGATTCGGAATTAATTCTTACTAAACCAGCACCAACAGACCAATCAAAGTAAAAAATCTTATTGAATGTATTGATCTTTCCGTAGAATGGTGACCAAACACCTAGAAGACCCATTGTACTGTTTAGTTGTCTTGAGAATGCAGTAACACCATTTACTGCCTTGAGATTCTCAAATGTAGTGTTTGGGTTACTTGAATACTTATTGAAATAACCTTCGATCGCCCATTCTTCATGAAAGTACCAACCTGTAGAAAGGTGCCACCCTCTGGTATCAAAATAATCAGGCGTCAAAGAGTAGATATAACCGAGATTGGCATACCCAGTGTTCTTCTTCTTGTAAACTTTGTTTTGTAGGACGTAAACCTTCTTATCTGGGTCGAGCCAGAGGAAGTCATAAAGACTATCCTCTGAAGCTTCGGCCAGAACTGGCGCAACTAGAAGCATCGCTAGTAGCGCCAGAATTAGGTTTTTCTTAAGTCGAGTCCACGGCGATTGACTCATATTTTCTCCAGTGTTTTACAAAGTATAGAAAACTTCAATCTTCGAACCATCAGCAGGAATATGACCATCAAGAAACTTGATCGTTCTATTCGCTGCATTCCAAGTCCAACCAGTACTTACTTCAACACCATTCACTTCTACTCTGATGTTGTTACTTGCAGGAGTTCCAGCAAGGGCAAAACTATCAAGTAGGGCGACAATATCTTCTCCAAGGTCCTCGAGGACAGTGTGGAAATTGTCTTTGATACTTGCAGTCTTCCCACCAGTAAGCATCGATGCATACATATATCTGTTACCAACGGTTTCCCATTTGTTACCTGTGAGCTCTTTGGTCACAATTGAGTAAGCTTTTACAAGACCCATATTTGTGCTTTTAACAGCTTTAAGGTAATCGATATAGTGTTCGACCTTCTCAGTTGATTGATCTTCTTCATCAGAAACATAAACAACTACAAGATATGCATCCGGTCTAAGAAATGGGTCTTTTCTGTTATCTCTATGTTCATAGTGATCAATAAATCTCTTTGAAGCATGAAGACCCTTCTCTCTACCTGATCCTTTAATCCCAACTTGGATACATTTCTTGAACATTCTGAAGAAGTTATCTCTGTTTTTACCAGCATACTCACTGTTAAGTACATGCCAGTCACAGTTCTGTTTACCATCAACTCTTCTGTTTTCATCAGTCGTTGTAATCGCCATTCTGAAATCAGATGACTTGTTGAAAAAACTGTTGATGAATACTTCAAAGTTGTAAGCAAGGGCTTCCTGTTCATCACCCATTGATCCCGAGTCATCTACTACCCAAAGGATATCAACTTTATTTTGAACAGAAGCATTTTGAATGAAGCTCTCAGAAGTCCAGTTGGCCCCTGTGTCTCCATTAGTTCCGGTATCACCGTTAGTTCCGGTATCACCGTTAGTTCCGGTATCACCGTTAGTTCC
>JBFEVX010000122.1:0-11184 GCA_041546685.1 Bacteriovoracaceae bacterium | reverse complement strand
TTTCCTTTCAATGGAAGAGTTTCAATAAACAAGATCTCCCCCCCATAAGCAGTCCATGCAAGTCCAGTAACGATACCCGGCTTCATACTCTTTTGAGCAAGTTCACTTGAATATCTTGGACTACCAAGTAGATTTTCAAGATCAGAAGTTTTTGGAACAAATTTTTTCTTCCTTTTTGAAGAAACCTTTTCTAATGCTGCTTTTCTACAAAGCTTGGCAATTGTTTGTTCCATAACCCTTACACCAGGTTCTCTGGCATAATCAGAAATTAATTTTTTTATAACCTGAACAGATAATGAGAAATCATTTTTTTCAAGTCCATGTTTCTTCAACTGCTTTGGAATAACCCACTTAGTTGCAATCGAAACTTTCTCTTCGATTGTATAACCACTCAACTCAATAACTTCCATTCTGTCCAATAGAGGCTCCGGAATATCATTGATGTAGTTAGCCGTTGCTACAAATAGAACTTTCGACAAATCAAAAGGAATATCCAAGTAGTTATCAATAAAAGTGCTGTTCTGCTCAGGATCAAGAACCTCAAGGAGGGCAGAGGCCGGATCCCCCTGATAAGAAGTTCCAAGCTTGTCGATTTCATCAAGCATGATGACAGGATTGTTCACTTCTACACGTTTGAGGGCCTGAATGATTCTACCAGGCATCGCACCCACATAAGTTCTTCTATGCCCCTTAATCTCTGCTTCATCTCTCATACCACCAAGACTAAATCTATAGAATTTTCTCCCAAGAGACTCGGCTATAGACTTTCCAAGAGATGTCTTACCAACCCCTGGAGGACCAGCTAGACATAGAATTGTTCCGTCATACTGAGGCTTAAGTTTTCTTACGGCGAGAAATTCTAATATTCTTTCTTTAGCTTTCTCCAAACCGTAATGATCTTTAGCAAGTAGTTTTTTTGATTTTTCAATATCAACTTTATCTTCAGTAGACTTACCCCACGGAAGATCAAGCATCCAATTCAGATATGTCCTAGCAACATTATATTCAGGACTGCTATCAGGGATAACTTCGAGTCTTTCCAGTTCTTCGTTAGCTGCTTTAAGGGCATCTTCAGACATTCCTGATTGTTCGAGCTTATCCCTCATGATTTTGAGATCACGGCTCTTCTCATCCTCGTCCATTCCTAGCTCGGAACGAATGACTTTCAATTGCTCTCTTAGAAAATATTCACGTTGATACTTGTTAACTTTGTCATTAACTTCGTCAGAAATTTTCTTTTGAATATCAGCTACATCTTTCTCTCTTTTGAGATAGATCAAAAGTTTTGCAAATCTCTTTTTTACAACCAGTGTTTCCAGGAAATCCTGTGCTTCAGGAATATCCAAACTGATGGCGAAGGCAACGAGGTCAGCAAGAGCTCCCGGTGATGGGGAGTTCAACATCGCCAATCTCATTTCCTCATTGAAATATGGATTAATTTCACTCAGTTTCTTTACTTGATTGATAACTGATCTTGTATACGCATCCAACTCTTCATCTGCCTCAAGAATATCATCGAAAACTTCAAATTTTGCTTGAAGAAGTGGAGCTTCACTATAGATATCAGATGCTCGATATCTTTTTACACCATGAACCAAAACATTCACTGATCCATCTGGTAATTTGATTTTTTTAACAACCTTACAAAGCACCCCGACTTTATAAATATCACCGGCTGAAATTTCACGATTATCGAGATCGATCATTTCATCAGGAATCATATGCCCTTCCTCATCTTTCAAATCTGACTTGACGAGGTTCAAAGCGACATATCCTGTCTTCAATAGATTCTGATCCAGCTCTGGTGTGAATTTATCTTCCGTTAGAATGATTGGAGCAATCATCCCAGGAAAGATCGGACTATTCATAATCGGGATGATAACGACATCTTCCGGCAGGGCCAGAATCTCATCCTCATTAGGTTTTATTTGGACTTGATATTCATTTTCCAAATCAGACATGATTTCTCCTAACTTCTAATATCAATGATGAGCCTCCCTGGGGACTCAAGAAAGAAAACTTCTGCATTAACTTTTGACTTTGTCTGTAATTCCAAACTTATCTTATCTCTATCAATTGGGAAGAAGTTTATTGATTCAATGAACTTACTATTTCCAAAACTATCAATAGCTTTTCCTAATTGTGTATTGAACAAATCAATATAGATTTTTTTTTCACCACTTGAAATGTGGCCATAGACCCTAGGAATTGAACTCGTAGAAAAATCGAGAACGATTCTTTCATATCCATTCTTCTTTGAAAAATTATGACGAATTTTAGTCAACTTGCTATTGGATGACTTATTGCCATTATGAAAGATTCCTTTATCAAAGTAGATACTCTTTTTTCTACCGCTGATTTTACGAATTCTTTCTGAAAGAAGATCCTGAGCAAAAACAGAGCTAGTTAATAAAAGTGTAAAAATAAAGATCCATGTCTTCTTCATTCACGCCTCCGACACCACGCTCCATTCCACAGGTTAGATGAGCGCAAAACATACTCTATTATGAGCTTCAAATCACAGGAAACCAAGGAAAGAAGGGAGAAGAATCAATCAAATCTTCGTCGATAAAAGGCCAGTACGGCGAAGCAAAAAACCAGTCCTACCAACATACCATTTCTCATCCCACCAGATGGAGGATCTCGATCGATAAAGTTGATAGAGCCACAAGCAACAGGAAGGCCCAGCTCATCTGCCTGAGCTAGCTTCCTGGTAGAATTTGAACTTTGGCTGTAAGTATTTGCACTTACTTTGTACGTCAATGGACCTTCCGCACAGGCGGTATTGTCAGTCATATCGTATTTTCTTGTCGATTCAGTCGTATAAGATCCATCTGCATTTTTTTTGCTAACAGTCACAATCATCAAATAAAAATGCAGGTTATCCCCAAAGGTGGACAACTCAGGAAAAAAATCTGTGCGACTAGGAATAGGTGAATAGTAATAACCACTCAGAAAACTCAACAATGACGTCGGGGTTATCTTGAATTTGAAATAATTCTGACTACTGTCTGAATTACTCAAGAGAAATCTTTCATGAAAATCCAAGACTGGATTTTTATCAGTGTTGTACTCAACTGGATTGATCGGAAAGTTCTTATCCGGCCCAGACGTAAACTCAACATCCATTTCCAGGTACATTTCAGAGTAGAAGGGTTGATAAACCAATTTGACATCAAGATACCAGTCACCAGAACTCACTGAATAATTTGTTAAATCAACAATAATTTCATCCTGCTGATGTGTTGAAATTTGAGAGTCTGTAAAAAAACCAACGAATGTATTTCCTGCATTTCCGTAATCATCAATGACATCCAAATCAAAGCTAGTGGACTTCGATAAAAAGTAATCAGGTGGTACTTTCAGTCCACAGCTGATTGATACATTTCCTACATTAACTACACTCCCAGACGAAGTTACGTTGATCCCCATCGGAAATCCTTCATCCTTGTTGTAACAACTTTGAAAGAAGCCACCTCTATAATCCGAACTTGAGTTACAAAAATCTTTTCTTGAGTCTGAGTAAATACCCGGTAAAGTTTCAAGCACCTTCAAAGGCTTTAGGTACAGAAAATACTGCTCGTCCAAAGGAAGGCCTGTAATTGTAAAGGTTCCATCATCTTCCGAAATAGCAGCCGCCATTACTTTTCCCGTCGAAGCAGCTATTGCTTCCACCTGTGTTCCAATCACACCTACCAAGTTGCTTGAGCCAACTACTTTTCCTTGAATGACTCCATTCGATTTATTCGGGTAATAGGCTTGAGATCCCGCAATATCATCGTGTGATACCGAGTGCTGGCCTTTATAAAGTTTATAGAACATTGTGCTTGAATGAACTTGGGAATGACCAAGCCCAATCACATGTCCCAACTCATGTGAAACAACATTTCCAAGATAATTTTGATGTGGATCTGCACTCAATAAAGTAGAGCTGCCATAAAAATAAACATTATCATTCAGTAGAATATCCGCCTCCAGGATTGCTCCATCTGCTTCTCTGAATGCAACATTAGTCACGCCAACAACACCAGTCCCATTGAAATACAAAGAATTCGTCGTAAAAGAAATTTCATTTCTTCCATCCAGACCGGTTGTTGAAGTTTGAGAAATACCGATATTAACTGCACTGTTTGAATTCCATTCAGCAGCAGATGAACTGACAATACTCATCACTTCAGAATCACCGATTCCATTGTTATTTGAAGGATCCAGATGCATAGTTAAATTCGGAGTAGGCGTAGGCCATTTGATATAAGACTTATTATTTCCGCGAGTTAACACGTAAGCCCTGACACTGAAGGCACTCAAGAGGACAAAAAGTGTCAGTAGTGTTTTCATTTCTTTTTATGAGGCCTCATTGAATAGGCTGAAAAGAACCCCAGCAAGGCAAAAATAATGATTATGGCAAATATTCCATAATCGCCTGTTTGCTCTGTTCTCACACCATCGTCTGAAGCAGGAATTCTTCCCTCTTGAGACGTATACGAATCGGGCAACTTCTTTTTCACATTACCTTTATAGACAAATTTATCGTGATTAACTGGCTGCAAGTTCGTACCAAAATATTTTTTGAACGAATTCATTGCATCTGATAGTTTGATTTTCCCAAGTCTTGAATGATTTGGAAAAACTGATGAACGTAGATAGCTGATCCCCGCACTCTTAAAAATTTCATATTTTCCAAGACCCAAATTAGTTGGAACGAAACCGTGAGGCGTCTTACTCAGCAGTAATACCACTTCTTTTTGAGGCTCAAAAACTGGAGAACCATCAACGTGATACATAACTCCTTGCCATCTACCACCAGGTTGTAAAATTTTGAAATTGTTCTTATTGATAATTTCGTGATTTTTAATTCCTGAAAACTCTGAAACTTTAAAGATCGACTCTGTTACAACCTCACCGGTTGGCAGCTTTTTTGAGACACTACTGACATAAGACCCTTTGATCACACCATAGGACTCATTCACCTGCTGCTCAAAGGAAAGTGGAATAAAAGTAGCAGCTTGGACCATAATTAGGCCCATGGTCATCATAAACAATGAAAACTGCGTAAGACGAATCATACCACTCCCGAGAAATCAGTAACCTTTTGATTTATCGGCATTTTTACCGAATACTTTACTTATTTTATCGGGTTTTATTATCAGCCGAGAGGGTATCTTCAAGTGATTGATATTACGAGAATTTTCCACTAATCATTCGGGCAGATCGCCCATCTATATTGCCGCTTATTTGATTTTCGCCAAAGTCGGATTAATCCCAAGACCTTTGAAGGTCATTTCATAACCGGCAACATCCTTGAACCATTCATTTTGATCGATAATCAAAACTGTATTATTGGTGACAACTAGTCCTTCTATCATCTCACTCAAACCAACAAGCTCACTCTTTGAAAGTCCAAAACTTATATTTTCGAAAATCAGCAATGAGTTTTCGATCTTCTTTTGAAGAGATGAAAGTAGTTTTATTCGAAGCCTTTCTCCCCCCGAAAGAGAATTAATTTTTCTATCTGGATTCAAATGAGAAAGATTCAAGAGCTTTAACCTCTCCTGGAGCTTTCTATATTTTGGAGTCAAATTAATTTTTGAAAATGTCACATCTAAAGGTGAATTGATTGTTTCAAAGAAGGTATTTTCCCCATCTGAAATGTTTGCTAGGTATGGTCTGATTTTCATTCCATTACAATCTTCACAAACAAGATCAACATCCTCAAAGTAAGTCATATCTACTTCGATAGTTCCTTTTCCATCACAAGTTGGACACTTTCCAAGATCAGAGTTTGCCGAAAAGTGTCCATCTTTCAAATTCAAACTTTTCGAGACTGGTAATGTTGCATAATACTTTCGAAGTGCTCCGGCCAAATCAAGGTATGTCGAAATAGTCGATCTAGAACTTATCCCACTCATTCCTCCATCAAAAACTTTAATAGAAGAAATTTTCTCAAACCCTTTTGTCGACTTAATAGAAACAGAAGGGTCATATACACCACCCTCTCCGCTCATGCGGTTAAGGTATTCGGACATACTTTTAACAAGATAAAGACTTTTTCCTGTTCCAGAATCTCCATTCACCCATGTGATAGATCCTTTTGGAATTTTAAAATCAATTGGCCTTGTCTCAAAAATCTCAAGACCTTTGACCTCCAAGTTTTCTGACTTGCCTGTATTTTTTAAAGTTTTTGAAAACTTAATCTTTACTGACTTATTCTTCTTTGGCTTGATGATCTCCCCACCATTCAGTCCTGCGCCGGGTCCCATTGTAATAAGGTGATCAGAATTATTAATGAAGAAATCACTATGCTCGACCATCAGTATCGTATTGCCTTGTTTCTTCAGTTCTTTGATATACTTGAATAATGATTTTTGCTCACGAATACCCAATCCCAAGCTTGGCTCATCCATAACAAATAATGAGCCTTCCCCCTGATAGGAAAGGTATTTCACCAGTAGAAGACGTTGATACTCTCCTGAACTTAGTGACCTTACCTTTCGTGTACCACTCAAATGACCGAGTCCCATATCCACACATATTGAAAGTTTCTTTTTCAAGTCTCGAATGGGATAAGCAACATCTTTGTAATGCTCATCCTTCAAACTGTTGATCACATTCAAGTTTTCTTCAAGTGACATACTTACAAGATCACCCATAAAAACTTTTCTTGTGCCTGCTTTTATATATCTTGAAGCGGCATGCTCAGAGAGAGCAGAGCTTTTGCAAACAGGACAAAGATACTCACTTTGAATACCTCTAAGATATATTCGAATTGTACTCTTATAACGTTTAGCTTCAAGCAAGGCGATCAAATCCTTAAGTCCATCTCTCGTTCGGCTGCCATTCCAGATTTTTTCCCATTCTTTGTCGGTTATTTTTAGAAATGGCTTATCAAGATCAATCCCCTCTTTTTTCAAGCCCATTAAAAATGACCGACTATGATGGGCAATTCGACTATGCTTGAGAGTTTGAATAGCTCCTTCCTTGATCGACAAATTAGGATTTTTTACGATTTTTAGCCGATCATATTCGAGCATCATCCCGTGGCCACCACATTTGTCACAAGCGCCCATAGCATTCAAAGGACTGATGTGATCAATTGATTCGACAGTCAATATTTTTGCTTCTCCACCTTTTTTACACACTTCGCCTTTATACAAATGAAAAAGTTCAATTTTTGAGGTCTTCTCCAGAGCTACCAGTCCATAAACCTCTGTTGTCTTGCTTGTGATGACTTCATTTAATTTTTTAGCAAGCTTCGACGTAGATTTCCCTTTAATCTTGAAGATCTCCCAAAACTGATGATCTTCATTAAATTCATCAATGCTCTTCATTTCATTTGAAATACTTTTCGTGGGAGTTGGACCATTTTCAAAAATTTCAGGATGCCTGAATGTAGATAGAAAAATTCTTACAACCTCATCATCCTTGGGCTTCATTTTCATTACGAAATTTTCCAAGGCCTCACCCATATCTTGCGATACATAGGACGAATCATGGTTTCTACAATAATCAACACCTTTAACGAAGAATATCTTCAAAAGGGAATTGAGTGCATCTATATGTTCTAAAACATTATATCTAGAGTTAATAATTGGATTATTTTGAGGCAGCCCGAAGGCGGGAAGTACAGGAGAAATTGAATCGACTTCCACCCGTGTTGGAATATCAAAGAACAGTCTCATTTTCGCCGGAAAAGAATTTACAAACCTTCTGGTAGACTCGGCCAGCAGTGTATGAAAGGCCAAGGAACTTTTTCCAGACCCTGATGGGCCACAAATAGTCGTGATTGAATTTAAAGGAATCCTGGCATCGACAGATTTAAGATTATTGGTTTTGGCACTTTTGACTTCAATGTATTCCACAAGTGCATCCTGACATAAAAAAGCCCACCTTGAAAAGGTGGGCTTTTGATCGAATAAATTTTGACGAGAAAGAAATTAACGTTTCGAGAACTGGAACTTTCTTCTTGCACCAGCAAGACCGTATTTCTTTCTTTCAACAACTCTGGCATCTCTGGTAAGGAATCCAGCTTTTTTAAGTTCACCTCTTAGAGTTGGGTCAACTTTAAGTAGAGCTCTTGAAACACCAAGTCTGATAGCACCAGCTTGTCCAGTTGTTCCACCACCCTTAACATTTACGTTAAGATCATATTTATCAGAAAGCTTAAGTAAGCTTAGTGGTTGGTTAACAACATATCTTGAAGTCGCTTTTGGAAAATATTCCGCGAATTCTCTTTTGTTGATTTTGATCTTTCCAGATCCTTCTTTAAGGTAAACACGAGCTACTGAAGCTTTTCTTCTTCCTACTGCGTGAGCGTCGTAAGTCTTTCCTTTTGCAGCCATAACAATCTTCCTCTTCTACTACTAATTAGAACTTATAAACTTCAGGCTTTTGAGCCTCGTGGTTGTGAGTTTCTCCAGCAAACACTTTTAGCTTGGTAAGTTGTTGTCTACCAAGTGTGTTCTTTGGAAGCATACCCTTAACAGCATTCATGATGATAAGGTCTGGTCTTTTTTCTAGTTGCTCTTTGGCAGTTCTTTGCTTGATTCCACCAATGTGACCAGTGTGCCAGTAATATTTTTTGTCATCCCACTTTGCACCAGTGAACTGAACTTTGTCAGCGTTGATAACAACAACGAAGTCACCAGAGTCTGTGTGTGGAGTGTACTTAGGATTTCTTTTTCCTCTCAAAATGTCAGCGATTTCAGTAGCAAGTCTACCAACCACTTTATCTTGAGCATCAATAAGCCACCATTTTTTTTCAGCATCAGCAGGCTTAAGAACAAACGATTTTTGCGTGTACATAACTAACCTTCCACAATATATATTGTTTAAAATACAACTTCTTATAGTCGCAAATTTCAAAAGTGAAGAACCTTATATAGGATTTTTGGGCCTGTCGTCAAGAACTTACAAACATTTTAACGTAACTAGAAAAACCCAATTGAGAGGTGAAATCGACCAAACTGTTCATTGTCTCCGTTAGGCTTTATTCGACGCTTCAATTTGATCCCATAGTCGAAGTCCAGCGAGCCAACTGGAGTAAGCAATTTCATGGTAAGGCCGGCAGAAGTACGTAAATCCAAAGGTTTAAATGAGTTTATATAGACACGGCCCGCATCGAAAAAAGGCCCAGTAATAAAGTTGTCTGTTACTCTGAACCTAGGTTCAAATTTAATATTGGCAAAATAGGCCTTATTTCTAATGATGACATCACCAATGTCTTGCTGATTGTCCAAAATATTAATTTCCTCATTAGAAAAACCACGCACAGTGTCAACACCGTCCAATCTAAATACCTTGATACTTGGAATATAACCAATGGTGTCACCGCTGCCGTCTGTCTTTAAATATGTTGAGTTATTTTTTTGAACACCAAACGATGTTGAGAAGGCCAACGTCATATGCCCAAATGAATAATAAAACTTGTTTCTAGAAACAATTTTATGAAAATCAACAACAAGGTCCTCATCTTCAATTGATTGAAGCGCTGGATTCGCAAACTCCCAACTTAAACCAAAGTAAGCACCATATCTCGGATCAATTGGATCATCTCTCAGGTCTAGGTCGAGAGATGGAGTTAAACCGCCAATTCTAAAATAATCATTATCAATTTCATCAGAGGCCTGATACTGAGAAATTGTTTCAAACTGATATTTCAAAGCTCCAGTGAGTTGATACCTCTTCACTTTCTTTGATTTGAAATCTCTTGAGAGCGACGACCAAAGTACTCGGCTCAATTGAGCAGAACTTCTCAAGATATCTGCATCAAAATCAAAATATCTTCTCCTCTGAAACTGCGCAGAGAAATCGAGTTCAAATTTACTACCAAGAACATGAGGCCAATTATAATTTGCTCTAGTAAGAAATTCTGTCATCTTTTCAAATTGTGCCCTTCTCGTGGCATTTATATTAGAAGAATCAAGCCTCTGGTTTACTTGCCCCTTAAATCCAATCGTATGATTATAACCCCCGACATTGGCGTAGTTAACACTCATTGAAAGTTTTGCACCAAGGTCTGTACGATAGCCAGGTGCAAATTCGAAAGATCCAAAATCTTTTTCTCTCAACTGAATAAGTACGTTGGTTCTAAAAGTATCATCTTTTGAATTTTTATTCACAACATAAGGACTGATCCGAACAAGTGAAAATAATCCAAGGGCAGTCAATCTATTCTTTAAATCTTCCAATTTATTAGGAGTGACAGGATCTCCTTTTTTGAATTCTAGCTCTCGTTCAATGACATCATTTTTTGTATATTGAGTTCCCGTAATCAATATACCGTCATATACTGTTTTCTTTTGTAGATCGATGTCGAGTTCAATATCTGCTTCAGTAAAACTCTTATTGTATCGAACAATTTCTCCCTGATTGGCATTTTTGATTGTAGCAAAGTAATAACCCAACTCTCTCAATCCATCTTGAAGACGTTCGATGTCAGACTGCAAATCAATCAAATTTATATTGTCTCCTTCTTTGTTTACAAAGAGAGAGAGAACTTGGTTTTTCAACTCGAAAGGCAAGCCTTTTAAATTAATTTTTGCAACTCTAACGGGCTGCTTTTCAGTGATAATATATTTTACTGAGGCCAGTCTTTTTTGATCATCAATTTGAATATCTGGCTTTGAAACATCAACAAAAACAAATCCTCTACTTAGATATTCTTCTTTAATAAGTCCCGAGAAATTTTCGAGGAATTTTGTATCGAGAAATCCTCTTGAAGCTAAAACGGAACCCTTTTCTTCATAGATATCTTGTAATCTCTCAATAGAGATGGCCTTGTTCCCATTATAAGTAATCTGAGAAAGTTTAATTTTGTTACCTTCTTTGATATCTACATAGAAGTTCTCAAACCGCATTCCGTTCTTTGTAATTCCTGTTCTAATAGATATGTCAGCTGTTGTATTGTAGACTCCATTTTCCATATACAATTCAGAAATAAAGCTCTCCATTAAATTAGAGCTCATCATCTTGACTTCATTTTTGAGTCTTTTTTCAATTGCTTCAATCAGCTCTGACCTGGAAAAAAAGCGGTTCCCACGAAAGCTAAAGTTGTATCGTTTGTTAAGATCGACAACAATATTCAGCTTAACAAAGCGCTGATCAATATCTTCAACATTCATTTGCATTCTACTAAAGTAAAAGCCTTCTCTAAAAAAGTTCTCAGTTAATCGATCTACAAAGAAC